>DLBY01000104.1:16410-54160 GCA_002480345.1 Phycisphaerales bacterium UBA7812 | reverse complement strand
CGTGCACCTGTGCGTCCGCGCGATCCCGGAGGACCGGTTCAACGAGATTGTGCGCGCCACGGGCTCCAAGGCCGCGACGACCGCGACCGCGCTCGCGGACCTGCTCCCGCTCGCGGCAACGCTGGGCGACGACGCGGACGGCCCCGTGCGCATCATCTGCGACCGGCAGTCGGGCCGGCTCGATTACGAGGACATCATCGCGAGGGCCTTCCCGGGGGAGGGCGCCGCCCTCGATGCACGCACGAACCATCTCAGCCGCTACCTGCTGCGGGACGGGCGGATCGCGGTGAACTTCGAGACGCAGGCGGAGGACCGGCACCTGCCCACCGCCCTCGCCTCGATGGCGGCCAAGCTCGTGCGCGAGGTGCTCATGGCGCGGTTCAACCGCTACTTCCGGGGGAGGCTCCCCGAGCTCAAGCCGACCGCGGGGTATGTGCAGGACGCCCGGCGCTGGCTGCGCGACGCCGAGCCCGTGCTCGAACCCGAGGAACGCAAGGCGATGGTGCGCCTGGCATGACCGACGCGGCCTCTCCCCAGACCGCGACCCCAGCACGCGACAAGCGGTTCCTCGACATCGCGGCGCGGGCCGCGCTGCGCGCGGCGGGCGATGTCGAGCCCAACCCGATGGTCGGAGCGGTGATCGTCAAGGGGGGCGCGGTCATCGGGATCGGGCACCACCGCCGATTCGGTGATCTTCATGCCGAGCGCGAGGCCCTCGCGGACTGCCTCCGAAAGGGGCACGACCCGGCGGGCGCGACGGTCTATTGCACGCTCGAGCCGTGCGTCCACCACGGCAAGCAGCCCCCCTGCACCGACGCGCTCATCGAGGCAAAGGTCGGGGCGGTCGTCTTCGCCCGCCCCGACCCCGCGGAGGTCTCGCGCGGCGGGATCGAGGTCCTTCGCCGGGCGGGCATCGAGGCGAGACTGTCCGACGCGAGCCCGCTCGCGACACGCCTGAGCGACCCGTTCATCCACCGTGTGACGACGGGCCTGCCCTGGGTGGTCGCGAAGTGGGCCCAGACGATCGACGGGCGGATCGCGACGCGGACCGGCGAGAGCCAGTGGATCAGCGGGCCCATGTCGCGCCGGCGCGTGCACCGCCTGCGGGCGCGCATGGACGCGATCCTCACCGGGCTGGGCACCGTGACGACCGACGACCCGATGCTCACGGCCCGCGGCGTGCGCCGGGTGCGACGCCCCTGCCGACGCATCGTCCTCGACCGCGATCTGGACATCTCGTCAGAGAGCGCGATCGTGCGCACCGCGCATGACACCCCCACTTCCATTGTCGTCAACAAGGACCTGCTCACCAGCGGCATCGTCGAGACCCGGCGCGACGAGCTCGAGCAGCTCGGCTGCGAGTTCATCGGCGTGCCCGAGTACCTGGACAGCAACGGACGCCTCCGCCTCGACATGCTGCTCGAGGCGCTCGCGGGCGAGTATGGCGTAACGAACCTGATGGTCGAGGCGGGGCCGGGCCTGCTGGGCTCGCTCTTCGAGGCGGACCTGATCTGCGAGGCGGTCGTGTATGTCGCCCCCCTGCTGCTGGGCGATGCCGAAGCGATGGCCGCGGCGACGGGGCGGATCGCGGAGCGGCTGAGCGAGGGGCGGCGGTTCGACCTGTGCCGGGTGAAGCGGGTGGGGCAGGATGTGGAGCTGACCTATCGGCGGGTTCGGGATGAGGCACGAGGCACGAGGAACTCGGAGTGATTCTGGGTGCCACCGCTCGCCCCTTCGGCGCAGCGGTGTTTCGAAAGGGTCGACATGGGCGATCCGCACGACTGCGCCTGCGGCGAGTCGTGGCACCCGCTCGCGCGATTCGCCAACACATGGATGAAGAGCGGGCTGAGGAACAGAGACGAGGAGCCGGCTTAGCCGAGGAACGACAACCCCTCGCGGACCTCGCCCGACAGCATCGCCCCTTCCGCCTCGACGAAGAGTTCCGTGCCGGGGTCGGTGAAGTCGGTGCGGACGACGGCGAAGCAGACGGGCTCGCCGCCTCGCATGGGGCTGATGGTCGAACTGGTCACCGAGCCGACGGGCTTGCCGATCGGCGCACCGTCGGGGCCCGCGTCCTGATAGACCGGCGAGCCGCCCACGGGCTGGCGGGGGTGCCCCTCTTCGGTGCGGAGGTTCTCGCCCCCGGGCTTGAGCGCCACGAGCCGCTGCTTGGGCCCTCCGAGGTTGTGCATCCGCGCGACGATCTCCTGCCCGAGGTAGCAGCCCTTGGTGAAGCTGACCCGGGTGTCGAGCAGCCCCGTCTCCGCGGGCAGCGACTCGTTGTTGAAATCGATGTGGAACAGGGGCGTGCCCGCCTCGATGCGCGCGGTGTTGTACGCGAGCCAGCCCGCGGGGCGCAGCTTGATCCTCGACGCGGGCGTGTCGGGCAGATCGTGCACCTCCGCGTCGGCGGGCACCTGCCCCACTTCGAGCAGCCGGTCCCACACACCGCGCGCCGAGTCCGCGGGCATCGCGAGTTCAAGGCCGACCGTGCCGGTCGAATCCGCACGCGTGACGACGACCGGGGCGCCCGCGATCTCGACCACGCAGGCGCCGTTGTCCGCGAGATCCGCGACGGGCGTGCCCGCGTGGAGTTCACCCGCGGCGGCGAGGAGCGCGGGGCCCGTCGGGCCGTGCAGGCTGAAGCGGTGCGTGCGCTCCGTCGCGTCGACGAGCTCCGCCTCTTCCATGATGAGGTAGGCGTCGAGGGATTCGATGGTCGGCGCCACCGCGTGGGCGTCGAGGTCGATCAGCAGTCTGACCCCTCCGCTGCCGTCGCTCGAGGGCAGCTTGGTGAGACGCATGTCGGCGACCACCCGTCCCTTCTTGTTGAGCCAGAACGACGCGGCGGACCCGTGGACCGGGATCTTCGCGATGTCTTGGGTGAGCATGCTCTGCAGAAAGCTCACCGCGTCGGGGCCCGTGACCTCGATCGCGCCTCGGTCGGGACGGTCGATGAGCACGCAGGCCTTGCGGAGCGCGGCGTACTCGAAGTCGAGTTCGCCGAACGACTCGACGAGTTCGATGCCGGTTGCGGGCGGTCCGTAGGGGAGCAGATCGAGCCCGTTGTTGCGGAAGGTGTCGGCGAGTGGTGAGCGGTTGGTCATCGCCGGATGCTACGCTTCTGATGCGGGATCGTTCGCCGCGGATGATCGCCGCACGAATCAAAGAAGGAGCGTGCCGGGATGAATATCGATCTGCTGAAGCGTCTGTGCGAGACCCCTGGTGTGCCCGGCCGCGAGGAGCGCGTGCGGTCCCTCATCGAATCGGAGGTCGCGGACCTGTTCGATTCGATCGAGACGGATCCGATGGGCTCGCTGATCTGCCGGCGGGCGCCGCGCACCGCGGGCAAGGGCAAGCAGAGCAAGAAGCGTGCGGTTCGGGGCGAGCCCCGGCGCCTGATGCAGCTGTGCCACATGGACGAGATCGGGTTCTATGTGCGCCATGTCGACGACAAGGGCTTCCTGTGGCTCAATAACGCGGGGGGGTTCGACCCGCGGAACCTGTTCAGCCGGCGCGTGCTGGTCGTGACCGAGGACGGGGAGTTCAAGGGCGTGATGAACCCGGGGGGCAAGCCCATCCACACCCAGAGCCCCGAGGACCGCAAGAAGGTCCCCGAGGTCAGCGAGTTCTTCGTCGACATCGGGCTGTCGGGCGACGACGCGAAGAAGCGGGTGAAGGTGGGCGACTATGTCGTCATGGACGAGCCCTTCGTCGAGATGGGCGACAAGCTGGTGAGCAAGGCGCTCGATAACCGCGTCGCGTGCTGGCTGGGCATCGAGAGCGTTCGGAAGCTCGCCAAGAGCGGGACGGGGCACGCGTGCGAGATCGTCGTCGCGTTCACGACGCAGGAAGAGGTGGGCCTGCGGGGCGCGCGCACCGCCGCGTTCGCGGTCAAGCCCGACATCGGCATCGGCATCGATGTCACGCTCGCGTGCGACACGCCCGGGATCTCCGACGCCGACGCGGTCAGCGTCCACGGCAAGGGCTTCGCGCTGCACCTCAAGGACGGGTCGTTCATCAGCGATCACGGGCTCGCGAGCGAGGTCGAGAAACTCGCGAAGAAGAAGCGGATCCCGTACCAGCGGTCGATCCTCGCGGCGGGCGGGCAGGACGGCGCCGCGGCGCAGCAGGCCGCGGCGGGCGCCAAGGCGGTGGGCATCACCGTCGGCACGCGGTACATCCACACCGTCACGGAGATGATCCACAAGAGCGACCTGCAGGCGGCGTGCGACATCCTCGCGGCGTTCATGGGCGAAGCGAAGTAAGCCGCCCGCACCCAACGCAGGACGCGGTGACGGGTCGACCATCCCAACAATGGAAAACGCCGGGCGTCCCTGCCCGGCGTTTTCGTATCGATCGATCGGCTGTGTGATCGGGTATCCGTCGATGATCAGGCGGCGATGTTGGAGACTTCCTCGATCGCGCTGATGACCTGGCGGACCTGGAAGGGCTTCTTGAGGAAGCCGTCGAATCCGGAGCCACGGAGGGCGTGCATCTGCCCGTCGGTGAGCTTGCCGCTCATACCGATGACGCGGGTGAGCTGGGTGGAATCGGAGTCTCGGATGAGGCCCGCGATGTCGGCGCCGTTGCTGCCGTCCATGTGGAGGTTGATGAGGACCACATGGGGGCGGAGGCGTTCGCAGAGCAGGCCCGCCTCGAAGCTGCCGGTCGCGGTCGCGATCTCGTAATCGGTCTGCTCCGCGAGCACGCGCTTGAGGACATCGACGACTTCCTTGTCGTCGTCGACGACGAGGACGCGGAGCGATCCGCTGATCACGCCGTCGAGCGGGATCCCGTGTTCCTTCATGAACCGCACGAGCTCGGAGACGGGGATGCGTCGGTCCTTGGAGCCCGGGATGCGGTAGCCCTTGATCTGGCCCGAGTCGAACCACTTGGAAACGGTCCGCGGGGCGACATTGCAGATCTTGGCAACTTCTCCGGTTGTCAGAACATCTCGATCGAGGGCCATGAGGTCACCTGTCTGTGCGCGGGGTGTCGCGTCGTCCGATTGTCTGGGCGCTCCCCGGTTGCACACTCGACGGGGGTCCCGATCACGGCTGCGTCATCGGACGCTCGCCCGCGCGGCTTGATGTCATCGGTCATCCCGCCCGCACAATCGCGCGAAGTCGCTCGACATTCACAGCAGGTTGGCACCCGGATCCGGTGCCTCCAGCCGCGAAAATGACGCGCCGCACGCGGCGAGCGACCGCGCCGGACTCTTGATAAGGTGTGCGTCTCGGCCCGCCGGACGCCGACCGGACCAAATATATACCGAACGCGTTCTTTGCCCCGGAACCGGCGACCGGGGCGGACGGATGGAGAGAACGCGTCAACAATGCACCCCCCGCGTCGCCGTGCCGCCCCGTGGGGGTGAGCCGGGACGACCGACGGCTCATCGGCGCCGGATGCCCGGCATTCGGCGACGGCGGACCGGCCTCGGATCGAAGACCCACAGGAGATCGTTGTGGCTAGCGACACGCAGACCGTCTCTGGAACCCGTTCGCGCGGCGCCGCGCTGGCCGCCCTGGCGATCGCCCTCGCGTCCGCCCCACTCTCGGCGCCGATCGGCGGCGCCGCGCTGCTCGCGAGCAGCGCCGGCACGGCGCTCGCGCAGCCCGCAGAGGACGAGCGCACCCCCGACGAGCTGCTCGCCAACTTCATCCACTTCATCAAGATCGCGCGGTTCGATGTCGCCGCGAGCGAGGGCGCGGCCCTGCTCGACAGCGGGCTCAGCGACGAGGAATTCGTCGACCTCGTGGACAACTCGGGCGAGCTCGAGCGGTTCCGCGACGCGGTCGCCCAGGGCCTGCGGGTGGACGCGGTGCGGGACATCGCCGCCCGGCTGGAGGCGCAGTACCGCTCGGGCCGCCTGAAGCGGGCGCGCAACCCCGAGCAGATCGCCGAGAACATCGAACTGCTGGGCGGGAATGTGGGCCAGAGCCTCTTCGCCCGCTCGAGGCTGGTCGCCGCGGGTGAGTACGCGGTTCCGCAGCTCCTCGACACGCTGATCGGGGGCGGGCCCGCGGCGCAGCGCGCACGCGTGCAGCAGGTCCTCATCGAGCTGGGACGCCAATCGGTCGCGCCGCTCAGCGAGGCGCTCGCGATCGACTCGCCCGCCGCAAAGGAACGCATCCTCGATGTCCTCGCCGCGATCCGCTACCCCGCCGCCCTCCCCGCGATCGCGAAGGTCTATCGCGAGACCGGGTCGCCCGCCGTCCGCGCCGCGGCCGCGCGGGCGATCGACGCGATCGGCGGCACGCTCGACGAATCCCCCGCGGACCTCTACGGCGCGCTCGCGGAGGGCTATTACGCGCACCGCGAGGAGCTGACCAGCTTCCCGGGCGAGGCCTTCCAGCTCGTCTGGGACTTCCAGAAAGACCAGGGTCTGGTCATGCAGGCGGTCGCGTCGGGGATCTACCACGAGACCATGGCCCTGCGGATGGCGGAACGCTCCCTCCGCCTCGACCCTTCGAGCGAGAAGGTGCTCGCGCTCTGGATCGCGGCGGCCTTCCGGCGCGAGATCGAGAGCGAGGGGCTCGAGTATGTCGAGGAAGTCACCCCGCGCGAAGCGATGTACTTCGCGGTCGCCGCGGGCCCCCAGACCGCGCAGCGCGTCCTCGCCCGTGGTCTGGATACGCGTGACACCCCGCTGGCGCTCCGCGCGATCGAGGCGATCGAGAGCACCGCTGGGGTCGATTCGCTGACCGGCGTCGCGGGTGATCGCCGCCCGCTGGTCGAGGCGCTCAGCTTCCACTCGAGGCGGGTGCAGATCGACGCGGCGCTCGCGATCGCATCCGCTCAGCCCGAGAGCGAGTTCGAGGGCGCCGAGCGGGTCGTGCCGATCCTCGCGAGCGCCATCCGCAACGCGGGCGACCGGTACGCGATCGTGCTCACGGGCACGGACCGCGAGGAGTACGACCGCGTCCGCGACCTGCTGGTCGCGGACGGGTACACCGTGCTGCCCCCCGCCGAGAACGGGATCAAGGACATCGCGGGTCCGATCACCGAGGCCCCCGGAATCGACCTGATCGTCGCGTCCATGGACGCCGAGCGGGCGGTCACCGCGCACGACGAGGCGCGGGTCGAGCCCCGCCTCTCCGCGGCACCGATGCTCATCCTCGCGTCCTCGTCCGACGCTTCGGACCTGCAGCGCCGCTTCGACCGCGACCAGACCGTCATGGTCAGGCGGAACCGGATCGATTCGGGGCAGTTCGCCAACGCCGTCGATGCCCTCGTCGGACGCGCCCTGGGCGGTCCGATCGACGAGGCGGAGGCCCGCCTGTACGGCCAGCTCGCGCTGGGCGCTCTCCGCGACCTCGCGGTCGGACGCAACACCGTTCTCCCCGTCAGCGACGCGGCGATGTCGCTCATCGGTGCCATCGAGAGCGCCAGCGGACAAACCGCGGTCAACATCGCGGAGGTCCTCAGCTTCATCGATCAGCCCCGCGCACAGGCCGCGGTGATGGACGCCGCCCTCGACGCGACCGGCGATGTCCGTCTCGACCTGCTGGACCGTGTTGCGGCGTCGGCCCGCCGGTTCGGGAACATGCTCGAGCCGCGCCAGGTCACCCGCGTCCTCGAACTCGCGGATTCGTCGGACGACGACCTCGCGGTCTCGGCGGCGACCGTCGCGGGCGCCCTCGCCCTGCCCAACCAGGACCTCGTCCCCCTCATCACGGGTGGCGAAGCGCCGGGCGAGACCGCGGGGCGCTGAGGACAGATCGAACGCGGATCCGCGGGTCCCGCTCAACACCCGGGTCTCGGTGTGCCGATGACACCGATGTGTCGACGCATCCCAACAGCCCGACGCCTCCCCACAGGCCCAACCACAGGCTCTTCGCGAGTCCCATGACCGCGATGGGCGCGTTCGTGCTCTTCGTCGGCATGCTCTTCTGGACCAAGCTCCGCCTGGTGAGCGAGATCCCGCGTTCGGCGTACGCCGTTCCCAAGGAAAACGCGACACCCGACCCCTCGCCTTCCGTTTCGCCCCCCGTTCCAGAGGGCGGCGGGCACGCGCCCGGCGTCGCGGATCCCGGCGAGGACGAAGAGAAGCCCGCAGACGACGCGGACGCCCCGATCGACGGGCACGGCTGACCGCCCGTCCACGCGTCGGAGACACCCCCTCCTCTTCGCGGAACAAACCCCGATGCCGGCGCCCCCGCTAGGTTCTCGGACGCGCCCGCGCGCGCACAGCGACCCGGCGGGCAACCCCGAAAATCGGAATCATCCGCACTGGCGGCAAAGTCCGGGGCGCTCTCGGACGACATAGACCGAACGCTGCGCGGCGGGTCCGCGTGGCTCGCCGTCGCGGTGCCCACGCTCGCGGCGGGCGAGAAAGGACGGTCGGTGAGCCTTCAGATCCGCTCAGTGAGACACCCCTCCGCGGGAGACCTGCTCGCGTGTGTTGCGGCCGCACTGTGTCTCGCGAGCACCCCAGCCCCGGGTCAGGACGACCCGGGTGCCAGCACCAGCGATACGCCCGCGGAGACGAGCCAGTCGATCCAGGAACTCCTCGATGCGCTCGAAGCGGAGGAGCACTCAGAGCTGCCCGACCCGATCCCCAATGAAGACGACCCCGCGATGATCGCGGAGTGGAGGGCGTACCTCGACCGGATCTCGAACATGCCCTCGATGCGGGGCTGGGCGGAGGGCGACCTGCCGCAAGGCACGCCGACCGACGGTCCCGGCGCCACGGTCCCCGTGAACGGTCTGGACCCGAGTGGGAGCGAGCCTGTCGTGGGCAACGACGCGGCGCCCCCGACCGCGCCGACGGCCCGCCCCGCGCCGGCGCGTCCGCTGCGGGGCGAGGTGAGCGTGGACGAGTTCGATCTCGTCGATCTGCATGTGAACAACGAGAGCCTGGGAGGCGTGCTCCGGACGCTCTCGACGCTTAGCCGACGCAACATCATCTCCAGCAACGAGGTGAACGCGACCATCACCGCGGACCTGTACGGCGTGACCTTCTACGAGGCGCTCGACGCGATCCTGCATGTCAACGGCTTCGGCTACCGCGAGCAGGGCAACTTCATCTATGTCTACACGCTCGAGGAACTCTCACAGATCGCGCAGGCTTCGCGCATGCAGCGCACCCGCGTGATCGAGCTCAACTACCTCAATGCGGTGGACGCGGCGCGCTTCGCCGCGCCGCTGCTGAGCGAGACGGGGACGATCACCACCCCCGGTGCCGCGCCCGACTTCCTGATCCCAGACGACGCCCCCGCGGGCAAGGACGACTACGCGAGCACCGCGAGGCTCGTCATCCACGACTACGACGAGAACATCGAGGAGATCGTCGGGCTCGTCGAGACGCTCGACACCCGCCCCAGCCAGGTCCTCGTCGAGGCGACGATCCTCCAGGCCCAGCTCAACGAAGCGAACGCCTTCGGCGTGGACTTCTCCCTCATCGGGGACCTCGACTTCACCGAGTTCCTCAACCCCCTCGCGGCGGCGAACAGCCTCGTGAACGGGCGGGGCACGGCGCTCGTCAACGGCGTGGACGCCCCCACCGCCTTCCCGGGCGCCGACGGCAGCAGCCGGGCGGTGACGACCAGCGTGGGCAATGTCGGAGGCCCCGCGTCGCTCAAGGCGGGCATCATCGATGAGGACATCGCGGTCTTCCTGCGCGTGCTCGACGAGGTGACCGACATCACGGTGATCTCCAACCCCAAGGTCCTGACGCTCAACAGGCAGGCGGCGCGGGTGCTGATCGGTACCCGCGTGGGCTACCTGAACACGACGACCACCGAGACCGCGACGACGCAGACCGTCGAGTTCCTCGACACCGGTACCCAGCTGCACATCCGCCCCTTCGTGAGCAGCGACAACCTCATCCGCCTGGAGGTCAAGCCCCAGGTCTCGTCCGCGAGCCTGCGCGAATCGACCACGCAGACGGGCCAGCCCGTCACGATCCCGGACGAGGACACGACCGAACTGGTGACCAACCTGCTGGTGCGCGACGGGCAGACCGTCGTGCTGGGCGGGCTGTTCACCGAGTCGACCTCCTACACCCGCCGCCAGGTCCCCTTCCTGGGCGATATCCCCCTCGTCGGCGCCGCGTTCAAGGGACAGGACGACACCATCCAGCGCAGCGAGATCATCTTCATGATCACCCCCAGCGTCGTGGACGACACCGTGCTCACGCTCGAGGGCGAACGCGCCAACGACTTCGTCGAGCACGCCCGCGTCGGCACGCGCGAGGGCCTGCTGCCCTGGAGCCGGGAGCGCCAGGTCGGACGCCTGCTCATCGAAGCGGAGCGGCTCGCGAAGGATGGCGACCGCGCCCGGGCCCTGCTCAAGGTCCAGCGCGCCCTGGCGCTCTCCCCGAGCTCCCCCGACGCGATCAAGATGCGCGAGCGGCTGGGCGGCAAGGACATCGACTACCCCAGCCGCAGCATCCTCGACGACATCTTCCGCCGCGACGGGGACGGAAAGCTCAGCGATTCGGACAACCCGGGCGACAACGGCGCACGCGACGCGTTCGCGAACGCCCCGACCGAAGGCTCCGGCGCGGACTCGGCCCCGAACTGAACGCCCACCCACAGGAGCACACCCGTGCGCACGCGAACGACCACCGCCCTGCTCGCAGGCCTTGCCCTCTCCGCCTCGCTGCTCACCGCGTGCGGCGGGCACGGGCGGTACACCAAGGAGGGCATCAGCCTCGCGAAGGCGAGGCTCGACGCGCTCAAGGCCGCGACCGAATACGACATGGCGCTGCAGGCCTTCCTCGCGGGCGATCTGGACAAGGCGTCGCGGAAGGTCGAGGTCGCCTCGAGGCTCAGCCCCGAGAGCGCGACGATCCCCATTCTCGAGGGGCGCATCGCGATCGAACGCGGGCTGATGGGCGAGGCGCTGCTCGCGCTGAAACGAGCGGTGGAGCTGGACGAGAGCGCCGTCGAGGCCCACTACTACATGGGCGTCGTCAGCGAGCGGCTCAACGAGCCCGAGCGTGCGATGACGCACTTCGCGCGCGCCGCGGAGCTCGAGCCCCACAACCCCCAGCACGCCGTCGCCGCGGGGGAGATGCTCGTGGACATGGGCCGCCCCGCCGAGGCGCGGGCCTTCCTCGAAGCGAGCGAGAGCGCCGCCCACTCCGCGGGCATCCAGCAGTTGCTCGGACACATCGCGCTGATCGAGGGCGACGCGGACCTCGCGTGCGACCACTTCCAGCGCGCGCGCCTGCTCGCGCCGGAGGACGGCGCGATCCTCGCGGACCTCGCCGACGCGCAGATGGAGGCGGGCCGCTTCGCGGACGCGGAAACGAACCTGAGCCACCTGCTCCGCGACCCGAACAACGCGGGTCGGCCGGACCTGCTCCACATGCAGGCGGAGTGCCTGCTGGCGCTCAACCGCCCGGTCGAGGCGCGGGAGATCTACCGCCAACTGAGCGCGCGCGAGGGCGCCTCGGACGCGCGGGCCTGGATCGGCATCGCGCGGACCGCCTACCAGATCCGCGACGAGAAGACCTTCCGCCGCGCCGCCTCCCGCGTGATCAGCATCGACCCCCAGAACCCCGAGGGCTACATGCTCTACGCCGCGATCCAGCGGGACAAGGAGATGTTCGGACAGGCCCTCGAGACGCTCGACACCGCGCTGATGCGCGCCGGACGCCACGCGGACCTGCTCGCGATGCGCTCGCTCGTCCTCGCGGATCTCGACCGCGACGACGAGGCCCTCGTCGCCGCCCAGGCGGCGCTGGAGCTCGATCCGGGGAGCGCCGCGGCGCAGCGGATGCTCGACCGACTCGCGGTTGTCGCCGTCCCGGTGGACTGATCCGCGCCGCCCGCTCGGAAATCTGACCGGTTTCGTGCGCCGATCGAGGGCGTGGGTCGAGATGTGCGCGCCGGCGCGCTTCAATCCTCGCCGTGCGAGAAGAGAACGATGCCATCCCGGGATCCCCCCTCTCTCCGGAGGGTGCGGGCGGCGATCGGCCCTCGCGGGGGTCGCTCAGCGAGCCAGGCTCGGAGGTGGGCCTGGGCGCCGGCGCGGACGCGCCCTACGAGCCCACGCTCGAGCAGATCGAGGCGCACCCGCTCCGGGAGATCGTGACGATCGCTGCTCCGACGATCGTCACGATGACCTCCTACACCGTCATGCAGTTCATCGACGGGTACATGGTCACCAAGATCGACGAGGACCCGGTCTACCTCGCGGCGCAGGGCAACGGCGGCATCGTCGCCTGGCTCACGATGTCCCTCCTGCTGGGCCTGACGACGGTCGTCAACTCCTATGTGAGCCAGAACCTGGGCGCGGGCAAGCCCCGCGAGGGCGCCGCCTACGCGTGGAACGCGGTCTGGCTCAGCGTCGCGGGCTGGCTGCTCATCATGCTCCCCGTCCTCGCGGCGACGCCCGCGATCTTCGACTCGCTGGGGCACGACGACCGCCTGCGCCAGCTGGAGACCGGGTACGCGCAGATCGTCCTCGCGGGGGGCGTGCTCACCCTCTGCGGGCGCTCTCTGGGGCACTACTTCTACGGGATGCACAAGCCCACGGTGGTCATGGTCGCGGTGCTCACCGGCAACATCGTCAATGTCATCGCGAACTGGGTGCTGATCTTCGGGAACCTCGGCGCCCCGGCGCTGGGCGTCTCGGGGGCCGCGTGGGGCACCGTCATCGGGACCGCCTTCGAGCTGGTCATCCCCCTCGTGATCTTTCTGAGCTCGCGGTTCGCGCGGGAGTTCGGCACGCGCGCCGCGTGGCGCGTCTCCAAACGGCACATCGCCGACATCTTCCGGATCGGCTGGCCCGGCGCGCTCATGTTCGCCAACGAGATGGCCTGCTGGACCTACCTCATGGTCGCCCTGATCCCCAAGGCCGCGGACGCCGCGGGGCAGAGCCCCGTGCTCGCGAACACCGCGGGCTGGATCGGGCTGCGCTACATGCATCTCTCGTTCATGCCCACCGTCGGGCTCTCGATCGCGATCACCGCGATCGTCGGCAAGTGCATGGGCATGAACCGGCCCGAGCTCGCCGCGAGCCGGACCTGGCTCGCCTTCCGCCTGGGTCTCGCCTACATGGGCCTGTGCGGCGTGGGGTTCTTCATTTTCCGTGAGCCTCTCGTCGACCTGTTCGTCAGCAACGACACGAGCCAGGCGGACCGCGAGCAGATCATCCTGCTCGGTTCGCAGGTGCTCATCGCCGCCGCGATCTTCCAGCTCTTCGACGCGATCGCGATCATCCTGTCGGGCGCCCTCCGCGGCGCGGGGGACACGGTCTGGCCCGGCGTCGCGACCCTCGTGCTCTCCTGGACCTGCATCGTGGGGGTCGGGCACCTGCTCGTCGCCACGGCGCCCACGCTCGGCGCCGCGAGCCCCTGGATCGGCGCCGCCGCGTTCCTCATCACGCTGGGCATCGCGATGCTCGCCCGCTTTATGGGGGGCAAGTGGCGCTCGATGCGGCTGGTGAAAAACCCGCCCGTGCGGTGATCCGTCCACCCCTTCAGGGCGGGCTCCGGTGTGAGCCGTCCAATCCCTCGACCCCGTTTCCAAGGCCCGGAAATTCCGTCCCGCAACGCGCCGTGCTCGCGCACGACCAGCGGCGCTGGTCGATATCGGATGCACGCGAGCGCTCGCACACCTCGCGACGAGGACCGCATGCCGACATCCGGGGGCGTCCACAACACCAGCGGCAGCAGCGCGCCCCGCGCGCGCGGATCACGGCGCGCGCTCCGCGGCGTCGGTCTGCTCGCGCTCGGAGCGGCCTTCGGCATCGCCGCGTGGCGCATCACCCCCGGATCGACCGCGGCGCAATCCACCAACACACGCGAGTCACCCGTCTCCCGGGCACCGGCAGCGGAACAACGCGGCACGCAAAATGACGATCGCTCGAGCACATCGACTCCCAATGAGGCGATGACCCGCAATCCCTTACGCTCGGCGGGCACACCGGGAGCGGTCGGTCCGAAGGGCGAAACGGGCCCGCCCGGCCCTCGGGGCGAACGCGGAGCCCCCGGTCCGCCGGGCCCCGCGGGCGCGACCGGTCCCGCGGGGCCCGCCGGTCCCAGCGGCCCGGCGGGGAACCGTGGACCTGCTGGTGCGCGCGGCGCAACCGGTCCCGCAGGCCCTCAGGGTGCGCCGGGCCCTCAGGGGCTGCAGGGCCTCCCGGGCTCGCCCGGTGTCCCGGGACCACCCGGGCCCGCCGGACCGCAAGGCCCCCCCGGGCCTCCGGGCCCATCGGGACAGGACGCCTTCATGCTCAGCGGTTTGGTTGGCAACGAGGGACCGGCAGGACCGCAAGGACCAGCGGGACCACAAGGGCCTCCCGGACCGCAGGGGCCCGCAGGACCGACCGGGCCCCAGGGCCCCGCCGGACCCACGGGACCCGCTGGACTTCCCGGCGCCGACGGTTCGGATGGTGCCGACGGCGCGACCGGTCCGCAAGGACCCCAGGGCCCCGCGGGGCCGCAAGGGCCGCAAGGACCCGCGGGCGCCTCGCCCTGGACGCTTTCGGGTTCCGACATCGTGACAACGCTGACCGTGGGCGTGAATGTCGCGGACCCTGATGAAGCGCTCGAGGTCGGGGGCAATCTGATCGTCTCCGGTGCGCTCGACAACGGAACCGACGCGGAGATGCCGATCCGCGCGAACGGCGTGGACACCATCAGGCTCCGACCCGAGCCCGTCTCCCCCTCGATCCTCGCGGGGCACCCCGTGAACGGTGCGGAAGACGACGCGGCGGGTGCCGTCGTCGCGGGCGGCGGTACAGCCGGGCTCCCCAACACGGTCTACGACGACTTCGGCGTCATCGGCGGCGGCGCCGCGAACAGCGCGGGCGACAACGACGGGGTGCGCACGCTCCAGCCCTTCGTCACCGTCGGGGGCGGCGCGAGCAACGCCGCGGGCGGGGCCTACGCGACCATCGGAGGCGGCGCGAGCAACACCGTCGCCGCGACCAGCACCGCGGGCACCATCCCGGGCGGGGCGCTCAATGTCGTCACCGGCACCTGCGGCTTCGCGGCGGGGCAGCGCGCCCGCTCGCTCCACGACGGCACCTTCGTCTGGGCGGACACCCAGCCCGCGGACTTCCTCTCCACCGGCACGGACCAGTTCCTCGTCCGGGCCGTGGGCGGTGTCTGGCTCGGGGACGCGGGGCCCGTGACCTTCCCGATCGGGAGTTACCTCGCGACCGGGACCGGCGCCTATCTGACCAACACGGGTGTCTGGATGAGCGTCTCCGACCGCGACCGCAAGGAGGGCTTTGCCCCGCTCGACGGCGCGTCGATCCTCGACCGGGTCGCGGAGATGCCGATCACCGAGTGGCGCTACAAGGACGACCCGTCCGGGGCCCGCCATATCGGGCCCGTCGCGCAGGATTTCCACGACGCCTTCGGGCTCGGCAACGACGAGCGCGCGCTCGCGGCGACCGATCTCGCGGGCGTCGCCCTCGCGGCGATCCAGGAACTCGAACGCCGACTCAGCGAAGTGGAACGCCGGCTCGAGCAGGCGGAGTCCCGCTGCGCCGGGTGCGAACGGTGCGCCGCGCCACGCCCCTGATCGCGCCGGGCACGGCCCAGCCGCCAACAGCGCGCGCCGGGCTCAGTCCGTTGCCCCCGCGATGCGGAGCATGCGCAGCCCGTCGGTCTCGGTCCCGTCCGCGTCGGTGTAGTACCCCTCCAGCGTCCGCAGGGGACGGAACCCCACGGAGGTGTACAGGGCGATCGCCGCGGCGTTCGCGGCCCGGACCTCGAGATACACCCGCGTCACCCCCTCGGCTTCGAGTGTGTTCAAGAGGCTCCCGATGAGCGCGCGCCCCGCGCCGGTCCCCGCCGCTTCGGGGCGGACCGCGACGCTGTAGACCCGCCCCGAGCGCCACCGCCTGTGGGCGCGGATGAGCGCCACGCTCCATCCGATGACGGAGCCCCCACGCAGCGCCACCGCGACGCGGGCCCTCGGATTCTCGATCAGTCTCCGGATCTGTTGGGGCTTGAATCGGTCGGCCGGGCTCGTGAACGCGGCGGCCTCGATCTCCAGGATCGCGTCGGTATCCGCGGTCGTTGCAGGGCGGACATCAGTAGGCAGCACCTTCTGCGCCTCGGGCTTGGTGTGCGCCGGTCTCTTCCAGCGGAGCAGACGCACCGTCGCGGGCTCGGGCGTCCCCATCTCGCTGATCGGGTTGCGTGCCAGCAGCGTCTTGCTCAGCATCCGGCTCGGGCGGTACGACGACTTGGTGAACCGCAGGGTGTCGATCCCCCAGTCATCCCCAGCGTTGATCTCGCCCGCGCCCGCGAGCCTGGTCCGGCAGAACTCGCTGTAGATGAACTGCGGGGTGCCGTCCACATCCGGATGGGTTTTCTCGACCGCGACAACCGCCATCGAGGGGGTGAGGAACTCCCCGATCGTGAATCCCACGAGCCGTCCGCCCGAGCGGACCAGCATGGACGGGAGACCCAGTTCATCGATCAGTTCGAGATACCGACGCGCGCAGCGCTCGTCCCGCTCGCGGAGCACATCGACACCGATGAGCCGGTCGTTCGCCTCGCCCTCGTGGCGCCGATCGGACGCCGCCCGCCACAGGCTCAGCAGTTCGACGCACGCGTCGGTATCCGCGGGGGTGATGTCCGCGGTCTCGATGTCGGGGTTCTCGCGCAAGAACTTGCTGCGGAGCTTTCGTTTCGCTTTCAGGTCCCCGCCCGCGAGTTCGACGAGCGCCTCGCGCCGGTAGATGTAATCGCCCGGCATAGGGGTCGCGGAGAGCGTCGGCACGCTCGCCGCGCGGATCCGATCGAGCACCGGGTCGCTGACATACTCGATCCTGCTGCGCGGTGTGCCGGCGCCCGCGCCGTTCGCCTCGTCCATGATCTCGAAGCACGCGCCGATCGCGGCGCCGAGACGCCCCGCGTCCCCCTCATGCAGCGGCAGCGGCGGCAGCATCATCGAGAGGTCCCCGTCCGCGGCGCTGAAGAGGCACAGGTGCCCCTCGATCACCGTCCAGACCAGCGAGAGGGGCGCCCCCCAGCAGTGCGACGCGACAAACGACATGTCGGAGATGGGCTCGCCCAGCGTCGTGTCCCGGTCCGCGCCGCCGCGGAGGGTGCGCTCGAAGAGCCCCCGGTCCTCAAGCCCGACAGGGTTCGCGTCGGGGACCGGGGAGAGCAACGCCCTCGCCGCGGTGTCGGTGTGCCCGTCGACCTCGAGAACGGCGCGGGCGGGGAAGCGGTGTGCTTCGGATGTGCTGGGGTCCATCGGGATCGATCGGACGGGGGAGGCCCGTCGCGCGGACCCTGCCCCTTGGTGCGCCCCTCTGCCTTGCGCGGCTGAACGGACACCAAAGCATATCGCGCTTGCCCGGACTTCCATTCCGACCGATCGAGAAAGCGGAGCACATTCGCACGGATCGCCGGCGCGAGCAAGGCCCGAGCCCCGAAGAAAAATGCCGAGCGCGTGCTTTCGCACAACAGGTTGATGCCGGACCTCGATATCATCTATTTGGCACTTCAGCCGCGTCACACCGTGTCGCGGCCGCCCCGGCGGGCCCCTCGGGGCCTTCGGTGTTCGCCCCGGCGACCGCCTCCCGGGATGACGCGTTCATCCCACGAAGGAGGTCGTCATATGCAGACCATCACCCGCAAGAAGACACGGAAGACACGGGACCTCGCGGGCCCCGGTATCGGCGATTACACCGAGCTCGCAAAGGTCCTCCCGACCGGCTACGCCTCGCTGCTCGATGTCCGCGAGACACAGGAGGCGCTGTTCGCCGCGAAGGACCTGATCGAGCGGCACCTGTGCAAGGAACTGGGCCTGATGAAGGTCACCGTCCCGCTCATCGTCGACAAGCACAGCGGCATGAACGACATGCTCGACCGGGACGGCTCGCGCACCCCAGTCGAGTTCCACATCAGCAACGATCACGACAAGCACCCGATCGACGCGCAGGTTGTCCAGGCCGCGACGAAGTGGAAGCGGATCGCGCTGCGTCAGTTCGAGTGCAAACCGGGGCAGGGCATCCTGACGGACATGCGCGCCGTGCGGAAGGACTACTTCCTCGACCACGACCACAGCGCGTATGTGGACCAGTGGGACTGGGAGCTGACGATCCGGCCCGAAGACCGCACCCTCGATTTCCTCACCGGGGTGGTCAGGAAGATCTGGAAGGTCATCAAGGAAGCCGAGGGGTTGGTGCACGACCTGTTCCCGGTGCTCGACTGTCCGGATTGGCCCGACCTGCCCGATGAGCTGACCTTCCTGCACGCCGAGGAGATCCTCGAGCGCTTCCCCGACATGCCCCGCAAGGCGCGGGAGACCGCGATCCTGCAGGACCACCCCGCGGTGTTCATCTACGGCATCGGGTGGCCCCTCGAGGACGGGCTGCCCCACGAGATGCGAGCGGCGGACTACGACGACTGGGTCACCGAAACCGTGACCAAGAAGGGCAAGACGATGCACGGGCTCAACGGGGACATCCTCGTGTGGAACCCGGTCACCCGGCGCCGGCACGAGCTGTCCTCGATGGGCATCCGCGTCAACGCGGAGACCCTGAAGAAGCAGCTCGAGATGTCGGACCAGCTCGACCTCCTCGACACCCCCTACCACCGCGCGGTGCTCAACGAGGAAGTCCCCCTGAGCATCGGCGGCGGAATCGGGCAGGCACGGACCTACATGTCGCTGCTCAAGAAGGCCCACCTGGGCGAGGTGAGCGTCACCGTCTGGCCCGAGATCCTCAAGGAGATGTGCCGGGACCGGAACATCCATGTGCTGGACTGACAGCGCGGCATGACATCCAGGCCGTCACGCTGTCTGGCGGGCCGGGGTGTGGATGAACGGCTGTCAGGCCAGGGCGGAGCCGGGCTCGCCCAACGGCAACGACCGCGCCAGCCGCAGGAAGCTCTCGTAGTTCACGCGGGTTTCGGTGAGGCTGTCCCCGCCGAACTTGTCGGCGAAGCACCGCGCCACCTCGAAGGCGACCGCGTTCTCCATCACCACGCTCGCGGCGGAGACGGCGCACACATCCGACCGCTCGTACTGGCTGTGGTCCGCTTCCTTCGTGTTCAGGTCCACGCTGGGAAGGCCCTTGAGCAGCGTCGCGATGGGCTTCATCGTGCCGGTCACGACGATCGGCATGCCGTTGGTCATGCCCCCCTCGGTGCCCCCCGCGTTGTTGCTCGGACGCTCGAACCCGAGCGTGTGGGTGTCCATCCTGGACGCGTCGTAGGTGATCGGGTCGTGCAGGTCGCCGCCGAGGACCTCGCCCGCGCGCACGCCCGCACCGATCTGCACGGCCTTGAACGCCTGGATGCCCATCACGGCGTAAGCGATCCGTGCATCCAGCTTGCTCGTCCAGTCCATGCTCGACCCGATGCCGGGCGGGCAGTTGAAGACATGCGCCTCGACATGCCCGCCCACGGTGTCCTTGTTCTCCTTGGCGCTGCGGATGATCGCCCGCTGCGCTTCGGTCGTCTGCTCGTCGAGGGTGTAGGTGTCGCTCGCGTCGCGGGCCGCGATGAGGTCCCGCCAGTTCTCCGCGGTGACGGCGACCTCCGTGCGCGCGTCGAGGATCTGGCGCACGAAGCCGAAGACCTCGACGCCGAACGCCTCGCGGAGCAGACACTTTGCGATCGCCCCGGCCGCGACCCGGCTCGCGGTCTCCCGCGCGCTCGCCCGCTCCAGCGTCTCGCGGCAGTCGGTGGTGAGCCACTTGATCGACCCGGACAGATCGGCGTGCCCGGGACGGGGGCGGTGGACGGGGGGCGTGCGTTCGAGGTCGTCCAGCCGGCTGTCGCGGTTGGCGATCTTGAGCACCAGGGGCGCCCCGATGGTCTTCCCGAGGCGGACGCCGCAGAGGAACTCGACGGTGTCGGTCTCGAGTTTCTGGCGCCCGCCGCGCCCGTAGCCCCCTTGGCGCCGGCGGAGCTCGCCGTTGATCAGGTCGAGGTCGAGCGGGAGACCCGCGGGCAGCCCCGTGATCGTGGTGATCAGGGCGGGCCCGTGGCTCTCGCCGGCGGTCTGGTAATCGAGTTTGCACTGAAAGGCTGGCATGGGCGAGTTTAGGGAGATCGGCCCGGCGAACCCCCGCCTCCTGCCCCACCCCGAGAATCCGACGACCACCGTGCCTATTCTTGTCAAACAAGAATGATTCTTGTTTATCAATAGTCGGACGGGCTCTCGCGGCGAGCTGCTCCCGTCCGGTTCGAAGGGAGGCCCCCTCGTGGATGTCGAGATCCTCAGCAGGCTTCAGTTCGCCGGCACGATCATGTTCCACTATCTGTTCCCGCCCCTGACGATCGGGCTGGGCCTGATCATGGTCATCATCGAGGGGATCTGGCTCAAGACCCGCGACGAGACCTGGAACGCCGCCGCCCGGTTCTGGACTCGCATCTTCGCGCTCAACTTCGCCTTGGGCGTCTCGACCGGCATCGTGATGGAGTTCGAGTTCGGGACCAACTGGGCGGCCTACAGCCGCTTCGTGGGCGATGTCTTCGGGTCGGCCCTCGCCGCAGAGGGCATCTTCGCGTTCTTCCTCGAATCGGGCTTCCTCGCGGTGCTCGTCTTCGGGTGGGATCGGGTGGGACCGAAGATGCACTTCTTCAGCGCGCTGATGGTCTTCCTGGGCTCGTGCTTCAGCGCGGTGTGGATCGTCGTCGCCAACTCGTGGCAGCAGACCCCCGCGGGCTACCACATCGTCGAGCAGGTCGTGCACGGGGAGATCATGCCGCGCGCCGAGATCACGGATTTCTGGGCGATGATCTTCAACCCCTCCAGCGTCGACCGCCTGACCCACACGCTCGTCGGCGCGATGATCCTGGGCGGGCTGTTCGTCTGCTCCGTCAGCGCGTGGTACCTGCTCAAGGGCCGACACGAGCAGTTTGCGCGCCGCTGCTTCACCATCGGCGTCGTCGTCGCGGCGGTCTTCAGCCTGCTCGCCCTCGTCACCGGGCACGACCAGGCGCACCAGGTCTCCGAGACCCAGCCCGCGAAACTCGCGGCGTACGAGGGTCACTTCGAAACCGGGCCCGCGGACCTCTACCTGTTCGGCTGGCCCGACGCGGAGACACAGGAGGTGAAGTACGGTCTCGCGATCCCCGGCATGCTGAGCTTCCTCGTGCACTGGGATTTCGACGAACCGGTTACGGGCCTCAACGACATCCCCGCCGACGAACGACCCCGGGTCTGGCTCCCTTTCCAGATGTACCACCTGATGATCGGGCTGGGCATGGGCTTCATCGGGCTCACGCTGTTCACCCTGCCGCTGCTGAAGGGCGGGCGGGTCTTCCGCATGCGCTGGCTGCTGTGGGTCTATGTGTTCGCGGTGCTCGGCGCGTTTGCCGCCAACCAAGCGGGGTGGATCGCCGCCGAAACCGGGCGCCAGCCCTGGATCGTCTATCCCTCCGTGCAAGGCGGCGTCCCGATGCAGGGCCTGCGCACGAGCGACGGGCTGAGCGAATCGGTCGGGGCGGGGCAGGTCGCGTGGTCCATCGCGATGTTCGGCGCGATCTACCTGCTGCTCTTCGCGGTCTGGATCTTCGTGCTCAACAGCAAGATCCAGCACGGCCCCGACCCCCATCCCCACCAGCCCCCCGAAGAATCCGAGGACGGCGCGGGCTACCTCGCTTCCGCCGCGGGGCGCGTGGGGCACACCGATTCGATGACCGATGCCAAGACAGGCGACAACAGGGAGACGACGCCCGCCGCCGCCCGCCTCGCAGGGGAAGGGGGTGCCCCGTGAGCCACGATGTGCTGGCACTCGTCTGGTTCGCGCTGCTGGGTATCCTGCTCATCGGCTACGCGATCCTCGACGGCTTCGACCTGGGCGTTGGGATCCTGCACCCCCTCGCGAAGGGCGACACCGAGCGGCGGACGATGATGAACTCGATCGGCCCGCTCTGGGACGGCAACGAGGTCTGGCTCGTCACCTTCGGGGGGGCGTTGTTCGCCGCCTTCCCGAACGCGTACGCGACGGTGTTCAGCGGGTTCTACGCCGCGTTCATGCTCCTGCTGTTCGCCCTGATCTTCCGCGCCGTCAGCCTCGAGTTCCGCTCGAAGGTGAAGGACCGGCGCTGGCGGACGCTCTGGGACTTCGGGTTCTTCGCCTCCAGCCTGCTCGCGCCCTTCCTGTTCGGCGTCGCCGCGGGCAACGTCATGACCGGCATCGCCGTGGACGACCGCTTCGTCGTCCACAACGGAATGCTCGGCCAGCTCAAGCCCTACCCGATCGCGGTGGGCGCGCTCGCGGTCTGCCTGTTCGCGATGCACGGCGCGATCTTCGTCTACCTCAAGACCGAGGGCGACCTGCAGGAACGCGCCCGAGGCTGGATCTGGCGCGCGTTCTTCTGCTTCCTCGCCGCCTACCTCGGCGTCACGGCCTACACCGTCGCGGAGGTGCCCCGCGCCCTGTCCAACTTCGAACGCGTCCCCGCGCTCTGGATCGTCCCGCTGCTCAATGTCCTCGCGATCGCGAACATCCCGCGGGCGATGCACCTGAAGATGCCCTTCTACGCGTTCGTCAGCTCCTGCTGCACCATCGCCGCCCTCGCGTTCCTGTTCGCCGTCGCGCTGTTCCCCAACCTCGTGCCCTCGACCATCGACCCGGCCTACGGGCTGACGGTCTACAACGCCCGCTCGAGCGAGAAGACGCTGGGCATCATGCTCGTCGTCGCGGGGGTGGGCATGCCCTGCGTGCTCGCGTACACCGCGACGATCTACTGGGTCTTCCGGGGCAAGGTAAAGCTGGATCACTCGAGCTATTGAGCGGGTGTCCGCTACATGATGAGCCAGGCTTGATAGGAAACGAGCCCGACCATCGCGAGATTGAGAATCCCGACAATGGCGAACCGCGTGTGCTTCGCCAGCATCCGGAACCGTCGACGGAAGACCAGAAGCAAGGCGATCGAGGCCGCACCGACGACAACGCCCGCGATCATGGGCCAGCACTCCCCGATCGGCGGCGCTCCCACGCCGACGAGGAGGGCGATCCCGATGAATGCCAAGAAGATCACAAAGAAACCCATTGGCAGGCTCACCGTGATCAGTCCCGCAATCCAGATCCGAAGCCTCGGATCGGTCGCGCGGACGCCGAGTTCGATCTCGGCGCCGCATTCAGGGCAGACGCGCGTCGTCAGCCCGCGCAGCTCGTACCCGCAAACCGAGCACTCCGCATCGTGGTCGCGGAGGAATTGGAAGAGCAGGTCGTCCGCCATCGTCTCACGGTACCGGGTAAGGTGGCCCACGATGCGGCTCTGGACCACAGGCGAAGCGGAATACTCCTCCTGCAAGCGGTATCGGTACACCCTCACGCGGGCGATGAATCCAGAAGCGATCGATCCGGACCTTGGGAACGCCCGGCGCACGCTCGCGTTCATCGGGCTCAACCCCTCCACCGCCACCGCGACGACCGACGACCCGACGGTCCGCCGCTGCATCGGCTACGCCGCGCGGGAGGGCTTCGGGCGGTTCGTGATGCTCAACGCCTTCGCCTACCGGGCGACGGACCCGAAGGACATGAAGGCCCAGCCCGACCCGGTGGGCCCCGGCAACGACGACGCGCTCGTCCGCGTCGCGCGCGACGCGGACCGGGTCGTCCTCGCCTGGGGCACGCATGGGACGCACCTCGGGCGGCACGACGCGGTGCTCTCGCTGCTCGAAGGCGTGTGCGAGCCTGTGTGCCTTGGGGTGACGAAGGCCGGGCTGCCGAAGCACCCGCTCTACCTGCGCGCGGATGCGCCGTTCGTGCCTTACACGGCTCCGTCGGAATGGCCCGTGCTGGCGAAATGACTACCCTCCGCCCATGCCACGCTTCGACGCCGTGATCTGCGACATCGACGGGTGCCTGGGGCCCGAGAGCCACGGGCCGCTGGAGGCGACCCGCCTCGCCGCGCTCGCGGAGTACAACCGCCTCGCCCACGAGACCGGGGACCGGCCCGTCGTCACGCTCTGCTCGGGGCGCCCGCTGCCCTACGCCGAGGCGATGGCCCGCCTCATCGGCGTGCGCACGCTCCCCGTCATCTGCGAGATGGGCGTCTGGCTCTGGCACAGCGACACCAACCGCTTCGACCGCGACCCCCGCATCACCCCCGAGCAGGTCGCCATCGTCCACGAGGCCGAAGCGTGGCTCGAAGCCGAGTTCGGCGCGGGCAACCCCAACGGGCCCGTCAGCCAGCAGCCCGGCAAGGCCTGCTCGATCTCCCTCTACCACCCCGACACGCCCTACCTCAAGAGCCTCGAACCCGTCCTGCGCGACGCCTTCGCGGAACGCGGCTGGCCCTTCCGCGTGAGCAGCACCTGGCACTGGATCAACTGCGATCTCGAGCATGTCTCCAAGGCGACCGGCATCGAGCGGTTCATGGCGCATACAGGCCTGACACGCGACCGCCTCGCGGGGATCGGGGACACGATGGGCGATCTCGCGATCCGCGAGCATGTCGCCTTCTTCGCGTGCCCCTCGAACGCGGACGAGAATCTCAAGCCCTCCGCCGATCTTGTCTCGGATGAACCCGAGATCGCGGGCGTGCTTGAGATCCTCGAAGGTCTGCGCGACGCCTGAGCCCGCGAAATCAAATCTCCAGATCGCTTGCGTTCGCGACAAATCTGATTCTGACCGCCCTCTCGCCACCGCTTCGGGCGTGTCGCATGAGAATTGTTCGCGATTCCGGCAACACGGCACGCGGCGCGGGACCTGATCGGGGAGAGACTGTCGAGTCCCGCGGCGTGTCGCCGCGCGGGTTCTCGGAGATCGCACAGAGAAGGAGACTGAATCATGAAGACCGCCGCACTGGTCATCGCCGCGGGCGCCTCGGGCGCCCTCGCGGGCGTCACCGCATTCGAAGCCACCATCGACGGCGCGCAGTCGGGCACCCCCAGCACCGCGACGGGTGTGCTGACGGGCGAGTACGACAGCGTCGCGAACACCTTCAGTTTCTCATGGGACATCACGGGCCCGCTGCTGGGTGACCAGACCGTCTCCCACATCCACCGCGCCCCGCTGGGGCAATCGGGAGGCGTCGTCTTCGGGTTCAACGACCCGGGAGGCGGGTGGCCGCTCTCGGGGTCGGCGGTCTGGACCAACCTGACCAGCGAGAATGTCACGGACCTGTTCGCGGGCAACTTCTACGCGAACTTCCACACCAGCGCCCACCCCGGCGGCGAGATCCGCGGGCAGATCTTCGTCGTCCCCGCGCCCGCGGGGCTCGGCGCGATCGGGCTCGCGGGCCTGTGCGCCGCCCGGCGTCGGCGCTGAGCGTCCATCCAGCCGAGTCAATCGAGAGAGTCCGCGTCGCGACGCGGGCTCTTTTTTCTGCGCCGCGTGCGGCCCGCTAGGCTGCGGGCATGAAGCCCGACGACGAGGTCTGCCTCTGCTTCCATGTCAGCCTGCGAAAGATCCGCGCCTACCTCCGGCGCGAGGACCCGCCCGTCGCGAGCCTGATCAGCGAGTGCCTCGGCGCGGGGACGGGCTGCCAGTGGTGCGTGCCGATCCTCAAGAAACTCCACGCCCAGCACAAGGCGGGTCAGGTCCCCGAGCTGCGCGTCACCGCGGAGCAGTACGCGTCGGGGCGCGCGCACTACCGCAAGACGGGAGACCGCGACACGCCGCCACCCGCCCATGAAAAACCCGACGGCGAACCGTCGGGCGAGTAGAACGAAATTCAACGAAGCGGATCAGCCCTCGGCGGGCGCGGGGACGACGCCGTCGTCCTCGATGTTGCGCAGGCCCAAGCCCAGCGCCCCGAGCTTCTCGTGCACCTCGGTGAGCGAGGTCGCGCCGAAGTTCTTGACGCCCATGAGCTCCGCCTCGGTGTGGCTGCACAGGTCGCCCAGCGTCTGGATGTTGAGCAGCTGCAGCGCCTTGCGGGCGCGGACGGAGAGCTGCAGATCGCCCACGGGCTTGTTGAGCAGCGCTTCCTTGCCCGAGCCCTTGAGGCGTTCCATGATCTGACGACGCGCGGACCGGTGCGCGTCCTCGAGGCCTTGGCCCAGGCGCAGGCCCTTCATCGAGAGCATCTTCTTGATTTCTTCGAGCGACGACTCGCCGAAGTTCTTGTAGCTCATCAGCTCGGTCTCGGTGATCCGGAGCAGATCGCCCAGCGTGCGGATGTTCATCTTCTTGAGGCAGGTCCGCGCCCGGACCGAGAGCTCGAAGTCGGTGACCGGCGTATCGAGCAGGGCGCGCCGCTTGAGGATGTCCCGGTCGTGGTCCTCCTCGATCACCATCTCCTTGCTCGCGAGCACATCCTTCATGAACAGGCGGGCACGCTCGTGGTTGGGGTTGGTGTCGAGCACCTGGCGCAGGCACCGCTCGGCGCGGATGTAATCGCCCCGGTCCTCGCAGAGCACCGCGAGGTTCATCAGCGCCCGGATCGGCGCCGGGGGCTTCTCGCAGCACCGCTCGTAGAGCGCGATCGCCTCCTCTTCCTCGCCCAGCAGGTCGAGCTGGTAGCCGAGCTGGAACAGCGCGTCCGCGTTCTCGGGGTCCGCCGCGACCGCCTTGCGGAGCGTCGCGATGCCCTCGGTCCGCGCGTTGTCCTTCAGCAGCCCCAGGGCCTGCTCGTAGAGCTTGGTCGATTCCGCCTCGTCGCGCTGGACCGACGAATCCGACCCGATCACCATGTCAAGAGGATCGCTCGACATCCATACCTCGCTTCTGGATTGGGCGGGCCGAACCGGGCGGACGCGTCTGCCTCGCCCCCTCGCGGCCCCGTTGCCGGCGCACGCATCGCGCCGGACAACAAGTCTAGGCGGGCTCCGCGGATGGGTGAAGCACGACGCACGCGACCGCTGTTTGTGCTCGGTTCGGTGATCCGTGCACCCCGCCGCCCCACTACCCTTGCCGCGTGGAGCCCGCACCCGACGACACCCGCCCAGCCGCGCCGAGCGACGCCGACCCGCCCGCCTGCTTCCGCTACAAGCTCACCCTCGCGTACGAGGGCACCGACTTCCACGGCTGGCAGAAGCAGGAACCCCCCGCCAGCGAGCACCCCGAGCTCGTCGCGAGCACGCCCGACGACATCGCCCCGGGGCGCGTCTCCATGCGGACGGTGCAGGACACCGTGGAGCGGGCGGTGCGCACCGTCCTCCGCGAGCGCGTCGTCCTGAAGGGTGCGAGCCGAACGGATTCGGGTGTCCACGCGGGAGGGTTCTTTCCCGAGGGCGAGCCCTTCTTCGGGCAACCGGGCGGGCAGGTCGCGGCGTTCACGACGCAGCCCGACCCCGAGAAGGGCGTGGGCTGGCCGGCGGAGCGCGGGACGGACGCCCTCGTGCGCGCGCTCAACGGCACGCTGCCGAGAGATGTCCTGTGCCTGCGGGCCGAGACGGTTCCTCTGGATTTCGACCCCATCGGCGGCGCGGTCGCGAAGGAGTACACCTACCGGATCGTGACGGGCCAGGTGCGCCCGCTGTGGGACCGGCGGTTCGTGTTCCATACCTGGCACGACCTCGAACTCGAACCGATGCGCGCCGCCGCGCGCCTGATCGTCGGCGAGCGCGACTTCGTCGCCTTCGCCCAGGCAAGCCACGGACGGAAGAGCACGATCCGCGAGGTCTTCGCGTGCGATGTGGAGGACATCACGACAGCGGGCGGACCGGCGAGTTTCCAGATCCGCGTCTCGGGGTCGGGGTTCCTCTACAACATGGTGCGGATCATCGCGGGGACGCTGATGGAAGTCGGGCGCGGCAAGATCGCGCCGGAACAGATCCCCGCGATCCTCGAATCGAATGACCGGAAGAACGCGGGGCCGACGCTGCCGCCGCAGGGGTTGCGGCTGGAGTGGATCCGATACGCGGACTGATGCCCGCGACCCGCTCGCTCGCCCCGAAAGGAGCCCGGAGCGTCAGCGACGGGTCGCACCGGCGATAGCTGCATCTGCGGTTACCGCACAACCCGTCGCTGACGCTCCGGGCTCGCCCTATTCATCACCACCCAGGCTCGTCGAACCGCAGCCCGATCGCCTCCAGCGCCCGCTCCAGCACGCCCGCCTGCTCGATCGACCACTCGCCGCTCGGCTTCGCGGCGCCGCCCTCCGCGGCCGCGCGCGCGAACGACTCCGCCTGCAGGCGGTACACCTCCGCGGGGTCCGCGAGGGGGGAGTCGATCCACTTCTCGCCCCCCTCGATCCGCTCGCCCATCAGCAGGATCCGCTCGGGACGCGGGAAATCCCGGATCTCCGCCGCTCCCTTGTCCCCGATGAGACGGGCCAACACATCCGGCGCGCGCCCGCCGTTGTCTTTCATGGGCTCGATCATCGAGCAGGACAGGTCGAACGCGACGCCCGACGGGAACGCGCCGGTGAGCGACGCAGCGCCGTCCACCGCGTCCGACCCGTCGCGCGGGCTGCCCTCGAACCGGTCGACCATCGTCGCGCTCGCGTCCAGCGAAGCCGGCGTCTCGCCCGTCACCGTGCGCGCAAACGAGACCGGGTAGCACCCCAGGTCCATCAGCGCACCACCCACCAGCGCCCGGCTGTACCGGATGTTGGACTTGGGGGTGTCTTTCCAGCCGTCCTCGATCGAGATGTCGAACCGCGCGACGATCTTGGTGAGCCTGCCGATCGGCGACGCGTCCGGGTCGTGCATCGCGGTGCGCGCCAGCGCGATCGCGTCCGCCGTCAGCGGGCTGTGCAGATACATGAACGCCTCGGCGAGCACGCGCCTGTTCGCCCCCGCGACCTCGAACAGCCGCTCGGCCTGGGCCCGCGTCCAGCACAGCGGCTTCTCGCACAGGACATGCTTGCCCGCCTCGAGCAGGCGCTCGCTCCAGACGGGGTGATCGCCGTTGGGCAGGGTGATGTAGACCGCGTCGATGTCGTCGCGGGCGAGCAGTTCGTCGTAGGTGCACCCGGCGTCAGCGGTCTCGCCGATGCCGAGTTCGGACGCGAAGGCGCGCGCACGATTCGCGTCCCGCGAGGCCGCGGCGACGACGCGGCAGCCCTCAGCGCGTTGGATGTACGGCGTGACCTTGCCGGCGATCTTGCCGGTGCCCATGATGGCGAAGCGGAGTGGCATCCTTCCAAGCGTAACCGGATAGCCAAACAGATGCATACCGCAAATCCTGAGGCCCGACACAACTCCTCATTTATCTTTTTGTGGACACAACTAGGTATATGCACCGCAATGTACGCATTACACGATTATATTATGTACAATAATTAGATAAAAAACCCAACTAGGAGCAAAGCAACTGCGGTAGCCTGAGATACCATAACAAATAGACTGGTAAAAACCATCGGCAACCGGACTCGATTTGGAAGACTGTAAAGCTCTGTCTGATGCAAGTTGAACCCGAACAGGGTCAATAGTATGAGACAAGAGAAGAACGAAAGGACTGAGCAAATCGCAGCCCCAAGATGTGCGCGATTTGGGGAACCTTGTGACCACACGCCGATAGCAGCAATCATTCCAAGGCTTGTTGTTACCACTACCTTAAAAATCTCGATGGTTCGCTCAAAAATCCACTGCTGGCGTTGAATATCCGACATTTGGTCCTCACAACTTCTTCAACGCATCCACCAACGCATCGATGTGCTCACCCGTGTGCGCCGCCGACATCTGGATGCGGAGCCTCGCCTCGCCCTCCGGCACCACCGGGTAGCCGAACCCGATGACGAAGACGCCCATCTCGAGCAGGCGCTGGCTCATGGCGATCGCCTTGCTCGTCTCGCCCACGATAATGGGCAGGATCGCGGTCGGGCTCTCGAGCACATCGAACCCCGCGGCCTTGATCTTGCTGCGGGCCGTGTCGACATTGGTCTTGAGCCGCTGCACATGCTCGGGCTCGTCCATGATGATCTCGATCGCCTTGTTGGCACTGCACGCGATCGTCGCGGGCAACGCATTACTGAACAATGTCGGTCGGCCCCGCTGGATGAGCAGTTCGATGCCGCGGCGTGAACCCGCGACGAACCCGCCCGCGCCGCCGCCCAGGCCCTTGCCGAGCGTGCCGGTAAAAAAGTCCACCTCGCCGATGTCGTTGCCGCTGGTGCCGCCCCCGTCGGCGCCCCTGCCCATCATGCCGAAGTGTTCGTGCGTGCCTCGACCCGTTCGGCCCATCACGCCGTGCCCGTGCGAGTCATCGACGATCAGCATCGCGCCGAACTCGTCGCACAGGCCCCGGATGGCGGGCAGGTCGGCGATGTCGCCCTCCATGCTGAAGACGCCGTCGGTGACGACCCAGACCTGCCCGGTGACCTCGGGGTCCTTCGCGGCCGCGATCAGTTTCTCGCGCAGCACCCCGTAATCCGCGTGGGGGAAGACGGTCTTGTGCACGCCCTTCTTCATCGTCGCGGCGAGGCGGATGCCGTCGATGATGCAGGCGTGGTTGAGCGCATCACTGATGATGATGTCGCCCGGCTCGGCAAAGGTCGGATAGATCGCCTCGTTCGCGGTCCAGCAACTGACAAAGGTGTAGCTCGCCTCGGTGCCCATGTACTGGGCGATCGTGTGCTCGATGGTCTCGTGGCAGTCGAAGGTGCCGCAGATGAAGCGGACGGAGGCGGTGCCCGCGCCGTATTTCTTGAGCCCCTCGATGCCCGCCTCGACGACGCGCGGGTCGTTGGCGAGGCCCAGGTAGTTGTTGCTGCAGAAGCAGAGCACTTCCTTGGACGACCCGTCGTCCTGTCGGAGCGTGACGGTCGGGCCCATCGGGCCCTGGATCATCTGCAGGTGCTTGTACTCGCCCTTGCGGGTCAGTTCGTCGAGGACCCGTGCGGTGCGCGCGTCGAAGTTGGATTGCAGTGTGGTCATACACGCATGATAGTGATGCGGCGCGATCCGCCCCAGACAGACCCCGGCGGGGTGACGGAGCGTGCGCGCACGAAAAAGCCCGCGCCGGTCAATCCGACGCGGGCCGGCAGATGTTCATCCCGGATCAATAGTCGTCGTCGTAGCGGTAACGCCGGTTGTCACGCCGCTGGTTCTGGTCGCCCAGCACCGCGCCGCCCAGGCCGCCGATGATCGCGCCGGCGGCGGCACCCTTGCCGGCATCGCCAGTCAGGCTGCCCAGGCCCAGACCCGCGAGGCTGCCCAACGCCGCGCCGGAGAGCGCACCCTCGCCCGCGTTGTTGCAGCCGGACTGGACCGCGAGCACGCCCGCGAGCCCAGCCGCGAGCACGGCGACCCGTTGCCTGTTCTTGCGCTTCATCACGACCTCCTTCTCGATTGCCTCCGGGGCGGGCAGACCAGCCGACCGGGAAGCCTTGCATACAGGTTTGCGTCTGCTAGCTTACTGGAAAACCCCCGCGGGCCCGAGAGTATTTCCGCGGATCCACGATCTCGTTGCACCATTCTCGGCCAGTTGCGTCCGATAACAATCGTTGCCGAGCCGATTTCAGTTCCAGCTGGTGCCCTTGGGCCATTCCCCCGGTTTCTGGGCCACCGCTTTTCGGATCAGCGAGGCGAGCCCGTCGAGGTTCGATTGCACGAGCCGCGCCCGCCGATCGAGGCTGCCCTCCGCGAGCAGCGCGTACCGGGTCGCGTCATCCGTCACCAACGCGAACGAGATGATCTCCACCAGAACGGGTGATGGGATTTGCTCGTTTGACACGAGTTTCTTGAGCTCGTCCGCCGCCGCGAGCCGGCGGAGTTCCCCGCTGTCGAGCTCATCGCGGATCCAGTCTCGGAAGCCCTCGGCCCGCAGTGATTCGTCCTCGTCGTCTTCGATGGGCTCGAGCATCGCCTGGCGGTACATCCGGTCCTCGTCGGGCTCGTCCTCCTCGACGATCCGTGCCCGACAGACGCCCTGGAGGATGATGTTGTACCGCCCGTCCTCGAGCGTCTCGTGCTGGACGATCTGCCCCACGCACACCGCGGGTTTGAGAGGCGGGGTGGGCCCCGTCACCAGCGACCCGGCGATCCGCGCCATCGCGATCTGCCCCGAGCTGTCCAGCGCCCGGCTCACCATCTGCCGGTAGCGGGGCTCGAATATGTGCAGTGGGGTGATCTGCTGGGGGAGCATGACCACCTGCCCGAGCGGGAACAGGGGCATGGGCCTGGAGAAATTGACGCGGATGGAGACTTCTTCGGCCATGATGCACGCTCTCTCTTCATCAGGATACGAGATGAAACGCCGCGCCGATGCGGGGCCGAGCCGGCAATCCGCACCCCCGTACGCTTGGGCATGGACCGCCCCACCGCCGACAGCGTGATCGAGACGCTCGGTCTCGAGCCCCTCCCCCACGAGGGGGGCGCGTTCCGGGAGACCTACCGGTCGGCGACGCGCGTGCGCACGGGCGCCGACGCTCCCGAGCGAGCCGGGAGCACCCAGATCTACTACCTGCTGCGGCCCGGCGAGTCGAGCGCGCTGCATCGCGTGCGCGCCGACGAGGTCTTCCACCACTACCTGGGCGACCCGGTGATCCAGTTGCAGATCGACGACGGGACCGAGACCTTCGGCGGGGACGGCGTCGTGCGCAACGCGGAGGTCGTGACGATCGGCCCCGACCTCGCGCGGGGCCAGCGCCCCCAGGTGCTCGCGCCGCGGCATGTCTGGCAGGGCGCGGTCCTCGCGGAGACGGACGACGCACCCGGCGCCGCGTACGGGTTCGCGCTGCTGGGGTGCACCGTCGCGCCGGGGTTCGAGTGGCAGGACTTCGAGCTGATCACCCCGGATCGCGCGCACACGCTCGCCCGGGCCCTGCCTGCGCACGCGTCGCTCATCGAGCGTATGACCCCCGTGCAGGGCCGGACTCGCGCCTGATCCGCGGCGCGGAGCCGACCCGTTAGGATGGGCCAGGCATGGCGGCGATTCTCACATTCCTTTTCGTGCTCGTGGTGTCGATCGTCGTGGTGCGCATCGCGACGATCGCGCTCTCGCTGACGGGGCTGAGCCACGAATCCGCGAAGTTCCAGGCGCGGAGCGCGTGGACCGGCACCGGGTTCACCACGAGCGAGAGCGAGAAGATCGTCAACCACCCCGTGCGTCGGCGGATCATCACCATGCTCATGATCGTCCGCGGCGCGGGGCTCATCTCGATGATCACCACGCTGCTCATCGGGTTCGGCGGCGCCGACGAGCAGCAGTCGTTCCTCCGCGTCGCGATCCTCGTGGTGGGGCTCGTCCTGCTCTGGGGGCTCAGCGAGAGCCGGCGCGTCGATCTCCTGCTCAGGCGGGTCATCCGGCGCTTCCTCAAGCGCTACACGGGGCTCGACACCCGCGACTACGCGAGCCTGTTCCACATCGGGGGCGAGTACGGCGTCAGCGAACTCAATGTCAAAGAGGGCGACTGGCTCGAAGGGCGCACGCTCGCGGATCTCCAGCTCAGCGAGGAGGGCGCGCTGGTGCTCGCGATCGTCGAGCCCGACGGCGCCTACCGCGGCGCCCCGACGGGCTCGACGCGGCTCGAGGCGGAGCAGCAACTGCTGGTGTATGGGCGCTCCGAGGTGCTCCGCCGGATCGACGAGCGCAAGGCGGGCCTCGAGGGCGAGGCGGAGCACCAGCGGGCCCGGCGGGAGCAGCACGAGATCGAGCGGACCGAGGCGGAACAGGCCGAGGACGCCGAGGACGGACCGCCCGATGACGAAAGCCCGGAACGCCCCTGAACGGGCGTGGGCGTGGTCTCTATACTCGCTGTCCGGTTTCTCCCGCCCGATCCGGGCCTCCTGCCACCGCCATTCGGAACGCGCGAGCAATGACACAGACCGAACAGAGCCAGCATCGGTACACCGCTTCGCTCGCGGGGAGCATCGAGACCGCGCGCCAGCAGGCGTGGTCGGACGCGGAGATCTTCCGCCAGCCCAACCCGGGCGAGGACGGCTGGGACGCGGACGCGCCGCGGTTCTATTGCCTCGACATGTTCCCCTATCCCTCCGGCGCGGGCCTGCATGTGGGACACCCGGAGGGCTACACCGCGACGGACATCATCTGCCGCTTCAAGAAGATGAAGGGGTTCAATGTCCTGCACCCGATGGGCTGGGACGCGTTCGGCCTGCCCGCGGAGCAGTACGCGATCCAGACGGGTGTCCACCCCGAGATCACGACCAAGAAGGCGATCGACAACTTCCGGCGCCAGCTCCAGCGGTTCGGATTCTGCTACGACTGGTCGCGCGAGTTCGGGACCATCGACCCCGACTACTACAAGTGGACCCAGTGGATCTTCCTGAAGATCTACAACGCCTGGTACGACACCGAGGCGGACCGCGCCAAGCCCATCGAAGAACTCATCGAGAAGCTCGAATCGGGGCGGCTCCCCGCGTCCTTCAACCCCGACGCGGCGGAGTACGGGTCCGCGGGTCGCAGCGGCGCCGAGCTGTTCAAATGGCACGAGCTCGACGACGAGACCAGGCGGGCGATCATCGACTCGTACCGCCTCGCCTACATCGCGGAGCAGACCGTCAACTGGTGCCCCAAGCTGGGCACGGCGCTCGCCAACGAGGAGGTCATCGACGGCAAGAGCGAGCGGGGCGGGTTCCCCGTGTTCCGCAAGCCCCTCCGCCAGTGGCAGTTCCGGATCACCGCCTACGCGGACCGCCTCCTGCGGGACCTGGACAATCTCGACTGGCCCTCCAGCACGCGGACGATGCAGGCGGAATGGATCGGCAAGAGCGAGGGCGCGCACATCGACTTTGAGCTCGCCGACGCGCCCGTCGCGCACATGGGCCTGCCCTTGCGGGTCTTCACGACACGCCCCGACACGCTGTTCGGCGCGACCTTCATGGTCGTCGCGCCCGAGCACCCGCTGGTCGGCGCGGTGCTCGACGAACGCTCGGGCAGCGGCGATCACGACGCGATCCGGGCCTATATCGAGCAGGCGCGCAACCGCACCGATGTGGAGCGGCAGGAAAACAAGGACAAAACGGGCGTCCCGCTCGGCATCGACGCGATCAACCCCGCGAACGGCAAGCGGATCCCCGTCTGGACCGCGGACTATGTCCTGATGGGTTACGGGACCGGCGCGATCATGGCGGTCCCCGCGCAGGACGAACGCGACTGGGAATTCGCGGAGACCTTCGGGCTCGACATCGTCCGCACCGTGCAGCCCCCGGAAGGGTTCGAGGGCAAGGCGTACACGGGGGACGGGCCCGCGATCAATTCCGATTTCCTCAACGGCATGCCCAAGGACCGCGCCAAAAGCGAGATCATCGATTGGCTCGAGGCGCAGGGGAAGGGCCAGCGCAAGGTCAATTACAAGCTCCGCGACTGGCTGTTCAGCCGGCAGCGGTACTGGGGCGAGCCCTTCCCGATCGTCTACGACGACCGGGGCTTCCACCACGCGGTGGGCGAGGAGACGCTGCCCGTCACGCTCCCGCCGATGGATGACTACCAGCCCGTCGAGAGCGAAGACCCGCAGCCCCTGCTCGGGAAGGCGACCGACTGGGTGAACACGACCGCGGGCGCCGCGGGTGTCGCGGACCTGCCGGCGGACGCGCATGTGCGCCGCGAGACGAACACGATGCCGGGCTGGGCGGGCTCGTGCTGGTACTACCTGCGGTACTGCGACCCGAAGAACAGCGAGCGGTTCATCGGGCGCGACGCGGACCGCGCCTGGATGCTCAAGCCCAAGGCGGGCGTCTCGCGGGAGGAAGTCGAGCGGTACGGGACCTTCCCGCCCGACCTCGCGCAGCCGGGAGGCGTGGACCTGTATGTGGGTGGCGCCGAGCACGCGGTGCTGCACCTGCTCTACGCGCGGTTCTGGCACAAGGTGCTGTTCGACCTGGGCGAGGTGATGACGCCCGAGCCCTTCCAGAAGCTCTTCCACCAGGGGCTGATCCTCAGCCACGCCTATCAGCGCGCCGATAAGAGCCTCGTGCCGATCGACCAGGTGGAGAACCGGGGCACCGACGACGCGCCGGAGTACATCGAGACCGAGACCGGCGATCGGGTCGGGCAGATCGTCGCGAAGATGTCCAAGAGCCTGAAGAATGTCGTCAACCCCGACGATGTGATCGCGGATTTCGGGGCCGACACCTTCCGCCTCTACGAGATGTACATGGGCCCGCTCGAGCAGAGCAAGCCCTGGGACACCCGCGCGATCGGGGGCATGTTCCGCTTCCTGCGCGATGTCTGGCGCCTCTGCATCGACGAGGGCACCGGCACCCCCCGTGTCGCGGATGCGCCCGACGACGCGATCGAGAAGGCCCTGCACCGCACGATCGCGAAGGTCGGCGCCGACATCGAGAAGCTCGCGTTCAACACCGCGATCGCGGCGATGATCGAGTTCAAGAACGCCGCGACGCCCAGGGGCGGGCTCGACGGGAGCGCGGGGACGCTGACGCGCGACCAGATGGACCGGTTCATGCGCATCCTCTCGCCCTTCGCGCCCCACCTCGCCGACGAGATCGCCGATCGGCTGGGGCTGCTCGGATCGATCGGGGTCGTCTCGCTCGCGCAGGCCGGGTGGCCCGCCTACGACGAGGCGATGCTGACCGACGACGAGGTCGAGATCCCCGTGCAGATCCTGGGCAAGGTGCGCGGGAAGGTCGTCGTCCCCGCGGACGCGGACCAGAAGCAGATGGAGGACGCGGCGCTCAACGACGACAAGATCAAGGCGCAGCTGGAGGGCAAGACGATCCGCAAGGTGATCGTCGTCCCAGGACGCCTGGTCAACATCGTCGCGAACTGATCGGGGGCGCGCGCCGGGGTCCGGAACCCGGGATCAGAGCTTCACGATCCGGGGGCCCTCCCCGTCGTCGCGGTCTTGGTCCGTCGGGACGCCTCCGGGGCGGGCGGCGGGCTGCCGATCATGGTCGGTGATATGACGACCCCGGGCGCGCCGGTCCTTGGCTTCCCAGTCGTTCATCATCGCCCACCAGATCACGGTCCCGATCAGCGTCAGGATCGCGACCACGATCGTTGTCCCGATCATCACGCCCATGCGTGAAGGCTACGCCCCGAGATCGCCGATCATGGGGTATGCGCATCCTCGGGCTCGTCACCGCTCGCGGCGGCTCCAAGGGCCTGCCCGGCAAGAACATCGCCCCCCTCGCGGGTCGCCCGCTCGTCGCCTGGTCCCACCGGACCCTGTCGGACCTGCGGGAACGCCTGCGGGGCGCCGGGATCGAGCTCACGCTCAGGCTCTCGACCGATGACCCCGCGATCGCGGAGGCGTGGCCCGATCGGGACCGCCCCGGCCCGCGGGACGGCGGGCTCCGCCCGGCCCACCTCGCGACCGACGACGCGACGAGCCTCGCGGTCGTGCAGCACGAGCTCACCCTCGCCAGCGACCGGGGCGCGCCCTGCGACGCGGTCCTGCTGCTCCAGCCCACCTCGCCCCTGCTCCGCGCGCACGATCTCGAGCCCATGGTCCGGGCGTGGCGCGACGGCGCGGCGTCGGTCGCGCTGGTCGCGGAACTCGATCACCCCCTCGCCTGGTCGCTGACGATCGACGGCGCGGGGTTCGTGCACGGCGCGACGGGTTTCGATCCGGGTCGGCGGCAAACGCAGGCCCCGGCGTACCGCCCCGTCGGGTGCTATCTGTGCTCGGCGGATTTCGTGCGCACGCGGGGCGCCCTTGCCGTCCCCGGGGAGAGCGTGGGGGTGCGCGTGGACCGGGAGCGGGCCGTGGACATCGACGGGCCCGCGGACCTGGAAACGGTCCGCGCCCTGCTGGGCGTGGACCGCGAGACCTCGGTCACGATCGAGACGCCCGCCGGCGCGCGGACGATCGGTGAGGGGCGTCCGTGCTTCGTGATCGCCGAGGCGGGGGTGAACCACAACGGGGACGAGGACCTCGCGCACCGTCTCGTCGACGCGGCGGCGGACGCGGGCGCTGACGCGGTCAAGTTCCAGACCTTCCGCGCCGGTAGCCTCGTGACGCGATCGGCGCGCCTCGCGGCGTACCAGCGCACGAACCTGAACATCGAGGGCGCGGACGCGGACTCGCAGGCGGCGATGCTGCGGG
>DLBY01000104.1:13584-16113 GCA_002480345.1 Phycisphaerales bacterium UBA7812 | reverse complement strand
CGCAGGCGGCGATGCTGCGGGCGCTCGAGCTCGCGGAGCCGGCGCTCGCGTCGCTCAAGGCGCACGCGGAGCGCCGCGGACTGGTCTTCTTTTCGTCCCCGTTCGACCTCGAGAGCGCCGAACTGCTGCGCGGGCTGGGGGTCGGCGCGCTCAAGCTGGGATCGGGCGAGCTGACCAACCACCCGCTGCTCGCGTCGCTCGCGGCGCTGGGGCTCCCGCTGCTGATCTCCACGGGGATGGCGACCCTGGACGAGTGCGAGGACGCGGCGCGCGTCGTGCGCGCGCACTCGGATCCGGCACGCCCGACGCCGCTGCTGTGGTTCCACTGCGTGAGCGCCTACCCCGCGCCTTCCGCGGCGAGCAACCTGCGCGCAATGGACAGCCTGCGCGCCGCGCTGGGGGCGCCCGTCGGGATGTCGGACCACTCGATGGGCGACGCGGTCGCGCTCGCGGCGGTCGCACGCGGCGCCGTCGCGATCGAGAAACACCTGACGCTTTCCCGCGCGATGGAGGGGCCCGACCATGCCGCGTCGCTCGAGCCCGACCAGTTTGCCGAGATGATCCGCAGGATCCGGCTCGTGGAGGCGGCGCTCGGGGACGGCGTCAAGCAGCCCTCGTCGTGCGAGCTGGACACGATGCACGCCGCCCGGCGCTCCCTGGTCGCGGCGCGGGACCTGCCGGCGGGGCACACGATCGGGTCCGATGATCTCGTCGCGAAACGGCCCGGCAACGGGATCTCCCCGAGCGAACTCAACGCCATGATCGGGCGGGTGCTGACGCGCCCGATCGGTGCCGACGAACTGCTCACGCTGGCGCATCTCGAACCGGGTGTCGATCGTTCGGTTGCGTGAACGACGAGGCCGGGCCCGCTCGCGTCGGCGGTCGGTCTCACGCGAGACCCGGGGGCTCGAACCGCTTGCGGAGCGCGCTGCCGCCCAGCGGCATCGACGCGATCGCGCTCGCGATCAACTCGCCCGCGCCAGCCCCGGGCGATGCGTAGATGTTCTCGATCCCCGCGCCGTCCGTCGCGAGCGCGTCGCGGATCGTGCGCGCGATCGCGTCCGCCTCGGGCGGGCAGTCGAGGACATTGCCCGACCGCTCGCGCCCGGCCTGGCGGTCGCCGATATTGACGACGGGGAGCCCGAAGCTCGCGGCCTCGATGATCCCGCTGGACGAGTTGCCGACCATCGCGCTCGCGTGGTGCATCGCCTGGGGATACATCGGACCGAGCGCCCGCGAGAACGCCCAGCCGCGGCGGGCGCACGCTTCCTCGAGAACCGCATTGATCGCGCTGCCCGCGGGGTCCTGGTTCGCGGCGGTCGCGAGGACGGGCATGCCGACCGCCTCGAGCGCGCGCACGAGCGTGCCCGCCTGGGCTGTCGCGTCGATGTTCCCGATCGTCTGGGGATGGAGCGTCACGAGCAGAAACCGCCCGTCGCCGGGAAGCCCCACCTCGGCGCCGAACGCGGCGCGGGGCATCGGCTCGAACGCCGCGATCGCGTCGAGCCCCGGTGCGCCGGTGCGGATCACCGCGTCGGGGGATTCGCCCATCGCGATGAGCCGATCGCGGGCCTTCGCGGTCGCGACGCAATGCAGATTCGCGAGCGCGGTGATCGCGTAGCGGAACTGGTTGTCGATCGCGCCGGTGGTGATCTCCCCGCCGTGCAGGTGGGCGATGGGGACACCCGCGGTGGCGGCGGCGACGGCGGCGGCGAGGGTCTCGAATCGGTCGCCCAGCAGGACGCAGACATCGGGGCGGCGGGCGATGAACGCCTCGGCGAAGCCCGTAACGGCGCGGGCGGTCTTGCGGGGCATGTCGTCCGCGGCATCCGGGTGCCCGGGCGGGTTGCCCTCGCCGTCGAGCGGCTCGGAATGGACGCGGGCGCCGATGGTCCAGGCGTCCGCCTCGATGCGGTCGATGGTGTGCCCGTGGGGCCGGGAGAGGTGGGCCCCGGTCGCGTAGACCTCGGGGGCGAGCCCGGGATGGGCGTCGGCGGCACGGAGCACGGGGACGAGGATCCCGTAGTCGGCCCGTCCCGTGGTCACGATGGCGAGGCGTCGGGGCATGCAGGCAGGGTAATCCACGGTTTGTCCGCGTGGATGCTGGTGCGGCGCCGGATCGGGCGGCGGAACGGCGCGGGGGCGGTACCATGCCCCCATGGCCTACACCGTTCTCGCCCGCCGGTACCGCTCCCGCTCGTTCGACGAGGTCGTCGGGCAGGAATCCATCGCGCGCACGCTCAAGGCGGCGATCGACCAGGAGAAGGTTGCCCACGCCTACCTGTTCAGCGGGACGCGGGGTGTCGGCAAGACTTCGATGGCGCGGATCTTCGCCAACGCGCTGAACAACCCCGAGAACAAGGACGACATCGCCCAGGCGATCTTCACGGGGCAGGACACCGACACGATCGAGATCGACGGCGCGTCGAACCGGGGCGTAGACGAGGCGCGGGAGGTCATCGCGAGCAGCGTCTACCGCCCCCTGCGTGGCGAGTACAAGATCTACATCATCGACGAGGTCCACATGCT
>DLBY01000104.1:0-13288 GCA_002480345.1 Phycisphaerales bacterium UBA7812 | reverse complement strand
ATCATCGACGAGGTCCACATGCTCACCAAGGAGGCGTTCAACGCGCTCCTGAAGACCATGGAGGAACCGCCCGAGCATGTGAAGTTCATCCTGTGCACGACCGAGCCGCACAAGGTGCCGCCCACGATCCAGAGCCGGTGCCAGCGGTTCGACTTCCGGAACATCCCCTCGGGCAAGATCGAGGACCACCTCGAGGCGGTGGTGAAGCAGGAGGGTCTGAAGGCGGATCCCGAGCTCATCGCGGCGGTCGCCCGCCTGGGCAACGGCTCGATGCGCGACGCGCTGAGCCTGCTGGACCGCCTGATCGCGGCGGGGGAACAGACGCTCACCCTCAGACTGCTCGAATCGCTGCTGGGGCTGCCCGATCGTGAGATCGTGGGCACGCTGATCGACGCGATCGCGGACGGGGACCCCGCGGTGGTGCTCGAACAGGGCGCGGCGCTGCTGGACAAAACCTCGGCGGACCAGGTGCTGGAGACCTTTCTCGAGCGGTTCCGCGACCTGATGGTCATCGCCGCGTGCGGGCCCGAGACCGAGCTCGTCGAGCTGACGGGCGCTGCTCGCCAGGAAGAGGCAACGCGGGCGCAGCGGTTCGACGCGGCGGGGCTCGTTCACATGATCGCGCTGACGGAGAGCGTGCAGCGGGCGATCAAGTCGTCGAGCACGCCCCGGGCGCTGTTCGACGCGCTGCTGGTTCGACTCGCGATGACCGAGAAGCTCGCGGATGTGACGGCGTTGGTCGCCGGTTCTGGGGCAACGGCGGGGGCACCCTCAAAAAAAGCCTAAAGGCCGCCGGGCCCGTGACCCGGGCGCCGTCGGCCGATCCTCCCGTGCCCGCATCGAGCGGGACTACTCCCGCGGCGGAGTCTCCCGCATCGCGCGGTGCGCCGGCGCGCCCGGTGCGCGAGCCTGTGAACCACCCCGCGATGGATCGCGCATCGGACACCCCCCAGGAGAAGCCCGCCTCGGAAGGGGACGGCGAACGGGTCGCGGCGTCCAGCGCCCCGCCCGCGCCGGGCGAGGTCTGGCCCCGCGCGCTGCAACTCGCGGGTCCCCGGCTGCGCGCGATGCTCGAGACGATGACGGTCCAGCAGGCGACCCCCAAGCTGTTGCGGCTGGGGGTGCCCGCGTCGCGGGCGGCGATGGCGCGGGACCATCTCGCGGACATCGTGCGGCTGGTGCAGGAGACCGGTGCCCGCGCGATGTCGATCCAGTTCGTGGACCTGAAGAGCGAGGAGGGCGCGCCCGCGTCCTCCGCGCCGGCGGAGAGCGGGACGGGGCATCCCGCGTCGAGCCGGGAGGAAGCGGAGCAGGACCCGCTCGTGCAGCAGGCGGCCCGCATCTTCGGGGCGAAGGTGACACATATTCACCCGAAACGACGCTAGGGTGTCCGGGCTCGGCTTGCGAAGGGAGCGAACACCATGCTCGATCAGTTCAAGGTGATGGGCGCCCTCGCGGGGCTGCTGAAGGACAAGGACAAGGTGAAGGCGTCCGCGGACCGCGTGCGCGCCAAGCTGGAGTCGACCCGGGTCGAGGGCAGCGCGGGGGGCGGCGCGGTCCGCGTGACGGTCACCGGCACGGCCCGCGTCGAGGCGGTGCGTGTGGATCCCGCGCTGGGCGCGGGGTTTGCTGACGAGGAGAGCCGGTCGCTCGCGGAGGCGCTCATCGCCGAGGCGACCAACGACGGGCTGACGCGGGCCCGCGAGGCGGCGCAGGCGATCGTGGAGGAGGAGGCGCAGGAGATGGGCATCGCGGACATGTTGCCCAGCCTGCGCAGTTTCCTGCCGTGAGCGGGGGCGCGGCGCACCGGTGCGTCTGGCAGCCCCTGCGGGACGGGCAGGCGCTGCGCATCGAGATCGAGACCGATCCGGTCGAGGAGAGCGCGAGCGAGCGGGAGGCGACGGACGGCGCGTGGTCTCGCATCCGCGCGGCGAACCCGCGCGCGTTCAACGGACCGATCCTCGCGTACACCTCGGCGGATCCGGGCGCGAACCTGGTCCGCTGCCGTCGTGACGAATACCGGCGCCTCGCGGTGACCCCCGGGATCGAGACCGGTGTCGTGCACCTGGGGGTGACGGGCGTGCTCGAGGCCCGCGACGAGGCGGGCGTCCCCCATGTGCTGATGGGCCTGCGGAGCCACGCGACGCGCATCTTCGGGGGGATGTGGGAGCTGGGACCGTCGGGCGGCGTCGACCCGCCCCCGATCGACCAGCGGACGATGGACGCGGACGACCTCTGGCGCGTGCTGATCAACGAGATCCGCGAGGAGGTGGGCCTGCCGGTCGACCCCGACCCCGCGCCGCCGATCGGCCTGCTGCACGACCCCGAGGGGCGATCGTGCGAATTGGTCGTCCGCGTCCCGCTGCGGCGACCCGTCGAGGAACTGATCGCGCTGATCGATCGGGAGAACCGCACGAGCCGTTGGGAGTACGACGCCGTCCGCTGGGTCGCCCTCGATGACCTGGACGCGTTCACGCGCACGCAAGCCTCGATCCCGACCGCGGCGGCGCTCGCGGAGATCCTGCCTCGCCGGGCCTGATGGGTCCGGGTCAGTCCGCGAGGTTCGGCTTGAGGATGAACAGCGATTCGGGGTTCACGAGGGCGATGATCTTCGAACCCGGTTCCGCGGTCGGGTGCTTGCCCGCGACGGCGATCGTGACATCCCCGTCGGCATCGATGACGAACATGGGCACCGCCTCGTCGCCGTACAGGGTGTGGTAGTCGTCGTAGGTGAACTCGTCGCTGATGCTGGTCGCCTTGATGACCCAGCCCGACGCGAGGCGTTTCTCGAGCGTGGACAGGTCGATGCCGGTGTCGAACACGCGTCGCCCGGTGGACGAGGAGTGGCTCTGCAGCGGGTCGAGATCGACGCTCCCGGTGCGGATCTTCTCCGGGATCGACTTGGAGGCGTCGTCGGTCTTGGGTCGGGACTTCTCCTTGCGGTCGATCTTCGCGGGCAGGCGGAAGAGGTTCGCCTTGCCGAACTCGTGGGTGAAGCGCTGCAGCGCGAGGGTGTTGACCTCCTCGTTGGGGGTCATCGCGATAACGCGGCCCATGCCGCGGAGGTCGAGGTTCTCGAAGAAGATCTCTTCGAGGATGTTGCCGTAGGCGATGTTGAGCCCCGCCATGCGTCCGGAGGTGACATTGCCCCGGTTGGTGTCGACCATCGAGACCGCGACGCCGTGCCGCTTGAGCACGGACGCGACGGAGCGGGCGACGGGGGACGCGCCGACGAAGAAGATGCCCTGGGGGTCCTGATCGGAGACCCCGAGGATGCGCGCGAGGGGGGACGCGGTGAGCCCGTACACCGTCACGGTGCCGACGATCATGGTGAACGCGAGCGGGACGAGCACCGACGCGTTCGACCCGGCGCGCGCGTCCTCGAGCGCGAGGCTGAACACGCTCGCGACCGCGGCCGCGACGATCCCGCGGGGTGCCATCCACGACATGAACAGGCGCTCGCGCCACGAGAGCTCGGTCCGCGTCGTGGAGACCCAGACCGCGAGCGGGCGGGCGATGAAGATGAGCACGCCCAGGAATAGGCCCGCCTTCCACCAGTTCACCGCTTCGAGATCCTCGGGCGTGATGCGCGCCGCGAGCACGATGAACAGGCTCGCGATGATCAGGACGCTGAGGTTCTCCTTGAACTCGAGGATGTGCCGCAGATCGACGCGGCGCTGGTTCGCCAGCACGACGCCCATGACGGTGGTCGCGAGGAGGCCCGACTCAGCCTGGAAGGCGTTGCTCACGCTGTAGGACACGACCACGAGCATGAGGCTCGCGGGGTTCTGCAGGTGCTCGGGGATCCAGAACTTGTCGAGGAAGCCCAGCAGGAACAGGGCGCTCGCGAGCCCGATGCCGCCCCCCACCACGACCGTCTTCGCCAGCGCGATCAGGACCGTGAGCGGCGCCTCCGCGGGGTTGCCCGCGAGCAGGACCTCGAGGACGAGGACGGCCGCGACGGCGCCGATCGGGTCGATGACGATGCCCTCCCATCGCAGGATCGGGCCCGATTGCCCCGCGGGGCGGATGTGCCGGAGCAGGGGCCCCACGACGGTGGGCCCCGTCACGATCAGGATGGCGCCCAGCAGGGCGCTGAGCTCGAGGCTGAGCCCGAGCACCAGGCGCGCCCCGATCGCGCCGATGACCCAGGTCACCACGGCCCCGAGCGACACGAGCGTGAACACGACCCGGCTCACACCCTTGATGTCCCGCGCGCGCAGGGTGAGCCCGCCCTCGTAGAGGATGAGCCCCACGCAGAGGCCCACGAGCGGGAGGAGCAGGTCCCCGAAGAGGTGGTCCGGATCGAGGATCGGTTCCCCGCTCACCATCGCGGAGCCCGGCCCGACCGCGAACCCGAACGCGAGCAAGAGGAGAATCGAGGGGACCTTGACGCGCCACGCGAGCCAGTGCGCACCGACCCCCAGCGCGACGATCAGCAGGATCGCGAACCCTGCTTCTCCCGTCCCGCCCGCGGCGAGGGTGACGAGTTGTGCGCTCAGGCTCTCCATGTGCTCGGCCCCGTTTGTGCGCGCGGTCGGGGGTGGGCCATCAGGCCCCCCCGCTGCCGAGCACGCCGGACAGGATACCAAGCGTGTGGGACGCCGCGAACGCGCCGAGCGATCCGGTGAAATCCGCCGCCGCGTCCTCGTCGGCGCGGTCCGAGATCGTGCGGAACACGGCGCAGCGGACGCCGTACTCGTAGCAGACCTGCGCGACCGCGGCGCCCTCCATCTCGACCGCGAGCGTGGTCGGGAGCGCTTCCCGGATCGCGCGCGCCATCGCGGGCCCGTGGATGAACTGGTCCCCGCTCGCGATCAGCCCGCGGTGGACGCGTCCCCCGGCGCCCGCATCGGCGTGATCGCTCGCGGCTGCGGCGATCCGGTCGCTCAGGGGAGCGTCCACCGGGAAGCTCCCCGTTTCGAGGAGGGGGACGATATGGCGCGGCCAGAGCGGGCGGGGATCGAGATCGTGCTGCACGAGTTCATCGGCGACGACGACATCGCCGATCGCGACGCCCTCGCCCACGCCGCCCGCGACCCCGGTGCAGATGATGGTCTCGACACCGAAGCGGACGATGAGCTCGGTCGCGGTCGTCGCGGCGGCGACCTTCCCGCAGCGGGCGATGACGACGGCGGTGCGCTCGCCCCAGAGATCGCCGAACAGGAACTCGCGTCGCCCGTGCTCGAGTCGGTCCTCGAGGCGCATCGCGTCGACCAGCGCGCGCCCCTCCTCGGGCATCGCGACGAGGACGCCCGTGCGCGCGGCGAGCGTCATTCGGTGATCGGCGCGATGCTCTCGCGCTCGACCAGGCGGGCGCTGAGCTTGATCTGACCCGGCGCGGCGTCGAAGCCGTCGATGCGGCCCAGCAGGCGGATCGTCGCGTGCTCGCAGGTGTCGACCAGCGGGTTGTCGAAGATCGTGATGGGCGGGTCGAACGACTGGAGTGCGCTGCTGTCGCCCAGCAGCCCGAGCACCGAGCAGGTCTCGGGGATCGTGCGTCCCGACGCCTGGGCGCCGAGCGCGGCGCCAAGCGTCATCTGGGGACCGATCCCGACGAGCGCGGTGACGCTCGGATCTTTCTCGAGCATCTCGATCGTCGCCTGCTTCGCGAGGCGCCAGGGCTGGCCCGCCTTCTCGAGGCTGCGCTCGGGGGAGGCGTCCACGCGGACGGGGACGATCCGGTCGGCGGGCATCCCGAGCCGGCGGACCGAGTCGATGATGTGCTCCTCGATGCCCGAGATCGTGCGCACATCCGCGGCGGGGACGAGCATCCCCAGGCGGCGGTGCCCGATCGCGAACAGGTGCTGGATGCCCAGACGGCTCGTCTCGATCGGGTCGATGAGCACGGTGTCGGTCCCCGCGATCCGGTCGGCGATGTCGACGACCACCGTCGGGAGCGCCGCCGCCGCGGCGGCGCGGAGCACGACATCCCGATCGCCCCGGCTGGGGAGCATGAGCAGCACGCCCGCGATCTGTGAGTTGTTGAGGTAAGCGGGGATCTCCTCGTCCTCGGCGTCGACCTGCGCGTGGATCGAGATGCGGTAGGAGGTGTGGCGCAGGGCGCGTCGCACGCCGCTGAGGGCGAGGTGGAGCCGCTCGACCTCGAGATGGGGGAGGACGATCAGGATTTCCTTCGCGGCGGGCTGGGTATCGGCGACGAAGACGCCCCGCCTGGGCGAGGAGCGGAGGTAGCCCTGGGCGACGAGGGTGTTGACCGCCTGCTTGACGATGCCGAGCGAGCAGTCGAAATCGGTCGCGAGGCGACGCATGCTCGCGAGCTTCTCGCCTGGCTGGAGGTCGCCCGTCCGGATGCGGTCGCGCAGGGCATCCTGGATGCGTCGCACAAGAGGACGGTCCCCGAATCCCTCGTTGGGCAGTTCGGTCATGCCGGGGCTCCGATTGGTCGTGAGGGGGGCGCAGACCCGAGGTCGGGCGGTGTCTGCCGGATTGCCGGGGCCCGGGCCGCCCGTTGCGGCCGGGCCCTGAATGACCCCAGGGGGATTCGAACCCCCGTTCCCAGGATGAGAACCTGGTGTCCTGGACCAGACTAGACGATGGGGCCTGTTGTCGGTGAAAGCATAAAACCGGCGCGGCGTGGGTCAAGCGATCAGCGCGTGAAAGGCGCTCAATTCTGAGTCTGTGCGCACAGAAAATGCAAAGAGGCGCCCGGTGCTCAGCCCCCCCCATCTCCGGGGAGCAGGACCAGCACGAACAGGTCGTAGGCGACATGGGCGCCGACCACGATTCCGAAACCCCGCAGCACGAAGATCAGGCCCAGGAAGCAGCCCGCGACGAAGTAGACCAGACGGCGCGCGATCACCGCGGCGGTCGGCCCGTCCACTTGGTGGTAGAAGGTGAAAGCCATGGCGGCGATCGCGATCGCGAGCCCGGCGGCCCAGGTGGGGTCGAGACGGAGCACGCTGCGGAGGACGAACGCGCCCGCTGAGACCAGCAGCAGGCGGAAGAGGAGTTCCTCGTACAGCCCGGCGCCGATCGACAACGCGATGCGGGTCATGAGCGACGCCTGCGCGATCGGATCGGTCGCGGATGCGCCCTGCACGGCGGCCTGGACCGCGGCGGGCCCGCTGAGCAGGGCGGCGATGACGAGCAGCGGGATCGCCCAGACGACGGACTCGAAGGCCATGAGGGGGATGGTCTTCCAGCGGAGGCGCCAGGCGTCGCCCCGCGCGAGTTTCATCGCGATGAGCAGCCCGACGAGGACAAGGCCCGGGAGATAGAGGGCGAAGTCTCCGAAGACCGCGAGGAACCGGTTGATGATCTCGTGGGCGGCGACGGTGTCGCGGACGCCGCTCAGGTCGGTCAAAAAAAGCGTCGCCTCATAGAAGGCGACGAGCGGCAGAACGAAGACCAGGATGTGGAGCGGGTCGGCCGAGCGTGCGGCGTAGCCCGCGGCGCGCGGGGGTGCGGCGGGCGTGGACCCTCGCGGGGTCTCGCGGCTCGTCCGGGTCATGGGCTCACCCGGCTGCTTTGGCCTTCTTCAGGCGAGCGCTCATCCGGCTCTTGCGGCGGGCGGCCTGGTTGCGGTGGATGACGCCCTTCTGGGCGGTCTTGTCCACGACGGCCGACGCGGTCTTGAACGCACTGGCGGCGTTGTCGAGTTCGCCGTTCGCGAGGGCCTTGTCAAACGCCTTGATCGCGGTCCGCATGTTCCGCATGCGCCAGCGGTTGAGGGCACGACGCTTGACATTCTGACGGACGCGCTTCTTGGCTGACTCGGTGTTCGCCATGCTGGTTCCTATCTGACTCGTCGGACTCGTTGCGGGGGAAAAATCCCCGCGGGATCGGGCTGGTGATGCGGCCGCCCCGCGCGGCGGGACAACTGCGTGTCTTCGCGAACCGAGGCGGGCGGACCCGACCCGGGTGATCACTGATCGTGCCGACGGGCCTCCCATGCCCCTCCGGCGGACCGCCCGACTGCCGATTGACGGCATGGCCCGAATCCGACCCTGTTTGAACAGGGTCCGAACTCTGGCCCGGGCGGGACCGGAATGATTGGTCGGGTCTCGGCGCGAATCAAGCCGTCGGCGAGCGCGAACCGGCGGGTGGGGACTTGTCGGGGAGCGGGGCGGTGAATAGCATCCCGCTCGACCGGACCGGTCGGGCCTGCGGGCGTAGCTCAACTGGATAGAGCACCTGACTACGGATCAGGAGGTTGAGGGTTCGAATCCTTCCGCCCGTGCTTACGCAAGCCCTGCTAAACGCAGGGCTTGCGTCGTTTTGGGACAAATCGACCGCCGGCCTCGCTTGACTTTGTATCCACTCGTGTATCCGATTTGGGGTCCATTGTCGGCGGAAACGAGACGGACTTGGAGCCGTATCCGTCGCCCCAAACGGATACACCCAAGTGGCCAAGAAGCAGTCCCCCGCAACACCTGATCCCGATCAGGACCGCCCCAGCACGCCCACGCTGAAATCGGGCACCTCCCCCGCTTCCGCAACCAAATCACGACGCAAACGCCCGCCCAAGCTCTCGTGGTACCCCGCGCGGAACTGCTGGCGGTACCGCGTCAAGATCGAAGGCAAGGAGCAGGTCTTCTACGTCGGCAAGGGGGCCGAGGGTCCGGATGATGAGGTCGCGAAGGCGGACGCCATCTTGGAAGCCGTCACATGCCGAGAGCGGGCCGAGGCGGACTCACGGATTGTCCAACACGCCATCAGTGTCGGGGGCGGGCTCCGCAAGGTCGCCAAGCAGGTCGAGGAGTTGTATGTCTTCTTCAAGCAGCCCTACCAGGTGGTGATCGACAAGATCTTCATCGAGGAAGATGTGCCGCAGCTCCTGCTCGACGCGGCCCAGGGTGAAGTCCGCAAGCTCGAAGTGAAGATCCTGAAGGAGCGGATCGAGGAGCTGGAGGCCATGCTCGCCGCCCACGGGCGGGCGGCGGTCACCGACGCGAACGCCAACTTGGAAGAGATCAAGACCAAGTGGGTCGAGTCGATCAAGAACGAGAAGAAATCCGCCAGGCAATCGTCGAGTCACATTGGGTCATTCGAGACCAACATCGAGCCGTTCATCGAGTTCCTCGCGGAGAATGACCCGCCGATCCTTCTGACACGAGACCTCGAAGCCAACTGGCGCGCCGTGGCGGACTACCGCGAGCACATCATCGAGGAGATGCACGAACGGGAGCTCTCCAAGGGGTGGGCGAAAGGCCGACTCGACAAGGCTCGCCTGTTCTGCGAGTACCTCGTTAAGAACGCATACCTCGGCGTGCTTCCGCGGGCAATCGATCGGCACTGGTCGCGGATCGGGAAGGACGAGCCATCGCCAACGTTCTTCACGCTGGACGAGATTCACCGGCTGTGGAAGAAGGCTGATCCTCGGATGAAGCTGGTGATGGCATTGGGATTGAATGCCGGGTACCGGGCAGCGGATCTCCGCACGCTTGAACGGGATGCCGTCGACTTCGACAGGGGAGAGATCCGGCGTCAACGGAACAAGACGAAGGCCGCTCAGGCTCACAAGCTCTGGCCGGTGACCAGGACTCTCCTCGAAGACCATGCCAAGACAACGCCCGACAAGCTGCTGTTTGGGAAGGGGTACAGCAATATCAGCCGGGAGCTGACGGCGTTCGTTGACGCGACGCTCAGCAAGGAGAAGAACGAGGATCCGCGACGGACCGCGAAGTCGTTTCGGTCAACCGGCGCGCAAGAGCTTGAACGCATCGTGCTCGGCACCGCGCCACATGTCGTTGACCAGTACCTCGCCCACGGTGACAAACGGCTCGCTCGCCACTACCGCGAGCAGGAGCTGACGGCACTGTTCGAGGCCATCGACCAGCTCGGCGAGCACTTCAACCTGGATGGACCTCAAAGGGGGCGGAAGAAGCGTTCTTCCAAACGTCCCGCACCCGACGCGTGAACTCGGCCTTGGTGCCGACGCGGGTGAAGCGAGCCCCCTCATGATCGACGAGTCCTGAGGCGGACCAGAATCGCAGCGAGACGCGGGCGGCGTAGTCGGGAAGCTCCTCACCCAGCCCACGGCTCGCAGCAGCCTTGATGGTGGCGAAGAGTTGCGGCTCCGCGGTGGAAGCGACCTCTGCGGCCACCGCCCTGTAGTACGGAAGCGGCACCTTGTACGGTCTTGCCGCCGCGCCCGGGCGGATCTCAATGAGAGCGGGACCGCGGCGTGACTCTTCGACGGTGTAGGTGGCGGCCCGCACGCGGGCACGGGGGCCGACGACACGGCGGCGACGGGCGTCGTCCAGGGTGTCGATCTCATTGGCCACCGTGGCTTCGAGCTCGTCGAGCTTGCGGAGTAGTTTTGTGCGGCCGGTACCCGTGCGCGACGCGAGTTCGCGTACCTCGTCAAGCACATCACGCCATGACTGATTGGGTGTACCTGCTCGCGGCATGACGAACATGGTACGCCGAATATGCGTGTTGGCGTGCATACTCGAGTACCCGAGAATTGACGATTTGCGTCAGGATCCATGGGGGTTTGGTCTGGATCCTCACGCGACTCCGACACCGTTTCGAAATTGTCGAGTTCACCGCGGACGGATCCTTGCCTTCGCTCCGACGCACCGCTATGTACGCCGTATTGACTCTTTGGCGTACTCAACCGGAGCACCGAATGACGAACGACAACACTCACACGGCGAACGAAATCGAGGCGGCGGCGGACGGGCTGCTCGCATGGGCGAGGGAGCACGGGGCGGTGCTCGCGGTGGCGGCGACGCTTGGGGAGGACCAAGATGGCCCGGTCCCCGCGGCGCGGCCGGAAGCGTTGGTGGCCGGGGCGGTCGGGACGCTGAACGAAGCGGAGATCGCGGTGCTGCTCGCGCAGCTCGATGTGGCGGTGCTCATGGTGCTGTCGCAGATGGCAGCAGGTGCGGAGATGAGCGAGCAGCCGTTCCGCGAACTCGTGAATACCGCACGACGCGAGATGCTCGACGCGGCGGGGCTCGATCTGTGCGACGAATGCGGCGGATGAGGGCGAGGGGAGAGAGGCCCGTCGCGGAGCTAACGCCCCGCGGCGGGTTTGGCGGTTCAGTCCTTCATAGAGAGGTACGGCGATGACGACAGCGCACACATTCAACGGACCGGATGGGATGGCGAGGAAGATCAGGCTACTCGCGGGCAACTGCGAAGCAGCGACGGCGGGGTTCTCACGCACCTTGCTCGTTGCAGTGAGCGCGCAAGACCCGGTAAGGACACCCGACAGCGAGCACGCAGATCCGCGTGGGATCCGGATCCAAACGCTCGACAAGGGCATGACGAGCACCGACATCGCGGTACTCATGGGCACTCTCTACGGCATGCTCGACACCATTGAGCACGAGTATGTACGCTGCCGGATGTCCGCGAACGCATCATCAAGGAGATCGGCGACCAGGACCGGGAGCGTCGCGGCGGGTCGGGCGAGGCGGACCAACTGCTCGCCAAGCTCGACAAGCTGAAAGCGCGCCTGAAGTCACAGGTCCGACGGCTCGGCGGCGATGACGACGACATTGTCAACGACGCGATCGACGAGACGACCAAGCAGATCCGGTTGACCGAGGACAAGCTCGCCGGCATCAACTCGGGCCCCGCGTTGACCAACGATGAGGTCGCAGCGATTGCCGATGGCATCATCGCGGATCTCTCGGCGATGTTGAAGGACCTTGCATCGCAGGGCGAACCGGCCCTCCGCAAACTCGCCGAGACATTGATCTGCTCGGCGATCGCGAGGCTCGATGTAAACGAGGTCGACTTCGAGTTCGCAATCCCCGCGGATCTGATCCAACACCGCAATGTACGCCTAGCGGCTTGTAACGGACCCGCTCCATGCCGCCAAGCGTACAAATGGCGGCCCATCCCCCTCGACGCCGTAACCGTTGAAGTTCCAAAGCGTTGTAGCGGCGACTGCTGGGATCCCTTCGAGCCCAAGGGCTGCGATGACTGCCGTCGTCAACCCAAAGCTGCATGAGGATCTTGGCCTGCTCGGCCGGATCCTGCAATGACCTCGCCGCCCCCGGACCAACGACCGGGGGCGGCCTTCAGAAAAAAATTTCGTCGACGGCGGAGCCGTCGAACACACCGGAGACACCCATGGCGGACGAGAGACTCACCGACATCGAGCGGACCTGGCTCGTGAGTATCGATGCCCTGCTCGTGCAGAGCACGGTGGACGCACACGGGGCGGTCGCCGGTCGGTTCATCGACCTTTGGGACAGTGGCGGTCCGACCTTCCGGGCCGAGCTTGCCAAGCGTGCGTTGCTCTGGCGACAGCGGCATGTCAAGGTGCAGCAACTCATCCTGAACAGCCATGGTGCGTGCGAGCGACTCGTTCGGCTCATGGGTGATCCCGAGCCTCCGCAACGGAAACCATTGAAGACCAAGCCGAAGCCGAGACAGAATCGAGTGTTGCCGAGCCGTCGGAAGCACACGCCGGTCCAGGGCATCACCGAGGACGAGGCCGCCAAGTTCATGGCGATGCTCGATGCAGAAGGCATTGCCGAGGTGTTCGACCCCGGCGTCAGCATCCTCGACGACAAACTGTTCCGGCCGCCGCTGATCATCTTGAACAAAGTGAGCGTGTTCCACGATGACATCGCACCGGCGTACGAGCGTGGTGCGATCGATCGGCGATGGGATTCTGCTGAGCGTGAACCGGCGATCGCCTTGGCATTCGACCTCGCCCTGCTCGTTACGCTTCGTGAGAGCCGGTGGACCTGGATGATCTGCGATCGGCACTTTGGCCGACTCCCCTGGGGGCACCCGTGCAAAGTCACGCCGGCGGGTCGGCCGGGGTGGAAGCTGATCACCGGGCTGCTGGATCGAGCCGGGCTCATCGAGCGGCGGACCGGGCAAACTTGGCGGCTTCGTCGCGAGGTACGCCCCGTTGTCGCGGACCATCTGCTCCCCGCCTGGGTTGCTGCCGCATCAGATCAGGATTGACATACCGTTGAGCATCGATGCCGACGCGAACCGTCACAAAGCACGATTTCTTGACCGTACTCGGTTGCAAGACCAGAGCGTGGTTCGGCATGCGTGATTCGGGCAGCGCGCCAACGCCGGCCGATCTGCTCCGCATGCAGGAGGGGCAAGATGTCCACCGGCGTGCTCAGAGCCTGCACCCCAACGGCGTGTTCGCGGGCTCTATCGAGAAAACCAAGCAACTGATCCTCGACCGTGCTGTCGAGGTCATCTTCGAGGCCGCGTTCACGGTCGATGGGTACACCGCCCGGGCGGACTGGATCCGACGCGTCAAGGGCGGTTGGGTCGTCGGTGAGATCAAGTCGAGCCTGTTCAACGAGGACGGCCCCAAGGACGAGCACCTTGA
>DLBY01000066.1 GCA_002480345.1 Phycisphaerales bacterium UBA7812 | reverse complement strand
CGCCGGCGATCTCGGGCAACTGCGAAGCGCCCGCCGCGACGACCAGCAGATCGACGGGGCGGGGCAGGTCGGCGATCGCCGGGACGCACGCGATGCCGTCGATCGACTCGGCCCCCGGCCTGATTACGCGGATCGCCGACCGCTCGAACCCGGCCCCGATGATGTTGGCGAGGATGATCCGGCCGAAACTCTTCGCGTTCGTCGCCGAGACGCCGAGCACGGCGATCGACTCGGGAGCGAGGAGGCAACGCACCCCGCTCGCGGGGCGGGGGCGACTTCGCTGGGTTGCGGGAACGATGCGGGCCCGTCCGTCGAGCGGGGTGAGTCGACCCGCCCGCGGCACGAACGGGTTGACCTCGATCTCGAGGACGGCGGGCTGGGCATCGGTTGTGCGGACAGGGGATCGCGCGAGTTCGATGAACGCCCGGAAGCAGCGGAGGAATTCGTCGTCCGGGACGAGGCGTCGGCTCCCGCGGATCGTCCCGGCGAGGGACTCGTAGGCGAGCGTGTGCGAGAAGATCTCGAGGAACCGCTTGGGAGTCAGCCCGGTGACCGGCGCACGGGCGATCGCGCGGCCCGGCTTGAGGGCTGCCGCGAGGTGCTCGGAGGCGGTCCCGCCGACACCCGCGACCAGCACGGGGCCGAACTCGCGTGTCGCGCGGATGCCCAGAATCAGTTCACCAGCGAGATCCGGGGTCGATCGGTCGCGTTCGATGAATTCGGCGATGAGCACGCCGACCGGGTTCCGCTCGGCGTGCGCGTCGAGCATGTACGCGACCCCGTCGGCGATGGCTCCGGGGTCGTTGCGGCAGAACGAGACGCCCTGCTCGTCGGACTTGTGCACCACCTCCGGGGAGACGATCTTGAGCACGACCTGGTCGGTCGGGAAGGAATGCAGCGCCGTTTCGTCGAGCGGCTCGCCGGTCTTTGCCAGAACGCAGAGAGGCGGCTCGATGCCGACGCAGCGGAGGATGTCGTAGATCTCGGGTTCGAGCAGGCGGTCCCGCCGCTCGCGGTGCGCAGCGGCGACGAGCGACTCGAGATCGGCGGAGCACGGGTGCGTCATGCGGTGGCTCCCGATCTCCTAGGCGGTGGCGGCGGCCGTCTCGCATGCCGCGCGTCCGCGGGCGAACGCGGTCTCGTTGAGTTCGAGCACCGAGCAATTGGCCTTGAGCACGCGCCTCAGTGTCGTCAGGAAGCTCTCGGGCGGGAACAGGCCGCTCGCGGCCTGCACGGCGCCGAGGGCGACGACATTTTTGACCATGCGCTTGCCCAGTTCCTGCGCGATCTCCGTGCAGGGCACGCCCACGACACGGACCGAGTCGTCGAGTTTCGGCGGTGTCCGCACGACGCTGCTGTCGTAGACAATGATGCCGCCCTTGCGAACGGTGGGACCAAACTTCTCGAGGCTCGGGGCGTTGAAGGCGACGAGCATGTGCGGGTTCGGAGCCGAGGGGCTGAGGACCTCGTCGCGGGCGATGTGGACATCCGCGTAGGAGGTGCCGCCCCGCGATTCCGGGCCGTAGCTGGGGATGTGGGTCGAGTCCCACCCCTCGTCGATCGCGGTCTTGGTGGTGAGCATCGCGATGGTCTGGGCGCCGTCACCGCCCGCGCCGGCGAACTTGATCTCGATGTCCCGCTCGTCGAGGTGGGCGGGGAACTCCGAGGAGAACCGCTCGGCGGGCGTGTCGGTGGCGCCGATGAGTTCGATCACGCGGTCGGCATCGAAACTGGGCGTGCCCAGGTCGAACCAGGGCTCGACGGTCTCGTCCTTCTTGACGCCCAGCGGGAAGTAGCGGGTCATGTTCTCCTCGACCCACTTCTCCGCCTCGGTCGGCGTCATCTTGAGGTGGGTGGGGCACTCCGAGAGGATCTCGATGAACGAGAGGCCCCGGTTCTCCGCCTGCAGCCGCAGGCCCTTCTGGATCGCCTTGCGGGTGCGCATCCGCTGCTTGTTGTCGAACAGCGCGCAGCGTTCGACATACACCGGCCCGTCGATCTGCGCGATGATCTCCGCCATCCGCAGGGGCTCGCCCGCGAGGCGGGACCGCCCCTCGGGCGTGGTGGTCGTCTTCTGCCCGGGCAGGGTGGTGGGGGCCATCTGCCCGCCGGTCATGCCGTAGATCGCGTTGTTCACGAAGATGAAGGTGATCGGCATCCCGATCTGGCAGGCCTGCAGGATCTCGCCCAGCCCGATCGAGGCGAGGTCGCCGTCGCCCTGGTAGCTCAGCACGATCGCCTCGGGGTTGGCGACCTTGTGCCCGATCGCCACGGCCGGGGCCCGCCCGTGCGCGGCCTGCGTGTTGCCGACATCCATGTAGTAGTACATGAACACCGAGCATCCCACGGGCGAGATCGCGACGGTCCGGTTCTGGATGCCCAGTTCCTCGATCGCCTCGGCGATGTACTTGTGGACCAGGCCGTGCCCGCAGCCGGCGCAGTAGTGGGTGGCGTGTCCCTTGAGGCCCTCGCCGTGGGCGTGCCGTTCGAACTTCTGGTAGAACACGCTCACAGGGCACCCCCCTTCGCGCCGGCCGGCGCGGCGACGGATGTTTTCACGCCCGCCATCGTCCTCGTTGCCTCGATGATCTCCCGCAGCGACGGGAGCACGCCGCCGTAGCGCTGCACACGCCGGACGGGCGGCAGGTCGCCCACGCCCGCGTGGCTCATCGCCAGGCGGAACTCGTCCTCGAGCTGGCCGGGCCCCGCCTCGACGAACAGCAGGCCCTTCGCGTTTTCGACGACGGGCCGCATCGCCTCGGTGGGGAAGGGCCAGAGCGTCACCGGGCGGAACAGCCCGGCCTTGATGCCCTCGTCCCGCAGGCGCTCGACGGCCCCGTGGGCCATCCGCGCCGGCGTGTTGCAGGCGACGATCACCCATTCCGCGTCGTCGCAGCGGTACAGGTCCGCCCGCTGCTCGTTTTCGGTCATGGACCGGTATTTCTCGAGCAGGTGCTCGTTGTGGGCTTCGAGGTCGGGCTCGATCAGGCGGATCGAGCAGTTCAGGTTGCCCCGGTGCGCCTCGTCGCCCCACACGGCCCATTCCGGCAGGCCCGGCTTGACCATGAACTCCGGCAGGTTCACCCGCCCCGACATTTGCCCGAGATAGCCGTCGCTGGCGAGGATGACGGGGTTGCGGTACTTGAAGGTGAGCTCGAAGGCGAGCATCGTCAGGTCGAGCATCTCCTGCGGCGTCGCGGGGGCGAGCACGATCGCGTGCGTGTTGCCGTGCCCCAGGCCGCGGCAGGCGAGCTTGATATCCGCCTGCTCGGGGGCGATGTTGCCCAGGCCCGGGCCGCCGCGCATGACATCGAAGAAGACGCCGGGCAGCTCGGCCCCGATCATGTAGCTGATCCCCTCGAGCATCAGGCTGAAGCCGGGCGAGCTGGTCAGCGTCATGCAGGGCAGGCCCGCGCCGCCGCATCCGTAGATCATGTTCACCGCCGCGACCTCGCTGGCGGCCTGCACGAAGACGCCGTCGAGCTTGGGCAGGAGCTTGGCGAGCAGTTCGGAGCCCTCGGTCGAGGGCGTGATGGGATAGCCGAAGAAGTGCCGGCACCCCGCGAGGATCGCGCCGACGGCCGACGCGTGGTTGCCCTTGAGCACCAGCGGCTCGACGCGCGGCAGGGGGATGCGAGCGGACGGGATCGCGGTCGGCGTGGGCGCGGTGGTCGCCCGCGGGCCGAACAGGGTCTCGGGGTCTTCGAGGTCGAAGTCCGGCGTCTCCTGCGGCATCGGCATCAGGCCGTGCGGCTCGGGGCAGGCCTCCAGGCACAGCCCGCAGCCGTTGCACGCCTCGGTGTCGACGGTGACGGGGACGACGCCGGTGCGCGGGTCGATCGTGTCGCCCATGGTGATGCAGCCCTTGGGACAGGAGGGGATGCACCGCCCGCACGACTTGCAGAACTGGGGGAAGAGGAACGGTTTGGGTTTCGTCGCGCCGCTGACCATCGGCCCCTGCCTTTCCTGCGGCGGGATCGGGCCGGGTCGTCCGTGGCGCACCGGTCGGTGCGTCGGGCCCGGCGTGGCGTCCCGCCGGGCGGCGGGGCCGCGGGCGGGGCGTGAGAGGAGGGCACGCCCCGTTCCGCGGCCGGGCCGCCTGTACACCACAGATGGTATTCCGGTGGTGGGCGATCAACAACCCAACTCATCCGGAATTCGTTGGTGCGGGGGCATTGCCGGAGGATGGTGCGGTGTTCGCGGGGTCCGCGTTTCGCCGGGAGCGAGCGGGATCGAACGCGGAGGCCGCGGAGAGGGGCCCGGGGCAGGCCGGCGTGGGGAAGGAGGGAGGCACCACAGAGGCCCAGAGCGCACAGAGGGCGAGGGCAGGAAGGGGGGCGGCGGGCCGATCGCGGTGGTCGTGCGCCGGCGCGCGGTCGCCTTCGATTGGCGCACGGGGAAGTTTGGTCCGCGGACGGCGATCTCGAACCGGGAAAAGACGAGCTCGACCCGATCAGAGCGGAGCGTGACCCGACCGAAGATGATGTTTGCCCGACCCGAGACGAAGTCTTCCCGATCAAAGACGATCTTTGGTCCTTCAAAGACGGTGTTTGGTCCTTCAAAGACGATGTTTGCCCGGCCAAAGATGATGTTTGCTTGGCCAAAGACGAGGTCGCGCGTGGCGCATCGGCGAATAAACGGGGTGGACGCGGCGTCCGCCGGGAGTGGGGGGGCTGTCCCGGACTGCCACGATGTTGTCAGGCTCGCGCCCGCACCATGCGCGTAAAAAAGCCGCAGGTCGCGGGTCAGCGAGCTGCGGCGGTCGTCTTTCGACGGTGCCTGCGGTTCCAAGAACCTTGTTGCGTGAAACTGCGGGCCGGGATCGATTACACTCCGTGCATGTTATCAGCGTGGGGGGACCAACGCAAGACGATATTGTGGGTATCCGGGGTTTGAAGATGGGACGATATATTCTGGGGCTGGACATCGGTTCGAATTCTGTTGGATCGGTCTGGATCGATCGGGAGACCGGAGACATCACCGCCGGTGTCTCGGTGTTCCCGGCCGGGGTTGATGAGGCCGACGACAAGCGGGGGGAGCCCAAGAACGCGAAGCGGCGGATGACGCGACGGACGCGCATCACGCTGGCCCGGCGGGCGCAGCGGAAGCGGGCCCTGCGGCTCAGGCTCATCGACGCGGGCTTGCTGCCCGCCGACGAAGCGGGGTTCAGGGCCCTGCTCGAGGCGACGGATCCGTGGGAGTTGAGACGCCGGGGGCTCGACGAGTCGCTGACGCCGCACGAGTTCGGCCGGGTGCTGCTGCATCTGGCCCAGCGGCGGGGGGCGCTCGGGCTCAAGATCGCCGAGCTTGAGGAGGGCGAGGAGGAGACCCCCGACTCGGCCGAGGACGGGAAGGTCAAGGCGGCGATCGGCGAGGTGCGCGCGAAGATGCTCGAACGCAAGGCTCGGACCTTCGGCGAGTTCATCGCGATGGTCCGGGACGAGCGGGTCACGCCGATCGAGAGCGCCGACAAGCGGAAGACGGGACAACGCAAGGGTCCCCGCGAATGGCGGCGGGCGGTCCGGAACAAGGCCGGGAGCTACGAGCACTGCGCCGACCGGGCCATGATCCGGCACGAGTTTGATGAGCTTTGGACGAAGCAGCGGGCCCTCGGCGGTGACACCGCCGCGTTGCTCACCGATGAGCTCCGGCTCGCGCTGGACAACCCCGAGCGCGACAGCGAATGGCGGCACAAGGGCCTGCTCTTCGGGCAGCGGGCGACGAACTGGGACCTGGGCACGCTCGGGCGGTGCGTGCTCGAGCCGACGGAACGGTGTGTGCCCCACGCGGACCGGCACGCCTCGCGGTACCGGATGATCGAAACCGTCAACAACCTCAAGGTCATCGAGGGAACGCGGCCGCCCCGTCCGCTGACAACAGAGGAACGCGAGCGGATCATCGCGTACCTATCCGGTCCGCTCGGCGAGGAGACCCGCGGCAAGCGGAAGGGGCAGCCCAAGCGGTCGGTGAGCGTGACCGACCTGCGGGCGAAGATGGCGGAGTGGTACGGCAAGGACAGGTGGCCGGGCGGCGCGAAGCGGAAGCTGTCGCCGTGCCGGTTCAACATCGAGGCCGACGAGGACCGGGCGATCAACACCGACTGGTTCAGCCGCGAGATCGTGCACGGGGCGATCGGTTTGGAGGCGTGGGAGGCGATGCCGGAGAATCTCCGAGAGGGTTTCAATCGGGCGATCCTGCGGAACGACCCCGACGAGGAGGGGCACGCCGAGCGGCTCCGGGACGGTGTGTTGACCTGGGGCGGGCTCGACGGAGCAAGGGCCGATGCGCTGGTCGCGGCGTGGAGGGCGCGGCCACGGCCGGATGCGAAGCGCCTGAACATGAGCCGGCGGGCGGTGCGGAACCTGCTGCCGGTGATGGAGACGGGCTGGCCGGACGAGGCGAGCCCGACCGGGCAGCGTTGGCCCACGCAGATCGAGGCCCGGAAGGCGATCGCGGGGGACGCGGAGTTCCGGGACGCGACGACCGGCAAGCCGCTGGACAAAGTCACCCGCCGCCGCTACGCGACGGGGGCGAAGGGGGCGACGGCTCGCGATCGGTACTACATGAACAAGCATGTCCTGACCAAGGACGGCAAGCCGGTGATCGACGACACGACGGGCGAGCCGCTGGCCGAGCCGCCCCCGGCCCCGCTCATCAGCAATCCTGTGGTGCGCAAGGCGATCCACGAGGTGCGCCGGCACATCGTCGAGTACATGCTCGCCCACGGCCGAAAGCCGGACGAGGTGGTCATCGAACTCGCCCGCGAAGCAAAGATGGGCAAGAAGGATGCGGACCGCGTGCTGTTCCGGAATCGCCTGCGGAACCGGATCCGGAACGACATCATCGAAACACACGGCTTGGAGGATCTCTCGAGCAATCAGCAGAGGGCCGCGGTCGATCGTGTTGTCCTGTGCGTGCAGCAGGGGTGCGTGTGCCCGCTGTGCGGCGAGGCGGGGCTGTCGCCGGAGAAGGCCGCCGCGGGGACGGACTGCGAGATTGCCCACATCATCCCGAGGGCGAGCGGTGGGCACAACGGGCTGTCGAACATCGTGCTGAGTCACACGAAGTGCAACCGGGACATGGGGCGGCGGACGCCGCGGGAGTTCTGGTCGGCGGGGGGCGGCTTCGACGCCGGCATGCGATGGGTGGAGGGGATCTACGGCGAGGTCAAGCGGCCCAAGCCCGCGGAGGTCAAGAAAGCGAAGGGCCCGGCGCTGTGGGCGTGCTACTTCGACGCTCGCGACGACCGGAACAAGATCGAACGCTTCAAGAAAGACATCTCAGACGAGGAGGTGCAGGGATTCACGGAGCGGCAGGCCGCTGCGACCAAGTACGCGGCCCGTCAGGTGATGGCCTACCTCTCGGATGCTCTGTTCGACGGAAAGGGATTGCCGGAGCGGAGCACCGGGTCCGGCCGACCCGAGGACGCCAGGCGGATCTTCGCGAGCGATGGCTTCTGGACGAAGCGGCTGCGAGACGAGTGGCGGCTGAAGTTCGACAGCCACGCGGCGAAGGCTCACGGACTCGATCCAGCCGAGGAGAGCGAACGCAAGGAAAAGAACCGGGGCGACCACCACCACCACGCGATCGATGCGGTGGTGATCGCGCTCGGCACGCGCGATGTGCAGGTGAAGTGGGAGCAGCGGGAGAAAGCGGGGGACGCGGCGTACTGGGACCATGTCAAGGCGAACGGAAACGCAGGGTCGTACGAAGACTGGATGCATGACTACCGACGGAAGAACCGTCTGCGGCCGCCGGGTCCGTTCGAAAGGCCGGGGCTGTCGGTCGACGATGCCATCGAGAAGTTCCGGGCCGAGGTAAAGGACGCCGTGTTCGGCGAGGACGGCGCCAAACCGATCTGCCACCGGCCGGTGAAGCGCAAGCTCATCGGGGCCCTGCACGAGGAAACGCTCTTCGGTCCGGTCTTGGATGCCGACGGGGGTCTTTCCGGGAACTACACCGCGAAGAAGAGCGTGCTCGCCCTGACGCCCAACCACCTGCGCATGCCCCGACCGGAAACGGAGAAGGAGGCCGTCGAGCGGCTCGCGGCCCGACGGATGCGCGAGAAAGGCTCCGGCGAGCGTGACGCGCGAAAGTGGGCGCGAGGGATCGTCCGGTCTGCGTCGTACACCCCCGCGATCGTCGACCCGCCGCCGGAAAAGAGCGGGATCGTCCGCGACCGTGGGCTGCGGGCTCGCCTCCGCGCGTGCCTCGAAGAACACGGGCTCGACCCGGACCGGTTCACGGCCGCGGAGATCAAGAGGCTCGCCGAGTCGGGAAAGATCACGCAGGCCTCCGGGATGCCGATCCGCTCGGTCGTCTTGCTGCGGACCATGTCCGACCCCGTCGTGATCGACCGGCGGGGGCCCGAGTACGGCACGGGGCGGATTGTCCGCGACGCCGACCCCGCGTCGAAGCGGGCCTACCTGGGCGGCAACAATCACCACATCGAGATCCGTGTCGACGAGCGAGGCAGATGGTCCGGAGAGGTCGTCACCGCGTACGAGGCGGCCCAACGCAAACTCGCCAAGCTCCGGGCGTTCCGCGAGGCGGGAGTCCCCAGGCCGAAGCATTTCCGCAACCTCAAAAGGGAGGACCGCGCGGCGTGGAAGGCCGAGCGTGAACACTGGCGACCGATCATCGCGCGGATCGAGGCCGAGCACCCGCTCGTGGACCGCACGGACAACGGCAACGGCCGCTTCGTCATGAGTCTGTGCGAGGGCGAGACGGTCTGGATGAAGCACAAGCAGACCGGCGTGGTCGGGTACTTCGTTGTCGCGAAACTCGATAAGCCGCGCTCGGTCGTCCTCGTTCCGCACTGGGACGCGCGGCCCGCCGGTGAGCGGAAAGACGCCGACGGGAGGAAGGTCCCGGGGTCGAAGCGAGATCAGTTCGCTGCAACACCAGCTGATTTCACGACGCTTGCCCCGACCGGGCAACCGCACGCCCGCAAGGTGCGTGTGTCGGCGTTGGGCGAGGTCACGATTCTCGAGCACGACTGATCGGCATCCGATAAAACCCGCTCCTGTTTTGCGTCCCCGCGTCGGTAGTGCAACTCGGCGGTTTTTCGGTTGATTCCGGACGCGCGAGTCCATGAACTGGAGTCGTGATCAAGCGCACCGTCGAGATCAGCCGCGAGCCCGCCCACCTCGCCGTGCGCGATCGGCAGCTGCTCGTCCTCCGGAAGACCGATCCACCCGCTCGCCTGCCGGCGAGGCCCGACAATCTCGCGGGCTCGATCCCGTGCGAGGACATCGGCGTGGTCATGGCCGACAGCCGGCACGCGAGCTACAGCCATGCCGCGCTCGCGCAGCTCGCGGAAGCGGGCGCGGCGCTGGTCGTGTGCGGGCGTGACCATCACCCCGTGGGCATGTTCCTGCCGATCAGCGGCAACACCGAACTGCTCGCGAGGCTCGACGCGCAGCTCAGCGCCAGCAAGCCGACTCGCAAGCGTCTCTGGGCCTCCATCGTCGCCGCCAAGGTCCGCGCGCAGGCGGCGGCGCTGCCCCCGAGACACGAAGCGGACCCGTGCCGCGCGAGGCTCGGACGGCTGGCCCGGGAGGTCCGGTCGGGCGACCCGACCAACATCGAGGCGCAGGCCGCGGCGTTGTATTGGCCCGTGCTGTTCGCGTGCTGCGGGCCGGTCGATCGGCCCTTCCGGAGGCGCGCGGGCGACCGCGCCGCCCCGCCGCCGAACAACCTGCTTGACTACGGGTACGCGGCGCTGCGGGCCGCGGTGGCGCGTGCGATTGTCTCCGCGGGGCTGCTCCCCGCGCTGGGCATCCAGCACCGCGGGCGGAGCAACCCGTTCTGCCTCGCCGACGACCTGATGGAGCCGCTGCGGCCGCTGGTCGATCGGCGGGTGCGCTGGCTCGCGGAACGATCGGAGTTGACGCTCGACCAGCCGACGAAGGCGGAACTGCTGGGGGTGCTCACCGAGGAGGTCGGCATCGAGGACGCGAAGGGCCCGCTCCTGGTGAGCGTGTCGCGGTACATCGCGTCGTTCGTTCGGGTGCTGAGGGGCGAAGACCGCGACTTGCGTATCCCTGTCGCCGCGACGGAGCGGGACGGATGGAACTGAGCGGGTACCGTTGGATGTGGGTGATCGCGCTGTTTGATCTTCCGACCGATTCGAAGCGGGCGCGGAGGCATTACACCCGCTTCCGGAAGGCGTTGATCCAGGACGGGTTCATGCAGATGCAGTATTCTGTCTACCTGCGTCACGCATCCAGCCGGGAGAACGCCGAGGTGCACATGCGGCGCGTCGAAGCCGCGGTTCCGCCCGAAGGAGAGGTTCGTGTCTTCACCATCACGGACAAACAGTTCGCCCGGATGCGTGTGTTCTGGGGAAAAAACAGGATTGCAACGGAACAACCGCCGCCTCAACTGCAGCTTTTCTAGCCGAGCGAGGTGCCGTAAACTCTTGATTTTGCTCGCGTTCCGGCTGGGGTAGTGTAATCGATCCCAGCCCGC
>DLBY01000090.1:44615-65235 GCA_002480345.1 Phycisphaerales bacterium UBA7812 | reverse complement strand
CCCCGAACGGCTCGGCGAGGTCCGCCGCCGTGCACCCGCACGCCGGGGGATTGCCCGCCGCGACCTGGCACGCGTCCTCGATCCCGTTCTCGTCGCAGTCCTCGATCAGCCCGCGCGTCGGGACGATCTTCTCGATGCTCCCGCTGAGGCGGCAGATATACATCTCGCCGTACGCGTCGAGCCCGAACGACGCGATCCCGAAACCGCCCCCGATCTCGGAGGTCCGGTTGGTCAGCTCGGTGAGGTTCGCGCCGTCGTAGACGAAGCTGAACGCCTGACCCGAGCAGTAGTCCGCGTAGAAGTAAGTCCCGTCGAGCTCGGGGATCGCGCAGCCGCGGTAGACCTCACCGCCCGTGATCGAGCAGTTGCCCCCGCTGTGCGTGTAGGTCCGGATCGGGAAGACATACTCCGACGCGGGCCCGCACCCCGTGAGGTTGAACGCGTTATTCCCCTCGTAGCAGCGCCAGCCGTAGTTCTCGCCGCCCGTGCTGCTGCCGGGCTGGAAGCTGATCTCCTCGACCGCGTTCTGCCCGACATCCGCGAGGTACAGGTCGCCCGTCGCGCGATCGAAGGCGCAGCGCCACGCGTTCCGCAGCCCGTAGGCCCAGATCTCGTCGTCGCCCGTCGCGCCCACGAAGGGGTTGTCCGCCGGGATCGCGTAGTTCGTCCCGGGGTCGCCCGGGAAGTCGTCGCCGTTCACATCGACGCGGAGCATCTTGCCCAAGGGCTGGTTGGTGATGTCCTGCGCGCGGTTGCCCGGGTCGCCGCCCGAGCCGCCGTCACCGGTCGAGATGTAGAGATACCCGTCGGGCCCGAAGGCGATCCAGCCCCCGTTGTGGTTGCTGAAAGGCTGATCGAACCGCATGATCGGACGCCGGGTCGTCGCGTCCGCGACATTGGGGTCGCCCGCGCTGACGGTGAACTCATCGACGAAGGTGTCGCCCGACACCGTGTAGTTGATGTAGAACTTCCCGTTCGTCGCGTAGTCTGGGTGGAACGCGAGACCGAGCAGGCCCTGCTCGCTGGAGGTCGAGACCGTCCGCGTCAGGAAGGGCGTCGTCTGCAGCGTGTTTGTCGTCAGGTCGAACACCCGGATACGCCCCGTCGAGCCGCTCCGCTGCTCGACGATGAAGATCCGATCGAAATCGCCCGGCGCGTGCGTCACGAACACCGGACGCGCCAGACCGCTCACAACCGTCTCGGTGGTCAGCGACACCGACCCGCCCGCGGCAAGGGTCACACCCGCCGCGAGGGCGCCACACGCAATCAACATCTTCATCTGCACAGCCTCCTGATCCCCTCCGAGTCTCAATTCCGATAAAAATCGCCGGTCCTCGGGGGAGCCCGGCTCTTCACAGTGTCGCCCGATCCTACCGCCCTCGCAAGCAAAACCCGCGGAAACCCCCGGTCCGGACAGGAGATATCGATCCAACACGCCCCCTCCCCCCCGGCGATCGACTCCCCGACGCCTATGCTTGCCTGTTCCAGGAACGGCGCCGCACGCCGGAACCCTCCGGAAACACGAAAGGAATCCGAACATGTCCGGCCTCATCCCGCCCCACGGCGGCACGCTTGTCAACCGCGTCGCGACCCCCGAGCGAGCCGCCGAGCTCGCGAAGGAAGCCGAGGGGCTGACCCGTGTCGATCTCACCGCCAAGCAGTCCTGCGATGTCGAGATGATCGGCATCGGCGCCTTCAGCCCCCTCACCGGGTTCATGGGCAAGGCGGATTTCGACTCGGTCATCAGCGACATGAAGCTCGCCAACGGGCACATCTGGCCCATCCCCATCACCCTCGCGACCGACGAGGGCAAGGCGAAGCAGGGCGACCGCGTCGCCCTCTATGCGCCCAACGGCGTCCTCCAGGCGGTCATGACCGTCGAGGAGGTCTACGCCCACGACACCGCCAAGGAAGCGACGATCTTCTTCAACGATCCCGCCGATGACGACGGGAACCACCCCGGCGCCGAGGCGGTGAAGAACGAGGGCCCCGTCTGCCTCGCGGGCCCCATCGAGGTCGTCACCGTCTGCGTCGATCCCGAGGGCCCCGAGGCCTTCCTCGACAAGCGCCTCACCCCCGCGCAGACCCGCGCCGAATTCGAGAAGCGCGGCTGGAAGACCGTCAGCGCCTTCCAGACCCGCAACCCGATCCACCGCGCCCACGAGTATCTCTGCAAGTGCGCCCAGGAGATCACCGACGGCCTGCTCATCCACCCGCTCGTGGGCGAGACCAAGCCCGGCGATATCCCCGCCGATGTGCGCATGCAGTGCTACGAAACCCTCATCAAGGACTACTTCGTTGATGAGCGCACCATGCTCACCGTCATGCCCGCCGCGATGCGCTACGCGGGACCCCGCGAGGCGATCCTCCACGCCCTCGTCCGCAAGAACTACGGCGTCACCCACTTCATCGTCGGTCGCGACCACGCCGGCGTCGGGTCGTACTACGGCACCTACGACGCCCAGAACATCTTCGACACGCTCGACGAGGAAGACCTGGGCATCGAGCCGCTCAAGTTCGAGCACGCCGCCTTCTCGAGGAAGGCCCAGGGCATGGTCAGCGGCAAGACCTTCCCCAAGATCGACGGAGACCAGATCTTCCTGAGCGGCACCAAGGTCCGCGAGATGCTCAGCAAGGGCGAGCGCCCCCCGGGCGAGTTCACCCGCCCCGAGGTCGCCGATATCCTCATCGAGTGGGCGACCTCGACCCAACCCGCTGGCGTCTGACCCGGCGCTCTTCATCCCCGCTTTTCGCGCAGCCCCCGCACAGGGGGCTGTTTTCTGCGCCCGCGCCCGCGCCCCGCCGGACGCCCGCCCCGCCCCGCTCTACCATCACCCGTCCAATCTGAGCACACGAACTCCACGCCCGGCAATCCAGGGGCGATGATCACAGGGGACGGACGATGGCGAAGAAGAGCGTGGCAAGCGTCGAAGTTTCGGGCAAGCGGGTCCTCATCCGCGTCGATTTCAATGTCCCCCTCAAGGACGGCGCCATCACCGATGACCGGCGCATCCGCGCCGCGCTGCCCACGATCAAGAATGTCATCGAGCGCGGCGGGCGCGCCATCTGCATGAGCCACCTCGGACGACCCGAGGGAACGGGCTACGAAGAGGCCCTGAGCCTCAAGCCCGTCGCCCAGCGCCTGGGCGAGCTGCTCAACAAGCCAGTCGCCTGCCCCTCCGATGACTGCACCGACGACACGACCGCGTCCGCCGTCAACGCGATGGGCGACGGCGATGTCCTCGTCCTCGAGAACCTCCGCTTCCACAAGGCCGAGAAGAAGGGCGACCCGGACTTCGCCGCCAAGATCGCCGCCCTGGGCGACGCCTACATCAACGACGCGTTCGGCACTTGCCACCGCGAGGACGCGAGCATGCTCGCGGTCCCCAAGGCGATGGGCGACGCCCCCAAGGCGGTCGGGTTCCTCGTCGAGAAGGAGATCAAGTACCTCGACGAGAAGCTCGCCGAGCCCGCGCGCCCCTTCGTCGTCATCCTGGGCGGCGCCAAGGTCAGCGACAAGCTCCCCGCGATCGAGAACCTGATGAAGACCGCCGACCACATCCTCATCGGCGGCGCGATGGCCTACACCTTCATCAAGGCCCTGGGGCACCGGGTCGGGTCCAGCCGCGTCGAGGCCGATCAGGTCGGCGCCGCCAAGCAGATGATCGACCACGCCGCCAACCACCATGTCGAGCTCCACCTCCCCACCGACCACATCTGCTCGACCCAGTTCGCCGAGGATGTGGGCGACATCGAGGTCTTCGACGACCACATCAAGGACGGCTACATGGGCCTCGACATCGGGCCCAAGACCCAGGGCCACTACGCCCGCGTCATCGCCGAAGCGAAGACCGTCGTCTGGAACGGGCCCATGGGCGTCTTCGAGTGGCGCCCCTTCCGCGTCGGCACGAAGATGATCGCCGACGCGCTCGCCGACGCGACCGAGAAGGGCACCATCACCATCGTGGGAGGGGGCGATTCCGCCGCCGCCGCCGAGCAGTTCGGCGTCGCCGACAAGCTCAGCCATGTCTCCACAGGGGGCGGCGCCAGCCTCGCGATGCTCGAGGGCAAGGCCTTCGCCGCCGTCGATGCGCTCGACGACGCCTGACCACCGTCGATCACCCGGGTTCGTCGTGGGGCTCGCCCAGCCCGCGCGCCCAACGCAGCGACGCGGACACCACGACGAACAGCAGCACCAGCGTCGCGAACGACACGCCCCCGATCCAGCGCCACGCCTCGACGAGGTGCTCGGTCTCCCGCGAGCCCGGCGGGAGCACGAACGCGAGCGACAACCCGATGCACCCCGCGAGCGCGGGCCAGCGCCCGATCCGGATCCCCGCTGCGCGCACGCCCGCGGGCCTGGGCAGCAGCACGACCACCGCCGCGACCGCCGCGACCGCCGCGATCGGCAGCATCAGCAGCATGTGCCGGGGATTCGTCTGCGGCCCGAACACGCACGCCGCGACGAGAAGACCCGTCCATTCGAGCATGACCAGCGACCGTCCCCGCGCCGTCGCGTCGTCGGCGCGCCCCGAGCGACCGACCAGCGCCCGCTGCCCGTGACGCCGATAGAGCGCCAGCACGCCCAGCAGCACCGCGCCCGCCGCGACGCCCGTGATCGCGACGAGCGTCCACGCGGGCCAACCCGCCCACGCCTGCACGCGCGCGGCCACGCTCGTGAGGCTGATGCTCCGGATCCACGCGATGCCCTGCACATTCGCCGCCGCGCCGTCGGCGCCGAGCCCGACCATCCGCGCCATGCCGCCGAACGCGCGCCCCAGGTAGTCCAGGTTCCGCGACCAGCCGAACACAAGCCCCGTCGAGAGCGCGAGCCCCGCCATCGACATGAGGCACGACCCCAGCGCGCGCCAGCGTCCGCGAATCAGCAGGTAGGGCAGCACGATCAGCGTCTGGTATTTCAGGTTCCCCGCGAGCCCCAGCATGAACCCCGCGAGCAGGGGGCGCGTCCCGAGCCAGCGCAGCGCCAGCAGCACGCACAGCAGAATCCACAGGTCCGTCTGCCCCCCCTGCAGCTCGATGCGCAGCTTGTCACTGAAGACGGCCAGGGTCAGCGCCATCACCGCCGGGAGCGCCGCCCGGTCCCGCGGCGCCGCGAACCGCCTGATCACCTCGTCCCCCGCGAGCCAGAGACAGGCGAACGCCGTCAGGCCGTTGAGGGCGGTGTAGACCGTGCCCGCGTGCTCCATGCTCAGCCAGCCCAGCGGCGCGAACACGACCGCAAACAGCGGGGGATAGATATACCCGCCCACCCCGCTCGCGTAGAGATCCTCGCCTGCGCGCACGGCGCGGAACGCATCGTGGAACACATGAAAATCACCGAACCCATCGCCGCGCCAGAACCGCGAACCCGTCAGGAAAGTGAACACCCCGACCACGCACGCGTTGACAACCCACAGCGCGCGCCCGAGATGGACCTTCTCCTGCGCGCTCGGCCGCCCGTCCAGCCCGCCGCTCACGCCGCGCCGCTCTCAATCGCTTGCTCGTGTTCCGTCTCGCGCGCACCGGTCAGGGGCTTGAGTTCGAGCACCGACGCGGGCGCGTCCGTGCCGATCGCGGACCGTGCCTCGATCCCGTGCAGACGCGTGCGGATGCGTCGCGCCTGCCCGATCATCTTCAGCCCGTCACGCACCACGGAGATGGACCCCCCGTCGCGATGCACCCACGCGATCCCGACCTCGACGACGCCCAGCCCGCTACGCTCCGCGAGCCCGATGTGCTCGAGATCGAACGCGAACCCGTCCTCCACCGCGCGCCGGGCGCACAGGTCCGCCGTGTCGCGCCGGTAGAGCTTGAACCCGCACTGCGTATCGCGAACGAAGCTCAGCCCCAGCGCGCCGAGCACCAGCCGGAACACAGCCCCGCTCAGCTTCCGCTTCGGGTCCGCCTTCACGACGCTGTCGGGGTGGTTCCGCGACCCCACTGCCAGCCCGACGCGGGAGCGGCTCGCCGCAGCCGCCAGCTTGCTCAATTCCCCCAGACGCGCCGAGTTGTCCGCGTCCATCATCAGCACCCAGGCGCCGCGGGACTCGCGCAGCCCGCGCCGGACCGCTGCGCCCTTCCCACGGTTCCGCGCCTGCGTCAGGACGCGCACACCGCGAGCGGCTCCCGATCCCCCGTCCGCGAGTTCATCCGCGATCGAGCGGACCAACTCGCCGCACCCGTCGGTCGACCCATCATCGACCGTGATCACCTCCGACGCGACGCCCCACGCGTCGAGTGTCTTCACGACATCGCGCAGCGTGTCGCCGATCCGTGCCGATTCGTTGTACATCGGGATCACGACCGACAGCACCAAGGCCGGAGCGCCGGCGCCCCCCGCACCGCGTCCCGTTCCCTCAAGAATGGATCCATCTGTGGTGAACACCGGGGCATCCTAGCGCCGCGGGGGACGCGTCACGCCCGCCTTACCGCCGATGGAACAGCTTCTCGAGCTGCTCGATTGATAGCCGTACCGTTGTCGGCCGCCCATGAGGGCAGCTCGCCGAACGCTCCACGCGCTCGCGCAGGCTCATCAGCTCGTCGAGTTCGCTGTCGCTCAGGCGGTCGCCCGCCTTCACCGCGGCCTTGCACGCCATCATGTCGAGCACCTCGTGCAGCGCCGCCTCGTCGCCCGGGGCGAAGCCCTCGCGCTCGTGCCGCTGGAGGAGGTCCGCCATGAACGCGCCGGGGTCGACCCCCCGTTCGAGCAGGAGGGTCGGGAACGCGCGCACGCCGACCGACCGCGGGCCCATCGCCTCCGCCTCGATCCCGAGCCGATCGAACAGGGGCTTCAATTCGTCGAGCGCATCCACCTGCCTCGGTTCCGCATCGACCACCGTCGGGGTGAGCATCCCCTGGCTCTCGAGTTTCCCCCCGCCCCGCTCCAGCCGCTCGAGCAGCGTCTCGAACATCACCCGCTCGTGCAACGCGTGCTGGTCGATGATCACGATCCCGCGCTCGTCCTCCGTCACCAGATAGCTCCGGTGCACCTGCAGCACGCGCTCCGCGGGCCTGGGGCTCGACCACGCCCCGACCCCCGAGCCCGGGTGCGCCGGGGTCGAGGGCGCCCCGCCCCCCGCAAAGAAGCCGCCCGCGCCGCCCGCCGGGATCGAGAACGAGCCCTCCAGCTCGCCCGGCGCCGAGTGTTGCATCGCCTCGCGGATCGCCTCGACCGAGGGCACCGCCCCGTGCGCGCGCCCCTCGCTCACCCGCGCCGCCGCCTCGTCGCGCATCGCGCGGACCTGCTCCGCGAAGTCGCGCGCGCGCAGCTCGACATCGCCGGGCCCGAACTCGAGCCGGCTCGCGGGCGCCTGCGGCGTCAGGTCCGCCGCGCGGAGCGCGTCCCGCACCCCGCGCAGGATCGCGCTGTGCACCATCGACTGATCGCGGAATCGCACCTCCAGCTTCGCGGGGTGCACATTCACATCCACCGCGTCCGGGCTCATCTCGATCACCAGCACCGCGGTCGGGTGCCGACCGGGCTCGATCAGCCCCCGGTACGCCTCCTTGATCGCGTGCTGCACCGTCCGGTCGCGGATCAGCCGACCGTTGAGGAACACATGCTGCGCCTTCGCCGTCGGCCGCGCGATCGAGGGCAGACCCACCAGACCCCAGATCAGCACCCCGCGGCTGTCGTCGAACCGATCGACGCTCACCTCGAGCATCTGCCCCTCGTGCTCGCGTCCCAGCACCGCGAGGATGCGCGCACGGGGCGACTGGTCAGGCGGCAGGTCGATCGTCACCTTCCCGTCGCAGACCACCTCGAACGCGATCGACGGGTGCGCCAGCGCGAGGTCACGCAGCCACTCCACGCAGCGGGTCTTCTCGGTCTGGGGGGTCCGCAGGAACTTCCGCCGCGCCGGGGTGTTGTAGAACAGCGTGCGCGCGCCGATGACCGTTCCGTGCGGGCCCGCCGCGGGTTTGACCTCCCCGATCACCCCGTCGGCGCCCTCGATCGACCACGCGGATTCCTCGTCCGCGGTCCGCGAGCGGATCGACAGGCGCGCGACCGATGCGATCGACGCGAGCGCCTCGCCCCGGAACCCCAGCGTCCCGATCCGGTCGAGGTCCTCGGGCTCCGAGATCTTGCTCGTCGCGTGCGGCTCGAGCGCCAGCGGCAACTGCGTCCGCCCGATCCCGCGCCCGTCGTCGGTCACCCGCACGAGTTCGATGCCGCCTTCCTCGAGTTCGACACGGATCCGTGTCGCCCCGGCGTCGATCGAGTTCTCCACAAGTTCTTTGACGATCGACGCGGGTCGCTCGATCACCTCGCCCGCCGCGATCTGGTTGACCAGAAGCGGGGGGAGCTTGCGGATCAGCCGGGGCGCGGTCGCCGCAGGATGTGGGGTCGGATCGGTCACGGGCGCAGTCTACGCGCCGCTCCCGTCGAGCAGCCCGAACAGGGCGGGCCCGATCAGGCCGCGCGGAGCAGCCGCCACGCCGACCGGTCCCGTGCGGGCCGATACCACGACGGGGCCCGCTCGATCGGGGTGACCCCTTCGAGTTCGATGACCGTCGCGTAGCGGGCGTCCGCTTTCGCGGTCCAGTAATCGTCCGCGGCCGAGCCGCCCAGCATCGCCCAGAACCGCCCTCGGATTCGTCGCAGGTCCGCGTCGCAGGTGATCTCGAAGCGGTGCACCCGCTCGGCGATCGCGTGCGCACACACCTCGCCCCCTGGGGGCTTCAGGTAGATCCGGTCCCCCGCGTCGAGGCCCGTGTAGGGCGCGCGCCGGGTCTTGGTCAGTCGCGCTTCGGCGGTCTTGGTCCCGTCGAGGATCATCCGCAGGAACCGCTTGTGGATGATCGCGAGGTGGACCGGATCGGTCGGGGTGCTGTCAGGATCGCTCACGGCTGGCGGACTCGCTCGAGGAACTCGGTCGTGCTCTTCCCGGCGACATGGCTCACCACGACGACTTCCCCGCCGTAGTCCTCCACGATCTCGCGGCCCACGACCTCATCGACCGAATAATCCCCGCCCTTGACCAGGACATCCGGACGGATCCGTTCCAGAAGGCGGTGGGGGGTGTCCTCCCCGAAACTGACGACCGCGTCCACCGACCGGAGCGCGCCGAGCACCGCGGCGCGGTCCGCGACGGAGTTCACGGGTCGCCCCTCCCCCTTCAGGCGACGCACGGAATCGTCGCTGTTGATCCCGACGACGAGGTAGTCGCCCCGGCTCGCGGCCTCCCGCAGCATCTGCACATGCCCCGCGTGGATCACATCGAAGCACCCGTTGGTGAAGACGACGGTGTTCCCGCTCGCGCGCACCGCCGCGAGTTCGATGAGCACCTGGTCGAGGGTCCGCAGGCTCCCCGCGCCCCCGGTGTGATGCTGGAGAAGCTCCGCGTAGATCCGCTCGAACGGGATGGGCACGACCCCGAAGACCTCGACCTCGAGCCCCGCCGCGGCGTTCGCGAACCGCGTCGCGCCCGCCCAGTCGATGCCGTGCGCGACCGCCGCCGCGAGGCCCGCGAGCATCATGTCCCCGGCGCCGGTGACATCGTACACATCGCGCGCGATCGTCGGGATCGCGACCGGGTCCGCCCCGCGCTCCAGCAGCAGCGCGCCGTGCCGGTCGAGCGTCAGCACCACCGCGTCGAGATCGAGCGAGCTGAGCAGCGCGTGCGCGAGCTCCGCGTTGTGCTCGGGGTCCGCGGCCTGGTGGGTCCGCAGGCCCGTCGCGAGTTCCGCTTCCGTCCGGTTGGGCGTGATCGCGGTGGCGCCGCGGTACTTCGTGTAATCGTCGATCAGCGCGGGGTCCACGAGCACCGGCACGCCCGCCTCGTTCGCGATCGCGATCACCGCCTGGCAGACCGCCTCGGTGCAGACGCCCTTCTTGTAGTCCTCGATGCACACGACATCGACCGACCCGATCCGCTCGCGCACGCGGTCGATCACCGCCGCGACCGCCTCGCTGCCCAGCGCATCCCGGCTCTCGAAGTCCACGCGGAACATCTTCTGGGGGTGGCGCGCCTGCGCCAGGCCCACGAGGCTGCGCTTCACGGTGGTCGGTCGCGTCGGGTCGATCACCAGCCCGCTCGCGTCGACCTTGCGCCGCTCGAGTTCGCCCCGCAGCGTGTTGCCCTCCTGGTCGTCGCCCGTCACCCCGATCGCGTGGACCGTGCCGCCCATCGCGACGAGGTCGAGGCAGACATTCGCCGCGCCCCCGGCGCGGTTCTCGTGCCGGCGCACATCGAGCACCGGCACCGGCGCATCGGCGCTGAGGCGTTCCGCGTCGCCGTACAGCAGCTGATCGAGCATGAAGTCGCCCACCACCAGCGCGGTGAAGGGCCCCCACGAGGCGAGGCGGTTGAGCAGGTCTTCCATGGCGCGAGTCTACCGCGCCGGGCGCGTCCGACCATGCGCCGACGCGTGAATGTTCGCGTCGCGCCCCGTCTATTGCGCCCGGAAGAAGACGGGCGGGTGCTCCCCGCTCTCGCTCGGAGTGGGGTTGTCTTCCCGATCGCGGTAGCGCCAGCCGCGACGGACCTCGCGCCGCAGGCGTTGCCACTGGTACCAGACCTCGAACTCGAACGAGCCCGAGATCAGCTCGAGATCGGGGTCCTGGTGCGACCAGTCCAGATCGAGCATCTCCGTCAGCGCCGCGCGGCGCCACTCGTTCTGCGCCCGCTCCGCGTCGCCCGCGACCGCGAGGTAGCACGCGTTGTTGTAGTGCAGGATCCCCACGGGGGACGGGCGCGCCGTGCGCAGGTGCTCCCCGAACCGCTCGCGAGCCTGCACGGGATGACCCAGCCCGAGCAGCGCCCAGCCCTCGTAATATTCCGACCCGCGCCAGCGACGCATGGGGTCCCGCGACCATTCGAGCAGGCCCTCCCACAGGCGGCCCGCCTCGGCGCGGTGCTTCAGCGCGATCAGGCCCGGCTGGGCCCCCAGCCGCTCGTGCGCGAACGCGCCGAACATCCAGCCCTCCGGATCGCCCGGGAGATTGTCTCGCCTCGCTTTCGCGGCGACCGCGAGCTCGTAGTCCCCGCCGAGCGCGTACATCTGTCTCGCCTTGGACCCGAACGCGGGGTCCGCATCGCGCGAGCCCCGCCCCCGGTCGCTCCGACGCTCCGCGATCGGCGCTTTTTCGATCGTCCACACGAACGCGCCCGCGCCAGCGAGGAGCCCGAAGCAGAGCACCGCCGCGAACGCCTGCACGCTGAGGCCCGCGAGGCGGAGGGTGTCGACCGGTCGTCCCATGCCGCCCAGCGTACCCCCGGGCTGGTCTCGCGGTCGAGGGAATTCCGCCGCGTCGGCGCGTCGATTCCTACGCTCCCCACATGCCCAGCGCGTCCCCCCGTAAGCCCGCGTCGTTCAAGGCCCCCAAGGGCACCCGCGATGTCTACCCCGAGGACATGCTCCGCAGGCGGTACATCATCCAGACCTGGCGCGACACCTCCGTCCGGCACGGCTTCGAGGAGATCGAGGGCCCGACCTTCGAGGAGTCGGCGCTATACGCCGTGAAGAGCGGGGAGGGCATCCTGGGCGAACTCTTCCAGGCTTTCAGCGGGAAGAGCCCCGACGAGGTCGCGCGGGTGCAGCAGACGGGGCGGGCACCGTTCGCGATGCGTCCCGAGTTCACGCCCACGCTGGCGCGCATGTACGCCGCCCACGCGCGGCAACTGCCCAAACCCACCCGCTGGTTCATGGCGGGCCCGTTCTTCCGCGCCGAGCGTCCCCAGCGTGGGCGTCTTCGCGAGTTCCTGCAATGGAACTGCGATGTGATCGGCAACTCCGAATCGGGGGGCGACCAGACCGCCGACAGCGAGGCGATGCTCGCGCTGGTGGGCTCGTGCGTCCAGTTCGGGTTCACCCCCGAGCAGATGCGTGTGCAGTTCTGCGATCGCCGGTTCATCGAGCAGCAACTCGCCGCGGTGGGGGTCTCCGCCGCGTCGATGCCCGGCGCGTTCGCGTTGCTCGACAAGCGGCATAAGATCGCGCCGGAGGTCTTCGCGGACGAGGCGGACGCGCTGGGGTTCTCCGCAGACGCGTTCGATGCGCTCGTCGCCCAGCGTGATCAGGCCGTCGTGCCGATCGCGGGCGACTCGCCCTGGCTCGCGTGGGATTCGTCCATCGTCCGGGGCCTCGCGTATTACACGGGGCTCGTGTTCGAACTCTCGGCGAGCGGCGAGCGGGCCGTCGCGGGAGGCGGACGCTACGACGGGCTCATCGAGCTTGTCGGCGGCCCGCCCACCTCCGCGGTCGGGTTCGCGATGGGGGATGTCGTGCTGAGCCTGCTGCTCGAGGAATCGGGCCTGATGCCCGAGGGGCCCGAGTTGATGGACGCGGTGAGCGCGCGCCCCGCGTCGGTCCGACCCGAGGCGTTCGTCATCCCGGGGGGCGAGGAAGCGGACGGATTCGTGCGCCGGCTCGTCGCCGATCTCCGGCGCGGGGTCGAGTCCCAGTCCTGGCTCGACAAGGGCGACGATCGCAGGCCCTGGCACGCGGACCGCTACGAGGCCCGGGCGGATGATCCCCAGGCGGGAGGCGTGCGCCCGATGCACGCCCGTTCGAGCGACAAATCGACGCGGAACCTGAAAAAACTGCTCGCCGACGCCGAGCGGCAGCACGCCCGCTTCGCTGTGGTGGTCCACGACACCCCCTCCGCGTCGGACCGCGTGCAGCTCAAGGACCTCGACGCGCGCCGGGACCTCACGCCGGCGGATGTGCCGGGCATGCCGGGGAACGCCGCGGAGTTTTCTGTAGCGCCCACGAGCCCGATCTATGTCGGTCGCGCGCTCGCGGCCCTGCTCGGATAAGGGGTGCGTTGGGGTCGGGTCGCCCACGCTAACCCGGTTTTCGTCCCAAAAAACAGTGGTTTTGGTGGCATCCGCTCGGCTGTCGGGCATGATTCGCCCGGAGTTCGAGGGGGTTGCCGCACATGAACAGATTGATCACGCTCGTTGCCGCCGCGTCGGCGTCATTCGCCGGAACCGCATGGGCCGCACCGTTCGACATCGTCAGCGGTCTGGACGGGGATGAGTTCCCCGAGTCGTTCCGGGTGCTCGCGCTCGCGCACGCCACGCCTGTCGTGCTGAACGGTCTTGAGGCCGATCCGCTCGATCTCGCCGAGCGGGACGAGTTGGCGCTCCGCCGCGCCATGCCCGGCGTGACGGCCCCGCTCCGCACGATGCGGGCGCCCGTCGTGCACTCGCCTTCGGGTCGGCCCGCGCCGCTGCTGGGCGATCTGATCGAGCCCGTGTCGGCGCCCGAGCCCGTGGGGGGGATGGACCTCGTCCCGACGCCCGGCTCGCTCGCGTTGCTGGGGGTGGGGGGCCTGGGCCTCGCCGCTCGCCGGGGCGACTGACTTCCCCCGACAATCCCGGATCTGATCGCGACGCGTGCCGCGAGGCACGCGTTTTTCGTGCGCACAGGCGTGATCATCCGGAGCCGGCCCGCGGGCGATGTCCCGATCGGCGCGGGCAAGAAAAAAGCCGCGTGTGCGGCACGCGGCTCGTCGGAAACCGGTTGCACTCGGGTGCTCAGTCGCCCTCGATCACACGCTCGGCATTGGAGCGGAGGCGGCTGTTCCCGTCGGTGTTCAGGCGGTCCCGCATCCGGCTGAGCTGCGTGACCAGCGAGTCATCGACGAGGCGGTCCCCGATCCGGAGCTTGACGCCCCCGAGCATCGCGGGCTCGGTGTAGGCATGGAGGATGATCTCCTTGCCCAGCTTGGAGGCGAGCGTGTCGCGGAAGGCGTCCCGCGTCGCGTCGTCGATCGACTCGGCGGTGAACAGGTCCACCTCGACCCGACCGAACGCCTCCTGCACCATGCTCTCGAAGGCCGAGACGATCGGGGGCAGGTGCCCCAGGCGGTCCTTGCGGTTGAGCAGGCGGATGAACCGCGTGGTCAGGTCGCTGGCGCGACCCTCGAGGATCTTGACGATCGAGGCGTCCCGGCTCTCGCTGGGGATCACCCGCGTCGCGAGGAACTCGTTGAACTTCGCGTCGGCGCGGGCGAGTTCGAGGATGTCCTCGAGCTCACCCAGCGTCTCCTCGGCCTTGTCGCGCCCGCCCTGGGCCTCGCAGAGCTCGAAGAGGCTCTTCGCGTAGACCTTCGCGATCGCGTCCGGGTTGGCTTCGGTCAGCGGCATGGGGTAACCCTTTCAGGTCGCGGGCGGAGGCCGCGCCACTTCTCACGGGCGGAGGCCCGTGACTCGCAAGGCCATCAGTTCGAGTTCGTCAGCTCGCCGAGCGATTCCTCGAGCATCCGCTTCTGATCGTCCACGGTGACCTCGCGCTGGAGGATCTTGCCCGCCATCTGGGTCGCGAGGGCGACGCTCTCGGAATAAAGCTCGCTGATCGCGGCCTTCTTGGCGTTCTCGATCTCCCGCTTCGCCTTCTCGCGCATCTCGGTGAGCTCACGGTCGGCCTTCGCCTTCAGTTCGCTCGCGAGCGCCGCCTGCTGCGTGCGCGTCTCGTCCAGCATCCGCTGGGCCTCCTGACGCGCCTCGGCGAGCGACTTCTCGTATTTCTCGAGCGCGGCGCGGGCCTGCTTCTGCGCAGCTTCCGCGGCGGCGATCTCCTCGCGGATCTTCGCGTTCCGCTCGTCGAGCCCCCCGGTGATGACGGGCCAGACCTTGGTCGCGAGGATGAACATCACGATCGCGAAGACCACCAGCGCGGTGATCGCGGGCGCGACACCCTCCTTCACAGGCGGGATCGGGGTCGCGGGGCCGTGGTCGCCGTGGTCACCGGCGTGCGCATCGGCGTGTCCCGCGGCCTGGTTGCCCACATGGGCCGCGGGGTCGGCGTGCCCGGCATCGGGCGCCGCGAAGGCGGGCGATGCCGCGAGCGACAGCACCATCGCGAGGGCGGCGAGGAGAACAGCAAAGGGACGGGACATGCTCAGCTCCCTTCCGGCGCGCGACGCCTCACGCGGGGCGCAACGCGCACGGAGCAGCCCGCCCGGGCCCGGCGCGTGCCGGCGAAGCCCGGGGCGGGCGGTGTGCTCGGAGATCAGACGAACAGGGTCAGCAGGCCGACGACGACCGCGAAGAGGGTCGCACCCTCGATGAGGGCCGCCGCGATGATCATGTTCTGACCGATGGCGCCGCCCGCTTCGGGCTGACGGGCGATCGACTCGACGGCGCCCTTGCCGATCAGGCCGATGCCGATGCCGCCGCCGACGACCGCGAGGCCCGCGCCGATCGCGGCGATGCCCTTGAAGAGGGTCGGGTCGCCGCCGTCCTGGGCCATCGCGAGGGCGGGGAAGAGGGCCAGGGCGCCGAGGGCGAGGACGGTGTTCTTGATGCTCATGGTGCTCACGCTTCCTTTTCTGAGTCCGCCGCGACGGTCGCGGCCTTCATGCGGGATTGCGAATCAGACGGGAGGGGCTCTCGCTCCGCCCGGGTCCAAACGGGTTGGTTCTGGGTCAGGTCGGGATGACCTCGCCCTGGTCGGCGGCCTCCAGCATCGGGTCGTGCTCATGGTCGTGGGCGTGGTCGTCGTGGTGCTCGCCGTGATGGGCGAGCTGCCCGATGAACACCGCGGTGAGGAACATGAACACGAACGCCTGCAGGAAGGCGACGAACAGCTCGAGGAAGTAGATCGCGATCGCGGCGACCGAGGAGACGAGCGTGACGCCCGACCCGATCAGCACGCCCGCCTTCAGCCCCATCCCGACGAACATGAACAGCGTCGCGACGAGGATGTGCCCCGCGGTCATGTTCGCGAACAAACGAAGCGCCAGCGCGATGGGCTTGATGAAGGTCGAGAGGATCTCGATCGGGACCATCAGGATCGCGACATACCAGGGCGCGCCCCCGGTGAGGTGCTTGCAGTACTCCCAGGCGCCCAGCTCGCGGATGCCCGCGATGTTGATCACGAAGAAGGCGACGGTCGCGAGGGCCGCGGTGACGAAGAGGTTCTGCGTCGCGGTCCCGCCGATCGGGGCGGTGTGGGTGACCTCGCCCATCACCAGGTGCCACAGGTCGAGCAGGGGGACGAGGCCCAGCAGGTTGTTGACGAGGATGAAGTAGAACAGCGTCCAGAGGAAGGGCATGAACCGGTCGGTCCGCTCGTGCAGCAGGGGGCGGCAGATCTCCTCGCGGAGGAAGAGGCTGATGACCTCGATCATGCCCGCGAGAGGGTTCTTGGTCAGGAAGCGGTCGTGCCCCTCGCTCTCGTCACCGGTCTTGATCTCGCGGGCCGCGAGGGCGCCCACGACCAGGACGATGATGCCCGAGAGGACGAGGTTGGTCTGGTTGGACGACCAGAGCCACCAGCCGCTGTCGGACGCGACGGTCTTGTGGTTGATGACATGCTCGACGGGGTTGCCCGCGCCGAGGGTCACGCTCATCAGGCCGTTGAGGGCACCGGACAGCATCATCAGGCCACCGCCTCCCGCCCCGGGGTGGCCGGGGCGAACATCTTCGCGACCGCGATCGTCTCGCCGGCGAGCATCGCCGCGGCGACCGCGAGCAGGGTCAACCAGAACGCCAGGGCGTCGGCGCCCGACAGGAGATAAACCGCGAGGCCCGCCGCGGGGGCGAGCATCGTGCGCACCATCTGGGCCCCCAGGACGGGGAACGCCCACTTCGCCGCGGGGCGGGGCGCCAGCCCCGCGAGCAGGCCCAGGCCCACCATCGCGGACGCGGCGACCGTGATCACCGCGAGCGTCGCGTCGCCCGCGAGACCCCTGTTCCAGGCGACCGCGAGCGCGACCAGCGCCGTTCCCCCGCCCCAGAGCCCGATGACGGGCGCAAGACGGCCCGCGGGCGACGGGCGCGTCGCGTCGGTCGGCTCAGGGCTGTGGGCGGGGCGGGTGGTCATCGTCCGTTCGGGTCGTCTGAATCGGCCCGCGGGGGCCTGTCTCGTGGGTCAAACAGCGTCGATCCGTGCACCGGTCGCGAGGACCCGGCGCGGGGCCCGGGCGCGAAAATCCGGGGGCAAAGAATAGCGGTCACTCACCCGCGCGGCGACCGTTCGGGGCCCTGTTTCTCTCGTCTCGCCGGTTTCTTTCTCGTTCAGTCAGACGAGGAGGGAGCCCCGGGCCCGCTGGAAGTCCGGTCTTTGTTTTGTTTTCGGGGCGTGCTGGTGGAGGTGTTCATGCGCATCGCGTCGCGGATGAAGCGGTACATGCCCACGACGAGACCGAGGAGCCCCAGGCCCAGCATCCACCAGGGGCGCGTGCCTGCCATCCAGTCGATCGCGGCGCCGAGCAGCAGCATCCCGCCCGCCGAGTAGACCATGTCGAGCCCGACGGACCACGCGCGGAGGTTGTCCTGGGGGGTTGGCATCCAGCGAAGCCTAGCCGCGAATATCGGAGTCGCGGCGCGGGTTCGTCCCCGCTCGCCGGGTCGCGCCCGGCGCTCCCGCTTGCGAGACCGATTGAACCAGGAGGTTTGCCGGATGGACACTTTCGACGCGATCTACGCCCGCCGTGCCGTGAAGCAGTACGACCCCGAGCACGAGATGCCCGAGGCGGATCTGACGAAGATCCTCGAGGCGGCGATCCAGTCGCCCACGAGCTTCAACATCCAGCACTGGCGGTTCGTGGTCGTCAAGGACCCCGACCTGCGCGCGCAGATCCGCGCGAACGGCAACGACCAGGCGCAGATGACCGACGCGAGCGTGCTCATCGCGATGACCGCGGACATGAACGCGTGGCAGAAGTCCCCCGAGCGGTACTGGCGGGACGCGCCCCAGGAGGTCGCGGACCTGCTCGTGGGGTGGATGGGCCCCTTCCACGAGGGGCGGGAGTGGCTGCAGCGCGACGAGGCGCAGCGTTCCATCGGCATGGCGATGCAGACGATCATGCTCGCCGCGAAGGACATGGGCTACGACTCGTGCCCGATGATCGGGTTCGACATCGAGAAGGTCGCGGAGCTGATCAACCTGCCCGACGACCATGTGATGGGCCCGCTGATCGCGATCGGGAAGGGCACGAAGCAGCCCTGGCCGAAGCCCGGGCAGCTGCCGCTCAGCGAGGTCGTGATCACCAACCGGTTCTGAGCCGATCCCGGATCGCTCGGGCGTTTTCGCCTTGCGCTCGGGCTCGACGGGGTTCCGGGCGTGGTCAGAGCAGCTTGGTGCCCGCGGCGGTCCGCGCCGCCTTGATCGCGTCCTTAACCTTGTCGAGGTCGGCGCCGGCGCCCTGGGCGCTGTCGGGCTTGCCGCCCCCCTTGCCGCCCATCACGCCCACCGTTTCACGGACCCAGTCGCCCGCTTTCAGCTTGGACTGCTGGTCTTTGGGGACGACCGCCATCACCGCGACCTTGCCCGCGACCTCGTCGGGGCTCATGAGCATGACCGACTTGCGGGGCACGCGGTCGGTGATCGTCTTCATCGCCGCCTGCAGCGCGCCGCGGTCCGAGCCCACTTCGATGGTCGAGACGAAGTAGGGCGTCGAGTCCGCCTCCGCGGAACTCGCGAGCACGCCCGCGGCCTTCGCGGCCTCCGCGGCTCGCTGCTGGGCGCGTGCCTTCTCCGCGTCCTTGATCTTCTCGGCGAGGCCCGCGAGGTCGGCACGCAGCGCCGCCTTCCGCGCCGCGGGGAGGGTCAACTCGTCGATCTGCGCCGCGAGGTCGTGCTGCTCACGCTTGAGTGCCTCGCCCGAGAGCGACGAGGCGGCGTCGATGCGCGCCGCGAGCGATTGCGCGGCTTCGTGCGCGGCGCGGGCGGCGGGGCCCGTCAGCGCGACGACGCGTCGGATCCCCTTCGCGACCGCCTCCTCGTGCACGAGCGCGAAGGCGCCCGCCTCCCCGGTGCTGGTCAGGTGGGTGCCGCCGCAGAACTCGACGCTCAGGCCCGCCCATTTCTCGTTGTCCGGGTTCGCGACGAGGTCCGCGACCGGCGCGCCGATCGACACCACGCGGACCGGGTCGGGGTAGGCCTCCCCGAAGACGGCCCGCAGCCCGTTGATCGAACGCGCCGTCTCCAGGTCCGCGAGGTCCGCGTGCACCGGAAGGTCCGCGTTGATCGCGTCGGTCACGATCGACTCGACCTCGCCCAGTTGCTCGGGCTTGACGGCGCCGCTCTGGGTGAAGTCGAAGCGGAGCTTGCCGTCGTCGACGAGCGAGCCCTTCTGATCGACCACGCCCCCCAGCACGCGTCGGAGGCCCAGGTTGAGCAGGTGGGTCGCGGTGTGGTTCGCCGCGATCGCTTTCCGGCGCGCGCCGTCCAGTTTGCAGACCACATCATCGCCGACCCGGATCTCCCCTTTCTTTACGCGCCCGATGTGCAGGACGAACCCGCCGAACGACTGGGTGTCCTCGACGACGAACTCGCCGCCCGTCCCGTTGTTCTTGGTCCCCGAGCGGGTCTCCCGGGTGACGCTGATGCGCCCCGTGTCGGCGACCTGCCCGCCCATCTCCGCGTAGAAGTTGGTCTTGTCGAGGATCACGCCCACCCGGCGCGTGCCCGCGATCGTGGTGTCCGCCCACTCGTCGAAGTTCTTGCCGTCCCAGATCGCGCGGACGGTGGCGCGGATCTCGCGCCCGTGGAACTTGTCGGCGTCTTTCGTCTCCTTGACCTGCATGTGCCGCAGGCCCGCGATCGCCTCCGCGTCCAGCACCAGGCCACCCGAGGCGCCCGCCTTCGCGCCGGCGCGCGAGCGGGCCTTCTGCGCCTCCATCGCGGCCTCGAAGCCCTTCTCATCGACGCTCAGCCCGCGTTCCTCGGCCATCTGCATGGTGAGGTCTACCGGGAAGCCATAGGTGTCATAGAGCTTGAACGCGTCCTCGCCCGAGATGCGCCCGCCGCTCCCCGCGGCGTCCGCGGCTTCTCCGAACAGCGTGATCCCCCGGTCGAGCGTCTTCCCGAAGCTCTCCTCTTCCTCGTAGATGAGGTCGATGATCCGCTGCGGGTCGCGCTTCAACTCCGGGAAGGCCTCGCTCATGTGCTCCACGACCACGGGCACGAGCTTGCTGAAAAAGCCGGGCTTGGCGCCCAGCGTCTGGCGCCCGAAGCGGACGGCGCGCCGGAGAATCCGGCGCAGCACATACCCCCGCCCCTCGTTGCCCGGCACGGCGCCGTCGGTGAGCGCGAAGGTGAGCGTGCGGACATGGTCCGCGATCACGCGGTAGGCGGTGTCGATCCCGTCGGGGTCCTCGCTCCCGAACTTGCCCCGGTAGCCGCGGGCGCCGGTGATGCGTTCGATCGCGCCGAAGATGGGCGTGAACAGGTCGGTGTCGTAGTTCGAATCGACGCCCTTGAGGATGCCCGCGATGCGTTCGAGGCCCATCCCGGTGTCGATGTGCTTGTCGGGGAGGGGCTTGAGCGAGCCGTCCGCCTGTCGGTCGTACTGGATGAACACGAGGTTCCAGATCTCGATGACATCCTCGCCGTCCGCGTTGACGCGCTTCGCGGCGTTGCGTCCGCCGACGCGGTCGTAGTGGAGCTCCGAGCAGGGCCCGCAGGGCCCGGTGTCGCCCATCTCCCAGAAGTTGTCCTTGTAGTTGCCGGGCAGGACGTGGTCGGCGGGGAGGTACTTGAGCCAGAGATCGCGGGCCTCGTTGTCGGGGGCGAGGTCCTGTGCGGGGTCGCCCTCGAAGTAGGTCGCGTAAAGACGGTCGGCGGGGAGCTGGCAGACCTCGGTGAGGAACTTGAAGGCCCACTCGATGATCTCGGCCTTGAAGAAGTCGCCGAAGGACCAGTTGCCGAGCATCTCGAAGAA
>DLBY01000090.1:44373-44535 GCA_002480345.1 Phycisphaerales bacterium UBA7812 | reverse complement strand
CCCATCTCCCAGAAGTTGTCCTTGACCCCGCTGGGGATCACGCGGTCCGCGGGCAGGTGCTCGAGCCAGTAGTCGCGTGCCTCGGTGTCGGGCCCGACGCCCAGGGCCTCGTCGCCCCCGAAGTAGGTCGCGTAGAGGCGGGTCTTGTCGAGCCCCCAGACC
>DLBY01000090.1:0-43989 GCA_002480345.1 Phycisphaerales bacterium UBA7812 | reverse complement strand
GACCAGTTGCCCAGCATCTCGAAGAAGGTGTGGTGGTAGGTGTCCTTGCCCACATCCTCGAGGTCGTTGTGCTTGCCCCCGGCGCGGATGCACTTCTGGCTGTTCACCGCCCGCTTCAGACCCGCGAGCGGGCTGTTCTCGGGCACATTCCCGAGGAACACGGGTTTGAACTGGTTCATCCCCGCGTTCGCGAACATCAGCGTCGGGTCGTCGTGCGGCACCGCGGGCGACGAGGGCGTGAAGGTGTGCGCCTTGCCCTCGAAGAACTCGATGAACGATCGCCGCACATCCGCGGCCCTGGTGATGCTGGGCATGGGGGAAATTCCTCGGTCTGCTTTGCGGAACAGCGGGATAGTAGCAAGCGACCGATCGGGCCCGAACCGCCGCGATCCGTGGAAACACCCCGGCCCGCTTGGAGATTTCCGTTCGGCGGTCGGGCGCGGTCCGCTAGATTCAGGGGATCCATGCCCGAGCTGAAAGGATGCCCATGAAGACCGCGTTGCTCTCTCTCCTCGCCGGGGGCCTGCTCGCCCCCTGCGCCGTCGCGGACCTGGTCGAGGTCACCGTCACCGGGGAGGTCGGATTCAGCGTCATCGGCGGTGACCACAGCGGCGTCTCCCCGGGGGATCCGGTCGTCATGCGGTTCGTGCTCGATTCGGCGGAGTTCGCGGACAGCCCGAACTTCCCGACCCGGGGGTACACCATCGATCCCGCGACCTTCGAGATGAGCGTGGGCGGCGCCGCGGTTGTCTTGGAGGATCCCCAGCCGTTCGGCCCCGCCTACTTCGTGATCCGCGACAACGACCCCGCGGTGGACGGGTTCCTGATCTCCCGGAACATCGATGTCCCGCTCCCCGTCCAGGTCGACATCCCGGGGCTCGCCCCGACGCACGACCTCGACTTTCTTGTGACCTATCCCGAAACCCAGGTGTCCTCGCTCGATCTGCTCGACGCGGCCGGGTCGTATGACTTCACGGGTGTCAGCGTCTTCGGCTGGACCCTCAGCCTGTTCGGCGGGATCGGCGCCGAGTACATCTACGAGGGCATGACCATCGCGGTGGTGCCCGACGGCGGGTGCAACGACGCGGATCTCGCCGAACCGATCGGCGTGCTCGACCTCGCGGATGTCCAGGCGTTCATCGGGGGGTTCACGAACGGAGACCCGATCGCGGACCTCGCGCCGCCCTCTGGCGTGTTCGATCTCGCGGATGTCCAGGCGTTCGTCGGCGCGTTCCTCGCGGGCTGCACCTGACGCGTTCCCGCGCACCGAGCCTGTCTGCGATGGACGCCAAAAACGCCCGAGCCTCGCGAGTGGAACTCCGATCCGTCAGGGAGTCGGATCTCGACGCGTTCTTTGCGCACGACAGCGACCCGCGGAGCGCCGCGCTGGCGGGTGTCAAGCCGCGAACGCGAGCCGCGTTCCTCGAGCATTGGGGGCGCATCCTCGCGGACGAGTCGATCACCGAGCGTGCGATCCTCGCGGACGGCGAACTCGCCGGGCGGGTCACCTGCTTCGAGGTCGGGGGCGAGAAGACCGTGGGCTACTGGATCGCGAGGGAGCAGTGGGGGCGGGGCATCGCGACGCGGGCGCTCGCGCTGCTGCTGGAGGAGGTCGCCGACCGCCCCCTCTTCGCGCAGGTCCGCGCCGAGAACAGCGCCTCGATCCGCGTCCTGGAGCGCGCGGGGTTCCGCGCGATCGCGACCACCGATGAGGCGGAGTCGGAACGCTACACCGCGGGGCGGATCGTCCGGTATCGGCTGGACTGACCGCCCCGCGTCGTGCGTCAGGAACAACCCGCGATCGAGGCTTCGACGAAGAACACGAGATCACTCAGATCGAGCAGCCCGTCCCGATCGAGATCCGAGCCACTGCGCCCAGCAAGGAACAGATCGACGAACGCGAGGAGGTCCGCCGAGTCGAGCACACCGTCCGGCGGGGCGAAATCAACCGGGCAGGGCGGGCAGTCACCGATGCCGTAGATTTCCAGCTCAATGTTGTACAAGAAGCCGTTCTGAATTGCGATCGACTCGCCCCGAAATGTCGACTGCGCCCCGATGTCACGCTCAAGGGAGCCAGGCTCCAAGGCGACAATCTCGGAGTCGTTGTTCGCGATCCAAACACGATCGCGATACGCCGAGACCGAAAGCGGTCGCCTCGAGAAGTAGCGGCGAGCGATCTCGACAGCGTTCGCCGGATCCGAGATATCCAACTCGAAGAGGTATCCGCTGTCGCCGCTGATCTGTCCCACGGTGTAGACGCGGTCTCCATCAACGGCGATCGCGCCGCCATTCACGAAAAGACCGGTCGTTCCGAGCAGCACCGGGTCCGAGGGCGTGTCCACCGCGAAGATCTCCAGACCACCATCCGTCGTCACGAACAGCCGGCCGCGATCGATCAACGATGACGAGATGTCGGAGTCGAACACGATCTCTCCGAGACGGGTCGCGTCGCCCCGCGGATCGGTCTCGTAGAGACGGATCGTCTGCAGGCCTGTCTGCACGGCGAGCGTCCCATCTCCGGCGGCGAGCGGTTCGCTGCCCGCGACGGTGTCGGGCAGGCTCCCGATCACTCGCGGTTCCCGGCGGTCCGAGATATCGATGACCCGCACCCCGAAAATCGTCGCCAGATAGGCCCGATCCGCGATCGCTTCGACATCGAATCCCCAGAGTGATCCGCTCAGTGCCCCGACGCGTTCGGGATTCGCGGGATCAGCGATATCGACAATCTCGAACCCGGGCGGCTCCATCGCGAGATACGCGAAGGAGCCCTCGAGATCGAACGCGAGGGGATTGGCCAGAGCCGTGTGTCGGGCAAACACCGGCACGATCGGCTCGGTCACGCGGAGCAGCACACACTCGCGCCGACCGAGAATCGCTACGAGCCCGTCGTGCTCGTCGACTCTGTCGACCGATGTGCCCCGCAGATACCGCCCGCGCCGTTCGAAGCCCGGCGCGGCCGTCTGCAGGATCTCGAAGCCCTGATCGATCGAGACCGCGAGGATCTCGTCGCCTCGAATGAGGGCATCGTTCGCGAGGCCGCCGAGAATATCGCGCTCCGCGACGGGAACGGGATCAAACGGATCGGAGATATCCAGCAGATGGAGATCGCCGTCGAACGCGAGCAGCCGATCGCCCTCGTGCGAGAACCAGCCGTCGCGTCGCCAGACGCCGAAGCCGAAGTAGACGCCTTGCGTTGAGAGCGGCTGCGCGCCGTCGGTCCCGAGCACGAGCATGGAGCCGAGGCGCATCACCGCGTACACCACACCGTCCACGAGCGAGACCGTTCTGACGCGCTCGTCGAACGCGCGTTCGGCGATCACGAGGGGCGATGCCGGATCCGTGAAATCGACCAGACGGATGATCGGCGGGATCCCCAGGTCCGGATCCGGATCGGAGGCGATCACCGCGAGCGTGCCCGCTGCGTCGGCAGACGAAACCGCGGTCGACGGGGCATATGCCCCGAGCACGATCGGGTTGAGGGGGTCCGAGTTCTCGATGAGGCAAACCCCCTGACCGAGTGCCCAGAGCTGCGCATCGTCACGCTCGAGCCTGGAATATCCGCCTGGCAAGTCAACGGTGCGGACGAACGAGGGCGACGCTTCGGTCCGGATGTCGTAGACATCGAGATCGAACGAGAGCACCGCGACCGCGCCGTCGGAGAGCGCGAGGTCCCGCGCCGATGTAGAGACTTCAAACGACCCCACCGTTGCCCGCGCCGCGCATCGCTCGCCTGTGAACGCACCATCGGTGCGAGCCGGGCAGAAAGCGCCCCAACTCGCCAGGACGGCCGCCAGCGCCAAGCCGAGCCTCGACCCCTGCATGCAACGCATCACCTTCCCCTTTGCGAGCACACCCCACGATCGTCGATCGAGTGGTACCGGCTCACACCCCGGGGGGTTGCGTCAGGACTCCGGGATTTTCGATCATTCTGGAAAGAAGCGCGCCGGTCATTCTTCCTTCTTCATGATGAACAGGTAGTTGAACCCGCGCAGGAAGAAGTTCTGCTCCTCCGCCGCCTTGTGCCAGTTGCCCCGGCGCAGCTTCGCGTTGTGGCGCACCACCGCGATGATGTCCACGGGCTTGAAGTAGTCCCGCATGATCGAGAAGAGCTCGAAGCCGATCGGCATGAACAGCCCGCCCTTCACGCCCTTCTGTTTCTTGAACGAGTCGCTGACATACAGCCCCAGGTAGCGCCGGTTCCGCATCACCCGGTGGCACTCCGCGATGACCTCCTCCATCGCCTCGTAGTACGCCTGGCCGATCATCTCGGGGGGCTCGTCGGCGCGGCGCTTGTCCCGGCCCGTCCCGCCCTCCCCCGCGTCGAGCTTCCCGATGCAGCGGGGGTCGTCGCTGTAGTCGATGTGGGTCGAGTAGGGCGGGTCGAGAAAGACAAAGTCGACCGACTCGCTGTCCAGGTCGATCTCCCGCGCGTCGCCCTTCCGGATGTCGTCGCGCGACGGCGCGAGGTCGAACCCGATGGGCTCGCGCCCCAGGTCTAGGCACACATCGATCGTCGTCCCGCTGCCCACCATCGGGTCCATGACGACATCGCCCTCACGCGTGTAGCGCTGGAGCAGCTGCCAGATCACCCACGAGGGTGTCGCGCCGATGTAGTCCTTGTCCCCCTGCATGGTCGACGACGACATCCCGACGGGCTTCCCCTTCGTCGTCTTGCCCTGGCTGTCGTAGTGCTGGCTCGGATACTCCCACAGCGTCGTCGTCATCACCCGCAGGGGCGGACGCTTGCCCGGTCGCACGCGAGGCCCGCCCCGCGGACCCGCCCGATCACCCGGTCCGTCGGACGGTCGCCCGCCCCCGGGTTTCGGGCCCCGCGGAGGCTTCCCGCCCGGCCCGCCCGCCTTGCCCCCTCGCGGCTTGCCGCGCCGGGGGCCCGATGCGCCGAGTTCCCAGTCATCCCCGCTCACGCGTCCGCTCCGTCCAGCGCCGCCTGCAGCGCATTCACCACTGTTGCTTTCGCGTCGGCGAGTCGCACGCCGACCATGCGCGCGCCCGCGGCCTGCGCGTGCCCCCCGCCCCCGAGGCTCTGCGCCACGACATTCACATCCACGAAGCCCGCGCCGCCCTTGCTGCGCATGCTGATCTTGGTCACCACCCCGTCGGGCGTCTTGAGCTCCGTCAGCAGCACGCCCACGCGCACCGTCTCGACGGTCTTGACGATGTCGAGGAACCCGCCGCTGTCGCCCGGGTGCGCGCCCGCCTTCTCGAAGTCCTTCTCCCCCAGCGCCATCACCGCGATCCGGTCGTCGTCGAGCAGCTCGAGCGACCCCAGCGCCCGGCTGAGCAGGCGCAGGCGACCCGGGCGGTCGCGGAACTCCACCGTCTCGATCAGCCGCTCGTGATCGACGCCCGCTTCCAGCAGGTCCGCCGCGAGCCGCATCACCGCGGGCGTCACATTCGAGTGCCGGAACCAGCCCGTGTCCGTCGCGAGCCCCAGGTAAAGGGGCTCCGCGACCTCCCGGGGCAGATCCGCGGGCGAGCCCACCCCCAGCAGGCGGCCGCACAGGCCCGCCATGATCTCGCACGCCGCCGCCGCGGTCGTCTCGATCAGTCGCCTCGGGCTGACCTCCGCGTTCCCGCTGAGATGGTGATCGACCAGCGCGGTCCGCTCGTGCTGGTGGTCGATCCAGGGCCGGTAGTCCAGCAGCTGGCTCCACGACCCGGTGTCCACGATCACCACCGCGTCGGGCTCGACCGAGGAAGGGGGGGCGTGGTGCTCATCGAAGTGACGGCACTTGGAGTCCAACGCCACCGCCTTCCACCAGCCCGGCATGGGGCCCGCGTACCACGCCTCGGCCCGGCTCGCGACCCCGCTGAACCCCGCCGCGGACCCGCCCGCCGCGATGTTGAGCGCGCGCACGAGCGCGAGCGACGAGCCTAATGCGTCACCGTCGGGCTTCCCGTGCGTCACGACCACCACTGAACGCTTGGGCTTGAGCCACGCCGCGATCTCCGCCGCGGTCGCGCTCGACTCCCAGACCGATGCTGTTTCCGTCATCTCCCGATCTCCTCGGCCGGAGCCGCGCACATCAACCGTTCCATCGCGAGCGCACAATCGCGTGCCAACTGGTCCCGCAGCCGATCGAGCGAGGCGAACGCGATGGGGTCGCGCAGCCTGCTCACGAACCGGAGCCCGATCCGCCATCCGTTCTCGGGGAGGCCCGCGATAGGCGACCAGTCCGGCTCGCCGCCGCCTCCGCTGCCGTAGCTCGTCGGCAATCCCAGGATGTGCGCCTCGACGCGGGGCTCGGTGTCGAAGGTCGGTCGCGGGCCCACATGCACCGCCGCGGGGTGCTCCGATCCGTCCGGGAGGACGGCGACGCAGGCGTAGACGCCCCCGTCGGGCGCGACCTGCGTCGGGCGCACATTCGCGGTGGGGAACCCGAGGGTGCGTCCCCGACGATCGCCCGGGCCCACCTCCCCGGTGAGTTCGTATGGGCGGCCCAGCACCGTCCGTGCGTCGCGGACACGCCCGTGCGCCAGCAGCCATCGGGTGATGCTGCTCGACGCGGTGACGATCGAGTCGTCGCCCAGCACCACCTCGACGGGCTCGACGATCTCGACCGCGAACCCGAGGCGGGCGCCGAGCGTCTTCAGTTCCGCGATGTGCCCCGAGCGTCCCTTCCCGAAATGGAAATCCGCCCCCTCGACCAGCGCCACGGGCGAGAACGACGCGCGGACATGCCCCAGGAAGGTCTCGGGGCTCATGCTCAGCAGGTCGGTCCCGGGGTCGAGACGCCGGACCTCGTCGGCGCCCGTGCCCCGCAGCAGGGCCGCACGCTGCTCGAAGATGGTGAGCCGCGCGGGCTCGCTCCCGGGTCTGAGGACCGATCTGGGGTGGGGGTCGAAGGCGAGCGCGACGACTCGCCCTGTTCCGTCCTGGTCGGCGATCGCGCGGGCGCGCTCGATGAGCGCCGCGTGCCCCCGGTGCACGCCATCGAAATTCCCGATGGTGACGACGGTTCCGCCCATCCGGGGGGACACTAGCCGAGCGGGGCGGGATTTGCTTGGAGGGGGGGTCCCCCATCTATGATGCCACACCGGAGGAGGCCGACGACGGCGCACCCCGGCCGCGTTCGATCCCGAGCCCGCGAGGGCGTCTTCACACCGCTGTCTGAGAGCATCCCATGAAACTCTTCTCGTCCCGTTCGAAGGCATCGTCTCGCTCGCAGGCCCCCGTGCCGGTCGCGGTCTCCGGGGAACTCGAGCCGCGCATCCGCGCGATCGGCGAAGAGATCCTTGAGCACGCGCGTGCGCACAAGGCCGGCCTGCTGAGCGCGAAGTTCTACAGCGACAAGATGATGGACTGGACGATGAAGGACGAGAACTTCAAGGTCCAGCTCTTCCGGTTCGTGGATACCTTCCCCGTGCTCACGACCCCCGAGATGGTGCACGAGCACCTGATGGACTACCTCACCCAGCCGGGCGTGAAGCTGCCCGCCGGGATGGATGTGGGCCTGAAGATGGGCGGGATGGCCAAGGGCCTGACGACCAAGACCATCGCGGGACAGATCGAGGGCATGGGGCAGAAGTTCATCGCGGGCACCGATGCGGAGAGCGCCCTGCCCGGGCTCAAGAAGCTCTGGGACCAGGGCATCGCGTTCAGCGTGGACCTGCTGGGCGAGGCGTGCGTCTCCGACGCGGAGGCGGACTCGTACAAGGACAAGTACCTCGACCTCGTGCACAACCTCCCCGAGCGTGTCGCGGGGTGGCCCGAGAACCCCGTCCTCGAGCGCGACCACCTCGGGGTCGTCCCGCGCACCAATGTCTCGATCAAGATCTCCTCGCTGAGCGCGAAGTACGACCCGATCGACCCCGCGGGCGCGATCGACGACGCGCTGGGGCGGTTGATCCCGATCCTCGAGGCCGCGAAGGAGCGGGGCGTCCTGATCAACATGGACACCGAGCAGGCGGACTTCAAGGACCTGACCTTCGACCTGTGGTTCCGGGCGTGCGAAGAGGTCGACTTCGAGGCGGGCCTCGCGATGCAGGCCTATCTCAAGAGCGGGGAGGAGGACGCGAAGCGCGTCGTCGAATGGACCAAGCGCACCGGACGCGTGCTCACCGTCCGCCTGGTCAAGGGCGCGTACTGGGACTACGAGACGATCCACGCCGAGCAGATGGGCTGGCCCTGCCCGGTCTGGCCCGAAAAGTGGATGACCGATCGCTGCTTCGAGCGGATGGCGGAGATCTTCCTGGACTCCACCCCGCGCAAGCCGGGCGAGGGCGGGGTCAAGCTCGCGCTCGGGTCGCACAACGCCCGCTCCATCGCCGCGGCCCTCGCGGCCGCGGAGAAACGCGACATCCCCCGCGAGGCGATCGAGCTGCAGATGCTGCACGGGATGGCCGACCAGCTCAAGCACGCCGCGGCGGAGATGGGCCTGCGCATCCGCGAGTATGTGCCGGTGGGCGAGATGATCCCGGGGATGGCCTACCTCGTGCGCCGCCTGCTGGAGAACACGAGCAACGAGTCGTGGCTCAAGGCGAGCGTGCTCGACGAGAAGGACACGGGCGTGCTGCTCGCGCCCCCCGCGCCCAAGGCCGCGACCGAGAGCGGGACCGCGAACGGGACGGGGGACGCGGGCAAGACGGGCCCGAAACCCGATCTCTACGAGATCGCGGCGGAGCGTCACAAGCTCAGCCCCGCCTTCCCGGGGGTGGGCGACGGCAAGGCGTTCGTGAACGAGCCCCCCCGCAACTTCGCGGACCGGGCCCAGCACCGCGCGTTCGGCGAGGCGGTCCGCGGGTGCAGCGTGCCCGACGCGGGCTCGATGGTGGGGGTGGAGACCGCCGAGCAGATGGTGGGGACCGCCCGCGAGGCGTTCCCGTCCTGGCGCGATACCGACGCCGTGGAGCGTTGCAACATCATCGTCCGCGCCGCGGGCCTGATGCGCCAGCGTCGCGACGAGCTCGCGGGCGTGATGGTCAAGGAGGCGGGCAAGACCTGGGCGGAAGCGGACGCGGACATTTGCGAGGCGATCGACTTCTGCGAGTACTACGCCCGCTGCGCGGCGCCGATGTTCGTCCGCGAGCGGCTCGGGCGCTTCATCGGGGAACTCGATGAGCAGTGGTACCAGCCCAAGGGCGTCGCGGTCGTCATCAGCCCGTGGAACTTCCCGGGGGCGATCTTCACCGGCATGGTCACCGCGGCGCTCGTCTGCGGGAACGCGGTGATCGCCAAGCCCGCGGAGCAGACGCCCGGCATCGCGAAGGCGGTCTGCGACATCCTCTGGAGCGCCGGGGTGCCTCGAGAAGTGCTGCACTATTGCCACGCGCGAGGCGAGACCGTCGGCGCCCAGCTCGTCCGCGATCCGCGCGTCTGCATGGTCGCCTTCACGGGCTCGAAGGCGGTCGGGCTCGACATCATCGCCGCCTCGGGGCAGACCCGACCCGGTCAGGCGAATGTCAAGAAGGTCGTCTGCGAGATGGGCGGCAAGAACGCGGTCATCATCGACTCGTCCGCCGACCTCGACGAGGCGGTGCTGGGCGTGCGGTATTCCGCGTTCGGGTTCCAGGGGCAGAAGTGCAGCGCCTGCAGCCGGTGCATCGTCGTCGATCCCGAGGGCCCATCGGGCGACGCGACCAAGCTCTTCATGGAGCGGCTCATCGAGTCCACCCGCTCGCTCATCATCGGGGATCCGACCCACCCCGGGACGGATGTGGGCCCCGTCATCGACGCGGCCGCGAAGCACGCGATCGAGCAGTACATCGAACAGGGCAAGCGCGAAGCGACGCTCGAGCTCGAGATGGAGATCCCCGAGGGGCTCGAGGAGAAGACCGGGCGGCACTATGTCGCGCCCCACATCTTCAGCGGCGTGACCATGAACCATGTGATCGGCAGCGAGGAGATCTTCGGGCCCGTTCTGGGGGTCTTCCACGCCCGCTCGTTCGAGGAAGCGCTCGAGATCGCGAACAGCAGCCCCTACAAGCTCACCGGGGGCGTGTTCACCCGCAAGCCCGCGCACATCGAGATCGCGAAGCAGGATTTCCGCGTCGGGAACCTCTACATCAACCAGAAGTGCACCGGGGCGGTCGTCGCCCGCCAGCCCTTCGGCGGCGCGGGCATGAGCGGCATCGGCACCAAGGCGGGCGGCAAGGACTACCTCATGCACTTCACCGACCCCCGCGCCTGCTGCGAGAACACGCTGCGGAGCGGGTTCGCGCCCGAGCTCTGAGTCGCATCGGCTGTTCGCCTTCGCGGGGGCCGATCCCCGGGGAGGGTTTGGTGCGCGCAAAGAAAACGCCCGCCGAGCGGGCGGGCGTGGTGGACGGGACTTCGTGGTGTTCGCGGATCAGCCGGGCGGGAAGACATTGCCGCCGTCGGGGCGGAAGCCGGGGCCGGGGGGGCCGAAGATGTTGCAGAAGCCGGGCGTGAAGACATCGATGTTGTTCTCGTCATCGCCCAAGCTGAAGGCCTGCAGGTCGAGTAGGTCGATGAACCCGAAAGGCGGGACGAGGTCCGCGGAGGGGTCGCGGGCTTCCCAGAGATCGACGAACGCCTGGAGGTCGTCGCCGCCCTGGATCCCGTCGTTGTTCACATCGTGGGGGCAGTTGGGGTTGAGCCCGTAGTACCAGCGGAACTCGACGGAATACATCTCGTCAATCGCGGCGAGGTCGCAGGTGCTGAAGAAGACCGCCGGGGGCTGGTTGACCATGCGGTCGTCGGGCCCGAACGGGGTGGTATCAACGACATTGTCTCCGTCGAGGTCGGTGTAGCGGTACGGATCGCGGATGAAGTAAGTCGCGGCGCCGCCCAGCGCGAAGGGGCGGAGCAGCATGATCGAGTCGAGGTCGAAGCTGCACCCGGGCGTCTCGACCTCGATCGTCAGCACCGTCAGGTCATCGAAGAGCAGCGGGCCCGCCGCGGGGGCGCCCGCGAGGTCGGGATCGGGGCTCGCCACCGCGGTCACGCCGGGACCGTCGTTGCCGTCGGTCGAGGGACCGGGCAGCGGGAAATCGAACGGCGGGATGTTCTGCGGCTGGACATCGAGGAACACATCGCGGTCCGGGTGACGCTGCTCCCAGTCGAGCCCGAGCACGAATCCGAGCGACCGGACGATCGAGGGGAAATTGCTCCAGGTCTCGTGGATGATGTTGGTGGGCTCTTCGTCCTCGTTGGCGGTGTTCGCGCGTCCGATCCGGGACACCTGGTTCGAGGCGACGCCCGTGGTGAGGTCGAAATCCGCGTCGCCCTGGTTGGTGAACAGCAGGAAGCCGTTCTCGGGATCGACCTGGGGGTTGAAGCCCACGAACTGCACCGGCGCGACCTGCTCGATGATGAGCATGGTCGCGAGGGCGCTGGCGACGCCCGCGACCGCGTTCTGATCCTCGGGATCGGGATCGGGATCGCCCCGCGCGACCCACGCCGCGATCATGTCCTCGTCGAACGAATAGGGGATGCGGGCGACGAACCGCCCGTCCACGCTCGCGGTCGGCCAGAGCCTGTTGACGCGGTGCACCTCGTTGCTCGGGGCGTCCCCGAAGGTGTCGGGCCCGCCCTGGTCATGGATCGGGTTGGTGACGCGGCGTGCATCGTTCGCGAGCAGCACCACGGGGGGCAGGTCGAGCCCGCCGTTCTGGGCGAATTGCGTCGACGCCTCTTCACGCATCCGGTCGAGCCAGCTCGCGTCGCCAGCCATGATGGGGGCGATGTTGCCGGGCCCGGGCCCGATCCACTCCGCGAGCGCCGCGATCGCCTCGCGGTTCTCGTAGATGTCGAGGTTGGTCGCGATGGTCTCTTCGTCGAGCCAGCGGTTCATCCCCAGGCGGGTGAGGTGCCCGGTGCTCGACTGCGCCGTGACCCCGTCGCCCTGCGCGTCGAAGACGAGCGCGTTCTGGCCCAGGCCCGCCGAGGCGGCGCCCGCGAGGGCGGCCAGCAGGGCGGTCTTCGTGATCTGATCGAGGCTGTTCATGCTCGGTCCTGTCGTCTGATCGGTGATCGGATCGGTGTGCGGTTCTGTTCAGGCACGGGCCCCGCCCATCGGGGCCCGCGTCATCGTCGTCACGCGGGCATCAACCCGGCGAGGTCAGGTCGCTGAAGTTGTTGCTCCCGAAGCTGTTGTCCGGGTCGTTCTGGCAGCGGAACGAGTTCTGGACATCCACGAAGAACTGGACGAGGTCGAAGATATCGATGACCCCGAACGGCGCCGCGAAGTCCGCCTGCAGATCGCCCGCGTTGTACAGCTCGAGGAAGAGCGTGACATCGACCGCGTCGATCACGCCGTTCCCGTCGACATCCGCCCGGCACGGGTCCGGCGCCGCGTCACCGCCGTCCGGCACGACGGGGTCGCCGTACAGGTTGGACAGCGCGATCCGGTCGCCCAGGCTGAGCCCCTGCGCGAGGCCGATGAGGTCCTGGAATTCCGCCGTGTTGGGCTCGCGAACCTCGATGGACTCGAAGCCAGCCTCGCCCGGGAAGATCGACGAGGCGAAGGTCCCGAAGTGCATCACCGACAGGAAGTCGTAGGGGTTCTGGACGCGGATGCGGTCCAGACCCATCTCCACGACCCGGCCCGCGTCAGTGTTGCGGGCGCGGAAGCGGACCTGGAAATCGGGGAGGCTCGTCGCGCCGTCGTTGCGGACTTCACCGACCGTGACCGTTGCGACGCGCCACTGGTCGCTGGGCACGCCCAGGCCGATCAGCGTGTTCCAGGTCGCCCCACCGTCGGGGGAGGTCTCGACGATGAGCCCGTCGCCCGCCTGCAGGGCGCCGGGGGTATCGCTGTTGATGTAGTACGCGAAGTTCACCGTCGCGTCCTCAGGGCCGTAGATGTTCGGGGAGATGAAGATCGTCTCACCGACCAAACGCTGGCCCGGGGCCGCCCCGGTCACCAGGGCCTCCGCGGACATGTCGTCCTCGTCAACCGCGTAGTCCTCGGTCGGCGCGGGCGCGTCGCCCGCGGTCGGGGCCGCGAAGCCCCATCCGCCGCTCGTCGGCGCGCCGGCGATCGTCCACAGACCCGGGAGGCGGGGCGTGAACGGGGGCGCGGGCGGGACGGTCGAGGTCGTGGTGTCGAAGTTCTCGATGAAGTTCGCGAACTTGTCCGTGCCGCTCAGGACCAGCGCGAACCCGGGAAGCGCGTCCGAATCGATGTTGCCGTAGTTGACCCGCACGAAATCATCGCGGTCGGGACGCTGGTGCTCGTTCAGGAAGCCCAGGTGACGCATCAGCTGGTACACCGTCGCGCCGATGTCCTGATTGTCGAACACGGCCTGCGTCAGCCCCAGCAGTTCGCAGGGAACCGAATCGGTCGGGAACGGGATGGGGGAGGGGGCCGTGCCGCTCGGGTACACCGAATCGCCCGCGCCATCCCCGTCGAGGTCGATCTGCAGATCGCCGAAGTCGAGCACCGCGGGGTCGCCGTCGCCGTTCGTGTCGAGGATCTGGTCAATCGTCCCGTCGAAGTTGAGATCGAACAGGAAGTTGCCAAAGGGCGGGAAGTCGATCGCGCCGCCCGCGGTGAGCGTCGCGTCCGCGGCGTTGACGATCGTGTCGCCGTTCGAGTCCATGACGCTGCGGACCATCGTCGGGTCCGCGTTGAACGCGTTCCCGATGTTGTCGGCGCTGAGGATGATCTGATCGGGGAACCCGTCCCCGTTGGTGTCGGGGGTGTCGGGGAACCCGTCGCCGTCGAGGTCGGTGAGCCCGAAGTCGACCGCCGCGGGGAAGGGCAGGTTCCGCGCCCTCCCGACAACCGTGGAACCCGTGGGCCCGTCCTCGCCCGCGTCGGGCTGCCCGCCCTTCGCGATCAGGATCCAGGGGTAATCATCCTCGGGCTGCCAGGGGAACTCGCTCGCGCCGGGGAGGCCCAGGATGCCGCCCGGATCGACCGCGACACCCGAGGTGTCGAGCGCGTAGCCCACCGCGTTGACGGGGTACCCGTTGTTGGGCGGCGGGATGAGCGTGAAGCCCGGGGGCAGCGAGCCCGGAAGATCGGGCCGTTCAATGAAGGTGATGTTGGTCACATCTTCGATCGCCCGCATCGCGGAGAGCACGATCTGCCGTTCCTCTTCTGTGAGCACCTGCCCGCTGTCGAACGAATCCTGGAATCGGTCGATGTTGCCCGCGAAATACTCACGCTGCGCGAGGCGCCACGCCGCCTCCGCGTCGGGGTGCGTAAAGATCGGGCGGTCGTCGCCCCACTTCAGCGTGCCCAGGCCCGCGAGCGACAGGAACAGCGACAGGTCCGCCTCCTGGTCGGTCACATCCGGCGGGGGAATCACGCTGGGGTTGACGAACAGCGGGTTCGCGGGCCACGAGTCCGAGATGCCGTCGGTATCGTCCGCCTCGTCGGCGAAGTCGATGATGTCGTCGTCGTTGGTGTCGCTGGTCCGCAGGCCCACCAAGTTGAAGTTGTCCTCGCCCCCGTCCCACTCGAGGTCGGTCATGTTCTCCTCGAGGAACTGGTAATACACCACGACCGGTCGCGCGGGGAGCGGGTCGAACAGCTCGCCGTCGCCGTCGAAGTCCTGCGTGTTCGAGGGCAGCTCGAGCGTGGGCCAGATGCCGCCCTGGTTGATGTCCGCGACGGTGTCCGCGATCGCGAGGTTGCTGTAATCCGCGAAACCGCCCAGCATCGAGCGGAGCTGCAGACGCCGGAGGTTGAGCTCGCGGTCCTCGAGGTAGTAGGGGGTGTGATCCGTCCGGTACCCCTCGCCCATCGCGGGGACATTGTCTCCGTTCCACCAGTCGCCCGGGCCCGGCGTGAGCCGCCGGCGGTCGCCCGCGACATAGTCCGTGTCGTTGATCGCGTCGAAGGTCAGCGCCCCGCCGCCCGAGCCCGCACGCGGCGGATCGGGCAGGTCCACGCCCATCTCCTCGGCGTGGATCTGACGCGCCCGCTCACGGACCAGGTCGAGGATCTGCGCGTCCGTCATCGTGCGCAGGTTCGGGTGCATCCGCTTCAGCAGCAGGGGCACCGTCGCATAAAAGCTCTCAGCCTTCTCGCCCCGCGGCAGCGTGGGCTCGATCGTGATCGCACCCGGGCTCGCCTCGCCGCGAGGGGTCGCGGGCCGGGTCGCCTTCGCCGGCGCGTCGGTCGGCGCCGGACGCGGTGCCGGTTCGGCCAGCGCCAACGCGCTGCCCGAAAAAGCAATCAAGGCCGCGGCCCCGCTGATCCGAGTGATACGAGAGAACTCGCTCGTCGTCTGCTTCATGTTCATCGGTAGTCGTCCCGTTCTACGCGCGGTCGATCACTGTCGACGCACGCATCGATCGCCCCGCGATCCTACCCCACCGGCGCGGGCCTTGCCCCTGCCGATGGTCCCCCGCACGCGGTTTCTCTTGTCAATGTACCGGATCGCGCGAATGGGTGTTGCGGGAAACTCCGGGCAACGCAAAAAAAAGAATGTCCTGTGAAACGGGAGGGGCACGCGACCCACAGCGCAACCCCATGAAAAACAAGGATCTAGCTTATTTGATCAGTTTTTGGAAGGGCCATCGCCGCCGGTTCGGCGTTCCTTGTACTCGTGATCGCCCACGAACCCCTGGAGTTTGCGGGCCCGCACCGGGTGCTGCAGCTTCCGAAGGGCTTTCGCCTCGACCTGCCGCACCCGCTCGCGGGTGACCTTGAAGATCCGCCCGACTTCCTCGAGCGTGTAGGTGTAGCCGTCCCCGATCCCGTAGCGGAGCTTGAGGATCTCGCGTTCGCGGTAGGTCAGCGTCTTGAGCACCTGCTCGATGCGCTTCGCGAGCATCTCCTGCGCCGCCGAGTCGCTGGGGGTCTGCTGCCGCTCGTCCTCGATGAAGTCGCCGAAGTAGGAATCCTCGCCCTCGCCCACCGGCCGATCCAGGCTCACCGGGTGGCGCGAGATCTTCATGACGCGCCGCGTCTCGGCGATCGACATGTTCGCGGCCGCCGCGAGTTCCTCGATCGTGGGCTCGATGCCCGTCTTCTGCAGCGCGTCCTTCTGGATATTGCGCAGCTTCGTCATCGTCTCGATCATGTGGACCGGGATGCGGATCGTGCGCGCGTGGTCCGCGATCGCCCGCGTGATCGCCTGGCGGATCCACCAGGTCGCGTAGGTGCTGAACTTGTAGCCCCGCTTGTATTCGTACTTGTCCACCGCGCGCATCAGCCCCGTGTTGCCCTCCTGGATGACATCCAGGAAAGACAGCCCCCGGTTGCGGTACTTCTTCGCGATCGACACGACCAGCCGCAGGTTGCCGCCCGAGAGATCGCGCTTCGCCTGCTCGTACTCCCAGAATACCGTTTTGAGCACGGCGCAACGCGCCGCGAGCTCGCCCGGCTCCTCGCGCACCAGGCTCCGCAGCCCGTCGAGTTCCTCGCGCATCACCGCGAGGTCCTCGGGGTCGAGCTTGCCGGGCGTCGTCTCCCCCTTCTCGATCTGCGACTGCAGGTCCGTCATCTTCTGGCTGATCGACCGCAGCTTGTTCATCAGCGGAACGATCCGCCCGGTCCGCAGGCACAGCTCCTCGAGCAACGCGCTCAACCGCACACGCCTCGCGGCGATCCGCTGGCGCACCTTTGCGAGCGCGGCTTTCGTCGCCTTCCCCGTTCGCTTCTCCTCCAGTTCCGCCCAGTCCGCCGCGTTCCGCTCCAGCAGCGCCTCGATCGTCCCGAGGTTCGCGGGGATCCGCTGCGCGATCTTCTCCTTATGGTTCTCCTCGGCCGTCGAGATCCGCATCGTCCGATCGAACGGCATGTCGCCCGCTTCGACGGCGCGCAGGATCTTCGCCGCTTCGCTCGCGATGTAGTCGCATTCCAGGCAGCGGCGCCGGAAGATCATCCGGGTCGTCTCGATCTTCTTCGCGAGGCGGATCTCCTCGTCGCGCGTCAGCAGCGGGATCATCCCCATCTGGGTGAGGTACATCCGCACGGGGTCGTCCACCCGCTTGCTGCTCTCCCCGCTCACCGCGTCCTCGATGTCGCGTTGGAGCGTGTCGTCGTCCATCCGCGCCGCTTCCGCGACATCCCGCTCCGCCTGGCTGGCGACATCCGCGGGGTTCATCGACGCGTAGTGCGCCTGGTTCATGCGCACCTGGATCGCCAGCGAGTCGACGCGCGACCCGCCGGTGCCCGCGACGCTCATCGCGCGGAAGGGGCTGCCCATCGCCGCCTGTTCTTCCTTACGAGCCCGGTACAGCCGCGCGCGGAACTCCAGCTCATCGACCAGCTCGATGTCCAGCTCGTCGATCGCCGCGAGCAGCTCGTGCACCCGGTCGGGGTCGACCATCTCGTCGGGCAACGCGTTGTTCAGCTCCTCGTAGCTCAGCCATCCGCGCGTCTTCGACGCGTTGAACAGCTCGAGCAACGCGGGGTGAAACGCGTTCATCCGCGGGTTCCGATCCATCGCCTTACCGCTCTTGACCATCGTCGCTCCGTCGCTGATCGACCGATCCATCATTGGGGGGCGGGCTCGCGCCCGCCTCTCGCTCCTCGGTGCGAACGCCCTCTTGCCCGGCTCCCGCACGGACAATACCCCCGCCGCGCCGGTAGGGATTCGCCGCCCGGTTCCCGCCGAAATCGCTGTGCAGGCTCCGAAGCCTCGCCAGGCGGTCCCCCGCCTCGACGCCCGCCCCCGCGTCCCGGGGGATGTGCCGCAGCCCGTGCTCCTCGAGGCGCCCCAGGCACGCGTCGAGTTCCTCCGCGTCCGCGTCCCCGGTGGACGCGAACGCCTCCGCGAGCACGCGCGCCAGCCGTTCCCCCGGCGCCATCGCCAGCAGCGTCCCCGCCTCCAGCGGTTCGCCCGCCCGCACCGCGTCCGACGCGGCGCGCACGATCGCCGCGAGCGCCTCGGGGCACGCCTCCAGATCGATCAGCAGCGCCGAGGCCGTCCGCGCCCGGTCCGCCGACGAGAACACCGAGGGCTCGAGCAGGCACGCGATCGCGTGGACGCGGAACCGATCGATGGGCCGGATCGCGCCGGGCTTGAACTCGACGGCGCCGGGGTCCGCGTCCCCCGCCCGCCGCCCGCGTGTGCGTGCACGCTGATAGGCGTCCGCGACCAGCCGGCCCGGCACGCCGAGCGCCTGCGCCATGTCCCCCAGCATCGATTCGCGCTCGATCGGCGCGAGGCTCTCCAGCCCCGTGTCCGCGAGGCGTTCGACCTGTTCTTCCAGATACCGCGCGCGCCCCGCGGGGCCCATCTGCGCCTGCTTCTCGCGGATGCGCCGCGCCCACCGGTCGATCACCGGTTCCGCGTCGTCCAGCACGCCCGCGAGCACCTCCGCGCCGCCTCGCGATTTGAGCAACTCGTCGGGGTCCTTCGCCGCGGTCTGCCCCGTCAGCATCGCGACGCGGATGTCGAGCCGCGAGCCGAACAGCACCGAGAGCGCCCGGTCCGCCGCGTTCTGCCCCGCCTCGTCCCCGTCGAACAGGAGCACGACCTCCTGGCACTGCCCCCGCAGTTTCTGGGCGTGCCCCTCCGTGAACGCGGTCCCCAGCGTGCCCACGACATTCGCCAGCCCCGCCTGGTGGCACGCGACCACATCCGTGTACCCCTCGACGATCACGGCGCGGCCCGATCTCCGGATCGCGTCCCGCGCCTGGGGCAGCCCGAACAGCGTCTTGCTCTTGTTGAACAGGGGCGTCTCGGGGCTGTTGAGATACTTGGGCTCGTCCTCGTCATCCACCCGGCGCCCGCCGAACGCGATCGGGTCGCCCGTCTCCCCGTGGATGGGGAAGATCAGGCGGTTCCGCAGCGCGTCGTAGGGCTCCCGCTCCTTCTGCTTGAGCAGCCCCAGCGACAGCAGCGTCTGCTCGCTCAGCCGCTTCGTGCGTGCAAAGGTCAGCAGCCCGTCCCACCGGTCGGGCGACGCCCCGATCGCGAAACGATCGATCATCTCGGGGCTGATCCCCCGCTTGTCGACGAGCGCCCGCGCAGCCGCGCCCGAATCGTGCTTCTCGAGAATCGCACGGAAGAAGGCCTGCGCCGCCCGGTTCGCGTCGATCAGGTCTGACCGCGAGGGCCCGCTCCGCTCGCGCTCCTCGGGACGCCGGCGCGTCAGCTCGATGCCCGCCCGCTCCGCGAGCATCTTCAGCGCCTCGCCGAACCCGATGCCGTGGTATTTCTGCACGAAGGTGAAGACATCGCCCCCGGCGCCGCAGACGAAGCAGTGGAACATCCGCTTGTGCGGGACCACATACATCGACGGGTTGCGATCGTCGTGGAAGGGGCACAGGCAGGTGAACTCGCGCCCCTTGGGGACGAGTTTCACATATTCACCGATCACCTGCGCGATGTCCGACGCCTCGAGCACCCGCAGCTTGTCGTCGTCCAGTGTCGCCATCGGTCGCACACGCACCGCCCGATCGACGGGCTGACTCGCTCCCCGCTCCCGGCCTGCGCCGCACGCGCCCGAACGGGCGCATCAGGGAGCGTAGCGCGTCCCGCCCTCCCGGGGCCCGCCCGGGGTCCATCCGGTCGAGCGTACAGTCGCCCATGAACAGATCTCTGCTCCGCGCCGCCCTCGCGGCGGCCCCCCTCGCGGCCGCCCTCACCGTCACCGACCCCGCCTCCGCGATGCAGCCCGCGATCGCGCTGGACGGCCTCTGTGAGGAATGGCCCGCCTCCGTCGACGCCGCCGCGGACGCCGAGTTTCTCTACTTCCGCCTGCCCTTCCCCGAACTCCGCGACCTGCTCACAGAGGACAAGCCCCTGCTCATCGCGATCGACGCGGACGCCGACCCCGCGACCGGCACGCCCCGCGACGGGCTGGGCGTCGATTTCGAGATCAGCATGCGTCACCGCGAATCGTGGCGCGAGCCCTGGTTCTTCGCGACCGCGTTCGAGGAGGGTCGTCCCGCGCCCGTCGCGTTCGAGCGTCTCGAGCCCCTCGTCCAACCCACCAGCGCCGCCGAGGCGTTCGAACTCCGCGTCCGGCGGGACGCCCTCCCGGCCCTGATGCACGCCGGGCGCGCCGCGGGCCGCATCGAGCTCCTCGACGCCCGCAGCACCCGCGATGGGTCCCGCACGCGCACCGAGGACATCGTCCTGCCCTTCGAGATCCGGTTGCCCGTCGGCCGGCCCGTCGAGAAGGTGGACGCGAGCCTGCCTCCCACGCCCCGGGGCGCGATCCGCGTGCTGTCGCACAATGTGCTGTGGTCGAGCCCCGAAAAGAACCCGACGCCGTTCTCCCGGATGTACCGCGCCATCGATCCCGATCTCTACCTGATCCAGGAGTGGGGGCGCGGGCCCTGGAGCCCCGCCTACGAGCACGAGCTCGAAGCGTGGTTCCGCGAGCATGTCGACCCGGACCGCGACTGGACCGCGATCCGCTGCGAGGGCTGGGGCGTCGCGATCGTCACCCACCACCCCGTGCTCGAACGCGGCCCCGTCGAATTGCGAGCCGAGACGCTGACGCGGTGGGACTTCCCCGTCCGCTTCGCGGGCGCGATCGTGCGCACGCCCGACGCGGTCCTCCCGGTCGGCTCCGTCCACCTCAAGGCGGGGGGCGATCTGGACACCCCCGAGGACCAGCGCCGGTTCGACGAGGGACGCGCCGTGCGCGAGATCATGGGCGTCATGATCGCCGATGCGCAGCGGCTCGCCGACGGCGCGCCGGTGCTCCCCGTGCTGGGGGGCGACTACAACCACAACGGGCACCCCCTCGTGCTCGAAACCCCCGTCCGAGGCCTCGACACCGACGGCACCGAGCTCACCTTCGCCTTCACACCCGTCCTGGGGACACGCGACCGCTACTCATTCGGCGGACCCGCCTACGGGCACCGCCGCATCTTCCTGGACTACATCGCCTTTCCGGACGCCGCGGCCCGCGTGGTCGACGCGTTCGTACTCGACACCGAGATCCTCACCGACGCGTCGCTCGCGCGGATGAGTCTGGAGCGATCGGACTCGAGCGGCGCCGATCATCTCCCGGTCGTCGTCGATCTGCGCGCCCTCCCCTGAGGGGGGCACCGATCCCGCGACGCTCGGGCGGCGTAGTCTCTGATCGCATGCGCACACGCTCCACACTCTTGGCTTTCCTCGCGTCGGTGTGTCTCGTCTCGCTCGCGCCGGCGCAGGGCACCACGCCCCCCGACGCGACGACCCGATCGACCGCGCCCGCGACGCTCCCCGAATCGGTGTCGCGGGACGCGATCCGCGCGCGGCTGGAGACCCTGACCGAGGACGACGCGACGGCGCGTGAGCTGCTGAACCAGGCGCTCGCGCAGCTCGAGCGGCGCGCGCAGATGGTCGCACGGACCGAGGAATCGAAGCGGCGCGCCGCGGAGGCCGAGCCCCTGCTCGCGGAGATCAAGCGCGAGCTCGCGACCGCGCCCGAGGCGATCCGCCCCGAGGTCCCCGCCGATGCGACGCTCTCGACCGTCGAGCAGCGCGCCGCCGAGGCGACCGCGGAGCTGGAACTGGCGCGCGCGCAGGCCGCGGAGCTCGCCGCCGAGGCGACCAGGCGGCAGGAGCGGCGCGAGGCGATCCCCGGCGCGATCGCGCAGGCCAGGCAGCGACTGGGCGAGCTGGGCACCCCCGCGCCCGTTCCCGGCGCTGAGGCGCCCCCCGCGGACGCGGCCCGCGCGATCCGCGATTGGGCGGAACGCGCCGCGCTCGACGCGGAGGTCGCGGCCCTGCAGGCGGAACTCGCGGAATACGACGCGCGGCGCGAGCTGCTGCCCGCGCGACGGGACCGCGCCGCGCGCCGCGTGACCCGCGCCGAGCAGGCCGTCGGCGCCTGGCAGAACCTCGTGAGCGCCAAGCGCAAGCAGGACGCGGAACGCGAGGCCGCGGAGGCCGCGAGGCTCGCGAAACAGACCCAGGGTCAACACCCCGTGCTCCGGGCCTACGCGGACCACAGCCGTTCGCTGGCGGAGCAGCGCACGCAGGCGACCGGTCTCCCGCAGAAGACCACCGAGGCGCGGGGGGGCGTGACCGCGGCGGACGCGGCCCTGCGCACGATCCGAACCCAGTACCGCGCCGTCCGGGAGCGGATCGTCGCGAGCGGGCTCACCCGCGCGACGGGCCTGCTGCTCAGGCGCCACTACGAGGAACTCAGCGAGGGGATCACCAACCCCGAAGACCTGCGATCGCGTCTGCGGCAGGTGCGCCGGGAACTCGAGCAGGCGGAGTCCATCCGGTTCGAACGCGAGGATGCGCGCGAGGCCTACCGCGACATCGACCTGGTGGTCGACGAGCTGATGTCCCGCGTTGCGGATTCGAGCGAGGAGGTCTCCGACCCCGAGGCGGCGCGCGCCGTGGCCCGCGACCTCGCCTCCGCCCGGCGCGATCTGCTCACGATCCTGCAGGACGACGCTGGCAAGTACGCCGCGGAACTCGCGACGCTCGAACGATCGCTCGCGACCCTGCTCGACGCGGTCGAGGCCTACGAGGGTTACATCCGCGAGCGAATCCTCTGGGTGCGGAGCGTGCCGAAAGCGGACGGGCGCCGCTTGTCGGACATCGCCTCGGCGGTCCGCCCCCTCCGCAGCGTCGACGCGTGGCGCGAGACGCTCGCCCGCGCGCGCGCGGGCGCCGCGTCGGGGTGGCCCGCGCTGCTCGCGGGGGGCGCCGCGGTCGTGCTGCTGTTCCTCGCGGCGCGCTGGGCAAGGCTCCGCCTCAAGCAGATCTCGGGGAAGGTCTCCCGCTTCCGGACCGATTCCTACGCGCTCACGCTCGGCGCGCTGGGGCTCACCGTCATCAAGGCGCTGCCGATCGCGGCGCTGCTCGTTTTCTCGGGATCGTTCATCAGGGACATCGCGGGGATCCCGATCGCGGGGCGCGCACTGGGCGAGGGGCTGCGCGCCGCCGGGCTCGCGTACGCGCCGCTCGCGTTCGCCTTCGGGGTGTTCCGCGGGGGCGGGCTCGCGGACGCGCACTTCCGCTGGCCGCTCGGTCTCGTGCGCGCGCTGTCGGGCGCGGGCCGGTGGCTCGTCCCGCTCGCGGCGCTCGGCGCGGGAACGCTCGCGGTCGCCGACGCGATCGGTTCGGACGCGAGCATCAGCACGCTGGGGCGCGTCGCGTTCACAACGCTGTGGGGCGGCGTCGCGTTCGCCGCGATCCTGCTCGTCCGCCCGGGCGGGCCCGTCGTGGCGCTCGTGCAGCGTCGTGGGGGCTGGACGGAGCGGGCCCGCGCCCTGTGGCTCCCGCTGATCCCCGCGGCGCCGCTCGCGCTGATCGTCCTCGCGTGGCTGGGGTATTTCTACACCGCGCGGCAGCTCGCTGAGCGGCTGGAGGTCACCCTCGCGCTCGCGGGCGCGCTGCTGATCGTCCACGGGATGCTGGGGCGGTGGCTCTTCGTGGCGCGCCGACGCGTCGCGGTGGAGGACGCGAAGCGCCGGCGCGAGCAGGCGGTCGGCGAGAAGCAGGAGGCGGGCAAACCCTCCGAGGGCGTGCAGCCCGCGATCGACGAGGACAAGCTCGACCTGCCCGCGATCAGCCAGCAGACCCAGCAACTCTTCCGCGCCGGGCTGCTCGTCGTCGCGGTGATCGGGCTCTACGGCGCCTGGGCGGAGACGCTCCCGGCGCTCCGCGTGCTGGATCGCGTCCAGGTCTACCCCGAGTTCCGCGTCGAGGAGGGCGAGGACACCGAGACGGTGCCGATCCTGGAGGGATCGATCGGATCGGTGGCGGCCGCGGGAAGCGCCGCGTCCAGCGCTGCACAGGGTTCTTCGGGGGGCTCGGGCAGCCAGGCGGCGCGCCCCGCGGGGCAGGGCGAGGCCCCCGAGGCGGTGCGCCCGATGCTCACGCCCCCGATGGGTTCGCCCGCGTCGTCGGGCGAGGGGGGCGCCGAGCCGGCGGACGACACGCCCCGGGTCTCGGTCGCGGATGTGCTGCTCGGTTTCGTGCTCGCGATCGCGACGCTCGTCGCGTTCCGGAACCTCCCGGGGTTCGTGGAGATCTTCGTGCTCCAGCGGTTGCCCCTGGACGCGGGGAGCCGGTACGCGTTGAGCACCGTGCTGCGGTATGTGATCGCGATCATCGGGATCGCGGCGGCGTTCGGCGCGATCAACATCGGGTGGCGCAACATCCAGTGGCTCGCGGCGGCGTTGACCTTCGGGCTCGCGTTCGGGCTCCAGGAGATCTTCGCGAACTTCGTGTCGGGCCTGATCATCCTCGCGGAGCGCCCGATCCGGATCGGAGACACGGTGACCGTTGGGACGGTGAACGGCACGGTGACGCGGATCCGGATGCGGGCCACGACGATCACGGACTGGGACCGCAAGGAACTCATCATCCCCAACAAGGCGTTCATCACGGGGGATGTCATCAACTGGACGCTCTCCGACCCGGTGCTGCGCCTGACCATCCCCGTGGGGGTGAGCTACGGCGCCGACATCCGGGAGGCGGAGCGTGTCCTCCAGCGCGTCGCCGACGAGATGCCCGATGTGCTGCGCGATCCGGCGCCGTTCGTTCACTTCCGCTCGTTCGGGGACAGCACCCTCAACTTCGAACTGCGGATCTACCTGCCGCATGTCGAGAAACTGCTGTTTGTCCGCCACGAGGCGCACATGCGGATCACCGAGGCCTTCCGCGAGGCGGGCATCGAGATCGCGTTCCCCCAGCGCGACCTGCACATCCGCTCGGCCCCCGGGCTCGAGGGGCTCGCGGAATCCGCCCGCCTCGCGACCGACCGCGGGGCGCCCGGGGCGCGGTGAGAGAACTCGCACACCCGTGGATCCACCGGGCCCCCGGTGTCGTATAACAGGCATCGAGGAGAGGGTGCGCCGGCTCGGCGGCCGCAATTCTGCGTCCGTGGTCCCGGTCCTATCCCCGGTTATCGGTACCTGTTCTCGTTTGGATCGCAGAGGGATGTCGTTCGCAGCACGAAGCGATTTGTTCGGCCGGACCCGCCTGGCGCGGGGGCCGATCTCGCCGTAGGTCTCGCGTGGGGGCGATCCCCGCGTCCGGGGGCGGTTCGTGTCCCCGTTCAGTGTCCACACACGCCCGATCGACGGGCGGCACAGGCCCCCGCGGCGCGTGGTCTCGCTCGCCGCGGAACGGCGGTCTCCGCCGTGATCCTGCCGCGTCGCGCCGCTCCTCGGGTGTCGGAGTCGGAATGGAGTCGGAGTTGAATAAGGAGTCTTCGATGAGCAATGCAAGGGTATTGGGTCTTCTCACCGCGACCGCGGGGCTCGCGTCCGTCGCGGGCGCCGCGCAGCCGTGGGTTCCTGTCGCGGCGCACCGCTGCACGACGGCGTGCGATGTCGCGGGTCTGGAGCGGATGATGTTCGGGGCGTTGCCCGCCGAGCAGCGCCTGGCGATCGCGTCGGGCATGATCCGCGAGGGGATGATCAGCGAGGCGTACGACCGCGTGGGGCACCTGCTGACGCGGGAGACCTACGACGAGATGCGCCCCGAGTGGAAGGCCGCGATGGACAAGCTCGCGCGCGGCGAGGGCAACGGTGTCGCGGCGTGCTTCGCGCCGGGCACCCCCGTCGAGGTCGTCGAGGCGTTCGACACCCTGATGTTCTCCGATGACAACCGCTTCCAGCTCAACAACCGCTGGGACAGCACCGCCCTCTCCGGGGGCGGGCTGGGGCAGGGCGACCCCACGATCATCACCTGGTCGATCGTCCCCGACGGGACCTTCATCAACGACGCGGGCTTCGGCGGCGGGCCCAGCGACCTGATCGCCTGGATGAACGGCATCTACGGGAACATCAACAACTGGCTCCCGCTCTACGAGCAGGTCTTCGATCGCTGGGAGGAGCTCAGCGGCAACACCTATGTCTACGAGCCCAACGACGACGGCGTGAACCACTCAAGCAGCAGCAACCGCGGCATCGCGGGCGTGCGGGGCGATGTCCGCATCGCCGCGAAGCGCATCGACGGAGGCGGCGGCGTCCTCGCCTACAACTTCTTCCCCGACAACGGGGACATGGTCCTCGACTCGGACGACTCGTTCTACAACAACACCGGGGGCAACTCGCTCCGCCTCCGCAACATCCTCGCCCACGAGCACGGGCACGGCAAGGGCATGAGCCATGTCTGCCCCGCCAACCAGACCAAGCTCATGGAGCCCTTCGTCTCGACCGCGTATGACGGGCCCCAGCTCGACGACCGCCTGCACGCGCAGCGTCAGTACGGCGACCCGAACGAGCCCAACGACAACGCCGCGTCCGCGACGAACCTGGGCACGCCCTTCCTGACGGGCCTGACGGCGATCAGCATCGACGACAACAGCGACTCGGACTGGTACGCCGTCGTCGCCGACGAGCCCGGGGAGCTGACCGTGCAGGTCACCCCCACCGGTGAGACCTACCTCGACGGTCCCCAGAACAGCAACGGCTCGTGCTCGGCGGGCACGCCCTACGACTCGCTGCGCATCCACGACCTCGCGGTGGACATCGTGGACACCAACGGGTTCACGATCCTCGCGTCGTCGAACAGCGGCGGGCTGGGCGAGCCCGAGAACTTCTCGACCGTTCTCGAGGACCCGGGCACCTATTACATCCGCGTGACGGGCGACAACACCAACAGCATCCAGGCGTACAACCTGTTCGCGAGCTTCGAGGGCCTGCCGTTCATCCCGGCGACCATCGACCTCGTCAACGAGGTGCCGGCGCTGCTCACCCCTGGTGAGGCGTTCCAGGTCAGCGTCGACATCGATCCGAACGACGAGATCGTCTCCAACCGCGTCCTGCGCTTCCGCACCGACGGCGGCGCGTTCCAGAGCGTCACGCTCCAGAGCGCGGGCGGCAACCAGTTCACCGCGGAGGTGCCCGGCGCGCTCTGCGCCGAGGACCCCGAGTTCTACATCGAGATCACGGGCGATCAGTCGGGCGTCATCACCCTCCCCGAGGGCGGGCCCGCGGCGCCCTTCGATCCAGGTGTGGGCGTGCTCGACATCGCCTTCGAGGACAACTTCCAGACCGACCAGGGCTGGACCGTCACCAACTCCGCGGGCCTGACCGACGGCGCGTGGCAGCGCACCACCCCCACCCAGGGCGCCGATGACCGCGTCGCGGATCCCGATTCGGACTTCGACGGCTCGGGCATCTGCTACATCACCGACAACGGCGCGAACAACTCCGATGTCGACGGCGGCTCGACCACCCTCACCAGCCCCAACTTCCAGGTCGCGGGCGACAGCGAGGCGGTCCTCTCCTACGCCCGCTGGTATGACAACAACGAGGCGGGCAGCGCCGCGAACGCCTTCGAGGAGACCTTCGTCATCCAGATCTCCAACAACGGCGGCAGCAGCTGGGTCCTCCTCGAAGAGGTCGGGCCCACGGGCCCCGAGGTCAGCGGCGGCTGGGTCGAGAAGAGCTTCCGCATCGCGGACTTTGTGACCCCCACCGACCAGGTCCGTGTCCGGTTCATCGCCTCCGATGACATCGGCACCGTCGTCGAGGCGGGTGTCGACGCCGTCCGCGTCGAGAGCCTCTCCTGCGAGGACCCGACCAGCGACGGCTGCAACGCCGCGGACCTCGCCGAGCCGTTCAATGTCCTCGATCTGGGCGACATCAACGCCTTCGTCGCGGGCTTCACGAGCCAGGATCCCGTCGCGGACCTCGCGGCACCGTTCGGCGTCTTCGACCTGGGCGACATCAACGCCTTCGTCGCCGCGTTCACGGGCGGCTGCCCCTGATCGGGCTCGCCTGACAGCATGACGACCCACAGGGGGGACGGGCAACCGTCCCCCCTTTTTCGTGCGCACGCCTCTGCGTCACTCAGGGCGTCGGGGCGGACGACGCGTCTGCTTCAGTGAGCGCGAACCGTGCGAGTTCGATCGCCTCGGCGAGGCGTTCCGCCTCGCGCGAGCCCAGCAGCACCTGGTCGGCCTTGCCGTCTCCCCAGACGACATGGACGCCCCGGTCGCCCGAGACATTCAGCAGGCGGTGATAGCGACGGCTGATGCGCCATCCCCAGCCCCCCTCCGCGAGCGGGTTGTAGCGGATCGCCTCCGCGGAGCGGATCGCGCTCACCGGCACGCGCTTGCCCGGGAAGGGGCGGTAGCGGACGATCAGCTCGCGCCGCGTGACAATCGTCGTCATGCGGATGAACATGAGGCAGGCCGGGACACCGATCGCCGCTGCGGCGATCAGCACGATCACGGGCCAACCGGGTCGGCTCGGCGCGGTCGCGAGCAGCGGCACGACCACCCCGAGCACGACGAGTGTCTCGATCGGCACCACCACCCGAACGATCATGTTCTGGTGCAGGGGCTGCACCTCGCGGAACAGCTCGTCATCGGGGAGAACCGAGGTCGCCGAGCGATCCTCGCGCTCGAGCGACGCGGGCACTGGCATCGGGTCCGTCACGGCATCGCCTCCTTCCCGGCGCATACGCTAGCGGCATGCCCGAGGGCGATGCCAGCACCATGCGATCCCTGGGACGCTTCTTCGGACGCGTCCGCGCGGGCTTTCTCGACGGTCTTCGCGGCGGCGGGGATGGGCCCGGAGCGCCGAGTCCCGACGGAGACCACCCGGATGCAGGCGGTGATTCCGGAACCGAATCGTCGCCGCGGGTCGTCGCCCGACGCACCACCGTGATCGAGGAAGTTCATATCATCAACGAGGAACGCCGATAACCTGAGCGTTCAGACCCTCGGGCCGATCCGAGCGTGCGGATGCCCCGCACGCGCGCGGCCCGATCTTCCCCGGACCGGAGGCCCCGGCATGCGCAGCATTCGCTCCTCATTCGCCCCGCTTCTCGCGGCGGCGCTCTCGCTCGCCCCGCTCGTCGGGTGCCAGTCCACCAACCAGACGCGGGTCACCGTCCTGAACGAGACCAGTTCACCCGTGCTCGTGGACATCCTCCACAAGGACGCGGCGGAGATGGTCATCGACAGCGACCAGTTGGACGCGAACGCGTCGCGCGGGTTCACGATCGCCAACGAGGGGGTCGATCTCCAGGTCGGCATCCGCCCGATCGAGTTCCAAAACGCACCCGCCCGCTGGGCCCAGTTCCCCGAAGGCGGGCCCTATCTCGTCCGCGTGCAGGGTTCCGCGACGGATCTCGTCTTGGTTGCGACGCTCGACGGCGCCGACGATCTGGGGGCATCGGGTGTGAAGCCCGTTTACACCAACCGGCGGATGAACGAGCCCCCCGTGACGCCCTCCCGCTGAGCGGGGGGAGCCCGCCCGCGAACGCCTTCTCGATCGGGACCGCCCAGCACCCGGCGTTCAGCGGTGTGCGTGCGCCCGCTCACGGTGCGGTGCGTCTTCAATGGGCAGCGGGTCTCCCGCCGCGAACGAACCGGGACCAAAAAGAACAGGGGCGTGGCTGGTGCCACGCCCCTGCTTGATTGCTGTGATTTCCGATCCCCGTGAGCGGGGATGGGATGATCAGCGGCGGCGACGCGCGACCATGCCGCCCGCACCCAGGAGCAGCGCCGCGGCGCCGGGGGTGGGGACGATGGTGCCGCTGAACTGCGAGCCGCTCAGGTCGAAGCTCTCGTCGAAGAAGCTGTCGACGCCGAAGCTGACCTGGACGAGGCCGCCCGAGAACGAGTTGTTCAGGAGGTAGGGGGTCAGGGCGAAGCCCGAGCCGTCCACGCCCTCGAACACGCCGTCGCCGCTGTCGCTGTAGACGACATCGGTGAGGGTGCCGTTGAAGAACAGGATCGTCGCGCCGGCCGAGGCGCGAGTCCACGCACCGGCGAGAGCGCCGGTGATCGAGTCGCCGTCGACATCGGTGATGGTGAACGAACCGGTCGCGTCCGCCGAGTTCGCGGTGATGTTCGAGATGCTCATCTCGAAGACCACATCCGCGAGGCTCGCGTCGTCGGTCGCGAACGAGGGGGTGTACTCAGCGGTCTGGGCGCCGGCGACGAAGCCGGTCACATCGCCCGACGAGTCCGCACCGGCGCGAGCGGTGAAGGAACCCGTCGACCCGTCACTCGTGAAATACGAGGTGTCGAGGTCGCTGTAGGTGAAGGTGGTGATGGCAACGCCGGCCGACGCCATCGAGGCGGCGGCGGCGAGGCCCGCGGCGGCAAAAATCTTGGTGGACATGCTCACACTCCTCTGGAAGTTGCTCTGTTCTCCCCCGACGCGGCTTTTCTCTCGCGCAGAGGCTCTCGACTCGTGCGGATCACCCCTCTTTGAGGGGTGGATAACCATGACGACCGCCGCGCATGCACGCAGGCGCTCGAAACAGACGCCTCAAACATGCCACACGGCACAGACCGTGCCACCGGATTGCCAACCCTTTTTGCGATAACCCCTTATCAGACCTTTCGCTGGGGGTCGCCGAACCACGATCGGGGGTCTCTGCGGAGACCGCCTCCCGAACGGACCGACGACGGATCCCCCGATGACACGGGTTCGTTCGGGCCTCGATCGGTTCAGCACCCGGGTCCCGCGCCGCTAGAATCGCTCGCCTCGGTTGCTGCGAACCGCCGCGACGACAGACCGGAACCCCAACTCCCCGAGCCCTCAGGGGTTCGAGAACCCAGACAGAGCCGCCCCATGCCCAAGCAGACATACAGCAACGGCCTCGACCGTCACTACCTGCTCAAGAACATCCCCACCTTCCCCTTTGGCGACCCCAGGGACCGGCATGTCGTCTCCTACGACGAATATGTCCAGAACGGGGGGTACGAGGGCCTCCGCAAAGCGATCACGATGTCCACCGCGGATGTGATCACCGAGGTCAAGGACTCCGTCCTCCGCGGGCGCGGCGGCGCGGGCTTCCCCGCGGGGGTCAAGTGGGGCTTCCTCCCCCCCGTCAAGCTCACCGACGGCACCGAGATGAAGGAAGACGCGGTCGGCGAACGCATCGAGATCGACGGGCGCTACCTCGCGGTCAACGCCGACGAGTCCGAGCCGGGCACCTTCAAGGATCGCCTCCTCATGGAGTGCGACCCCCACCTGCTGCTCGAGGGCATCGCGATCACCTGCTACGCCTGCAAGCTCAATAAGGCCTACATCTTCATCCGCGGCGAGTACCACCACCAGGCCCATGTGCTCGAGCAGGCGATCAAGGAGGCCTACGACAAGGGCATCTTCGGGGACAAGGGCCTCATCGCGGGCGACGAGAACACCGGGGGACCCCGCTTCCGCGTCGACTGCTATGTCCACCGCGGCGCGGGCGCCTACATCTGCGGCGAGGAGACAGGCCTGCTCGAGGCGATCGAGGGCAAGCGGGGCTGGCCCCGCATCAAGCCCCCGTTCCCCGCGATCAAGGGCCTGTTCGGCAAGCCGACGATTATTAACAATGTCGAGACGCTGTGCCATGTCCCAGACATCATGATCCACGGCGCCAAGTGGTTCACCGAGCAGGGCGTGGAGAGCAGCGTGGGCGGCCCCCCCTCCTTCGGCACCAAGCTCATGGGCGTCTCTGGGCATGTCGAACGCCCGGGCGTCTACGAGGTCGAACTCGGCATCCCCCTCAAGACCCTCGTCGAGGAATTCTGCGGCGGCATGCGCCACGGCAAGAAGTTCAAGGGCGCCATCGCGGGCGGCGTGTCCATGGGCATCCTGGGCCCCGACCAGTACGAGGCCGAGATGGACTTCGACATCGGCCGCAAGTACAACGTGCTGGGCCTGGGCACCGCGTGCCCCACGGTCTTCGACGAAGACACCGACATGGTCGCCGTCTGCCGCAACATCGCCCGGTTCTACAAGCACGAATCGTGCGGCCAGTGCACCCCCTGCCGCGAGGGCTCGGGCTGGCTCTACCAACTCCTCTGCAAGATCGAAGAGGGCGACGGCCGCACCAAGGACCTCGACCTCGCGCTCGAAGTCGCGACCAGCATGGGCTCGATGCCCGGCACGACGATCTGCGGCCTCGCGGACGGCAATAACTGGGCGACGCGGACGATCATGAACAAGTACCGCGACGAGTTCGAGGCCCGCGTCAAGCCGAGCCATGTGCCGGTGAAGATGACGGTGGGGGCGTCGGCGAAGGGTTGACGCGACGCTACAGGCGGTCTTCGGGGTTCTACCGTGGATTGGATAAGCCTCGTTCTCGCGACCCTTTCTGCAGCGTTTGTGGCTGCAGGCTTTGTATGGAGCGTTGTCGTCTTCAAGAGGCAGATGAATGCACAACTCTTTCTTGAATTCACACGCAGGTATGAAGCGGTTTCTCGCTCAATCGTCGATGCAAGCGGCGATGTCGTTGATCTTCAAGATGTACCACCAGAGACTTCGCGTGCGCTAACAGCCGGCATATGCCAGCTCTTGAATCTCTACAGCGAAGAGTTCTATCTCTACAGACGCAGGTATCTCGATCGGAAGATCTGGACCATTTGGGAAGACGAGATTCGCTCGTCTCTGTCGGCACCGTTGATGCGTCGCGAATGGCCGGCTCTCCGGGCGAAGTTCGATTCATTCCCGGAATTCCAAAGTTTTGTGGATGGGTGTGTTTTGCAGCACCCCTAGAAAATCTTCTTCGTCCGGTTCACCACCAGGTTGTCCCGCCCGCACACCAGCACATCCGCGATCTCGACCGCTTCCTCGAAGCTCTCCTTCGCGGCTTCGCGGTCGTCGCAATTCGGCAGCACCTTGCCCTGCTCGAGGTGATCGATCGTCGCGACCGCGTCGCCGCAGATGAGCGTCGTCTCGCGTCCCTCGAGCAGCAGCCCCGTGCATCCGGCGCTCACGCCGGGCAGGGGGAACAGGTCCACGCCCTGGGCGATCGTGTCGGGCGCCGCCTCGCACTTCTGCAGGATCGCGACATCGCGCTGCAGCACCTCGATCATCGTCTCCTGGTCCTCGTCGAGGGGCTCACCCGTGTCCTTCGCGGATTGCCGCGACTCGGCGAGCCGGGCCAGCGACTGCGCGAGCGGCACGCCCGCGGCCTCGCGCTCACGGGGCGAGATCAGCCACGCCGCGTCCGGGAACGCGGTGATCGCCCGGCGGGTCTCGGGGTGGAAACTCGTCAGGAAGACATGCGTGATGTCGCCCGGCTCGAGCCCGCTGCGCTCGTGCAGACGCGCGACGAGCGCGGGCTCGGGCAACCCCGGATCGACCAGCAGGTTGACCGTTCTTCTCGGATCGTCGACCGCCGTAGTGCGCACGAGCACCGTCGTCGCGTGCCCCGTGCGGACCGGCGCGCGCTCGTTCCAGAGCGGGTGGGCGCTCAGCGCCCCGATGCTGATGACCCGGCAATCGGGCCCGGAAAGTGGTCGGGTGTCCATCGCCCGCAAGCGTAAGCCCGCCGCGAGCAACCCGCGCGAGAGCGCGGGACCGAGGGCCCCACAGCGCTCTGTGCGGCGTGCGCGGCCTGTGAGGCCACCCCGCGATGGGCCGCGGAGATTCCCGATCGAAGCGACTGGCACGCGCCCCGTTGGATTCGACAGTGGGGGTGCCCGTGAACGCGGGTGTCCTGCCGAGGGGAGTGCCCCGAGGGAGGAGAGAGTGCGAAGGGGGACGCGGCCGCCGGGACGGGAAGACCCGGCGTCACGAACGGCATCCCCTGCGAGAGCCCCGCGCCGGTCGCCTCACCGGTGCGGGGCTTTCTTGCGCGCACCGGGAAGCGTGGGTCCGGAAAGTGTTCAGGGAGCGTGAAATCTGGAGGCGATCTCCGCCCAGAAAGGGTGCGGGCCCCGGGGCGACCCCGGCCCGGCGCGTAAACTGCGCACAGGCTGGACCGTCGGTGACGCTGCGCGCCGACGCCCGATGAGCAGGGCGGAGCCCGGGCGGGAGAAGAAGCGATGAGCGGGTTCAACGGACACCCCAACGGCGATCGCGGGCGGACCACCCCCAGCGGGCCGGGGCGTGCCGGCGTCGCGCCACGCGAGATCGAGCCCAAGGGCGGGGCGCTCGCGAGCGCCGACCTCCTGCTCCGCGGCGTGCAGCGGGAGGTCACCCAGGCGACGATCTCGGGCGTCACCCGCATCGACGCGCACTGCCACTCGTGGGCATCCAGCGGGCCCGCGCTCAAGGCGCTGGGCCTCATCGGCATGCCCGAGTGCTACAGCCCCCCCGAGAAGGTCTACGACCAGGCGATGGCGCGGGGCATGGACCTCGTCACGATCACCGACCACGACACCATCAAGGGCGCGATGGAACTCGTCGAGCGCGGGTTCGAACGCTTCATCGTGGGGCAGGAAGTCAGCGTGAAGTTCCCCGAGGACCGCTGCCTGCTCCATGTCCTCGTCTGGGGGCTCACGCCCGAGCAGGACGAGGACCTCAACACGCTCAACCTCCGGGACGATGTCTACGCGTTCGCCAACTGGCTCCGCGAGCAGGACCTCCCCCACGCGTGCGCCCACCCGCTCTACATCCAGAACGGCAAGCTCCGGCGCTGGCACATCGAGCGCGTCGCCCTGCTCTTCAAGGGCATCGAGTGCCTCAACGGCGCCCACGCCTACCAGGTCTCCGATTCCATCGTCCGGTTCATCAACGACCTCACCCCGGCGCGCATCGAGACGCTCAGCGAGCGGCACAACCTCAAGCCCGTCTGGCCGCGCGCGTGGGAGAAGGCCCGCACGGGGGGCAGCGACGACCACGGCCTGCTCAACATCGGGCGCACCTGGACGCAGGTCGCGGGCCCGGACGGCAAGAAGATCAAGGACCCCCGCGCGTTCTTCGAGCGCGTCATGAGCGGGGAGAGCACCCAGGCGGGGCTCGGGGGACACTCGGCGCTGCTCGCCCACCAGCTCGCGACCGTCGGGGCGCACTATTACGCCGATCGCCTCCACGAGCGCCAGGCCCCAACGACCAAGTACATCAGCTCGAGGCTCCTCCGCTTCGCGGGCGTCAGCGCCGATTCCCCCAGCAAGAAGCGCGTCGGCGCCTACAAGGTCGCCCGCAAGATGTGGCTGGGCAAGAAAGCGCCAAAGCCCCTGCCCATCCTCAGGCACCTCAAGCGGTCCATGAACGAGGTCATCGAGCGCTACCCCGCGCTCAAGGACCGCCTCGACCCCGACACCTGGACCAGCGGGGCGCCCCTCGCCGAGCACGAGGAGATGGCGGATTTCATCCAGGATCTCTCCGCGGCCCTCAGCCGCGCGATGAGCGGCAGCGCCATCAAGGCCTTCAAGAAGCGCGACCCCGCGGGGATCAGCGAGCACCTGGTGAGCTACGCGATCCTGCACATCGCGCAGCTGCCCTACCTGTTCAGCCTGTTCTACCAGAACAAGGAACGCAACTTCCTCGAGAAGTTCGAGCACGAAACCAGCGCGCCCGGGTCGGGCGTCAGTGTCCTGGAGCGACCCATGCGCGTCAGCCTGTTCACCGACACCTTTTACGATGTCAACGGCGTCTGCCGCTTCATCCAGAATGTCGCCGAGCGCGCGCACGATTCGGGACGCGACCTCGAGGTCATCACCTGCACCAACAAGCCGGGGCAGACCTTCCCCAATGTCTACAACTTCGATCCGGTCTTCGCGATGAAGATCCCGAAGTACGACAACCTCGATGTTTGCCTCCCCCCGGTCATGAAGATCCTGCGCCACCTCGACCAGCACCAGCCCGATGTCATCCACATCTCCACGCCGGGGCCCGTGGGCTGCGTCGGGTTCCTCGCCGCGAAGATGCTCAAGATCCCCGTCCTGGGCGTCTACCACACCGACTTCCCCGCCTACATCGACCGCCTCTTCGACGATCACGGGATGACCAGCGTGTGCACCAAGTTCATGCGCGCGTTCTACAAGCCCTTCAGCGCGATCTTCACCCGCAGCGACGACTATGTCGAGGCCCTCGCGGGCCTGGGCCTCAACCGCGAGAACATCGTCAGCCTCATGCCGGGCTTCGACGCGAGCCTCTTCCACACCCGCTACCACAACCCCAAGATCTGGGACGAACTGGGCGTGCCGACCGGGTCGGTCAAGGTCCTCTTCGTCGGTCGCGTCAGCGTCGAGAAGAACATGCCCATGCTCACCACCGTCTGGAAGGGTGTCCGCAAACGCCTCAAGGCAGAAGGAGTCGACGCCGACCTCATCGTCGTGGGCGACGGGCCCTACCGCGCCACTATGGAGAAGGAACTCAAGGGCAAGGACGCGCACTTCCTGGGCTTCCGGCACGGCGAGGAACTCAGCGCGATCTACGCGTCCTGCAACATCTTCGCCTTCCCCAGCACCACCGATACGCTGGGGCAGGTCGTCATGGAGAGCCAGGGTTCGGGCCTCCCCGTCGTCGTCACCGATCAGGGCGGGCCCAAGGAAGTCGTTGAGCACGGCCGCACCGGTTTCGTTCTCGATGCCCACGACACCGACGCGTGGATCGACACGATCGCGACACTCATCACCGATCACGCCCGCCGCGCCGACATGGGCGCCGCGGCTCACCAGTCGATGCAGAAGTACAGCCTCGATCACTCGTTCGAGCACTTCTGGGATGTCCACACCCAGGCCTGGCACGATCACCTGGGCAGGCAGGGCATCACCCCGGAATCCGCGGGCGTCGCGGAGGGCCTGACCGAGACCCCGCGTGCCGTCGCGAAGTCCGCGACCGATCCGGGCCTGACGGAAGCCCCCGCTCGGGCGTGACGCACCGATTCCGCCCAGAGGAAAGACCCGCCCCGATGCCCGATCCGCTGATCCGCCTCCGCCTGATCTACACGGGCCGCGTCCAGGGGGTCGGGTTCCGCGCCACCGTCCGCGCCGCCGCGAAGCGGTTCGGCGCGACCGGATGGGTCCGCAACGAGCCCGACGGGACGGTGCTCGCGGAGATCCAGGGCCCGCGCTCGGCGGTCGACGCCTGCCTCGCGGGCATCGCCGACGCGATGTCGCGCAACATCCACAAAACCAGCCGGAGCGAACTCGAGCCCGTCGCGGGCGAAGACTCGTTCGAGATCACCTACTGAACCGCCCCGAGACGGGGCGCCGGAGACCCATGCTCATCCTCTTCGACATCGACATGACGCTTCTCAAAACCAACGGCGCGGGACGCCGCGCGATGGCCGACGCCGGGCAACGGCTGTTCTCCCCCGACTTCGCCTTCGAGGGCGTCGACTTCGCGGGCCGCCTCGATCCGCTCATCATCCGCGACCTGCTCACCGCGAACGGGGTCGACCCCACCCCCGAGAACCTCGCCGCGATGAAGGCGGGCTACATCGAGACCTTCGCCGCGACCGCCGCGGAGTCGATCGAGCCCCTCCCCGGCGCCATCGAACTCGTCCACGCGATCGAGTCCGAGGCGCGAAGGGACCCGACGACCGTGCCGGGCGTGCTCACGGGTAACTTCGCCGAGACCGGCACCTTTAAGCTCCGCGCCATCGGGCTCGACCCGGGGCAGTTCCGCGTGCAGGTCTGGGGGGACGACTCGCCCCACGAGCCCCCCGTCCGCGACCACCTGCCCCCCGTCGGGATCGATCGCTACCGCGGGATGCACGAGACCGACCCGCGCGAGACCGTCATCCTGGGCGACACCGTCCACGATGTCGCCTGCGGGCTCGCGAACGGCTGCCGCGTCCTGGGCGTCGCGACCGGACGGACCGATGCGCAGACCCTCGCCGATGCGGGCGCCCACCGCGTCGTCGAATCGCTCGAAGCGACCGAAGACATCGCGCGCTGGTTGCTCGGGGGCTGAGAACCGGGTTCAATGGGCGCATGGAAGAGAACCCGCACCCGCGCCCGACCGCGATCGACACCCCCGCGCCCGACCCCCATCCCCATCCCATCGCGGAGAAGCAGCGCTACCGCTCGATCGATGTCGTCCGCGGCTTCGCCCTGCTGGGCATCCTCGTCCCCAATGTCATCTTCTTCGGCTGGCCCAGCGCCGCGGGCACCGGGCCCGACTACATGAACGCGACGCTGGGCGAGACCCGCTGGAACACCATCGGGCATGACCTCACCGCGATCTTCACCCTCGGCAAGATGATGGCCCTCTTCAGCATGCTCTTCGGCGCGGGGGTCATCGTCTATGCGCGCAAGTTCGACCGCGAGCAGGACGGCGAGTTCCACACCCGCCTCAGCAAGGGCGCCGGGCTCTGGTACCGACGCACCGCCTGGCTCCTCCTGATCGGCGTGCTCCACGCGACCTGTCTCTGGTACGGCGACATCCTCGTCTGGTACGCGATGGTCGCTTTCGGGCTCGTCTGGTGGGTCCGCCGGTGGAACCCCAAACTCCAGATCGGCCTCGGTCTGCTCGGGCACCTGTTCAGCACGATCCTGATGCTCGCCTTCAGCCTTTTCGGCGTCTGGGCCGTGCAGCAGGGCAAGATCGGGCCCGAGGAACTCATGGGCGACCCATCGGGAGAACTCGCGGGCTATACAGGGTCCTACCTCGATACTTTCAAGCCCCGCCTGTTCTCGCTCGTCTTCTTCTGGTTCATCTTCGGGCCCATGTTCTTCCCGGGCATCACCGGGCTCATGATGATCGGCATGGGCCTCACGCGTCTGGGGGTCCTGACCGGCGAGCGTCCCACCCGCCTCTACGCCTGGATGACCGTGCTCGGGCTCGGGGGCGGGCTGGGCCTCACCCTCACCCTCTACTACGGCCTCGCGGGCGTCATGCCCGACATGGCAGGCTTCCTCTGGCAGTCCTTCAGCCAGTTCGTGGGCATCCCCATCTCGCTGGGGTACATGGGCCTGCTCATCTGGATCGTCAGGCTCGGTGTCCTCCGCTGGCTCACCGGCGCCCTTGCCAATGTCGGGCGCATGGCGCTCTCCAACTACCTCCTCCAGACCATCCTCTGCACGACCTTCTTCTACGGGTACGGCTTCGCCTACTTCGCCGAGATCGACTACCCGGGCCTCTTCGTCGTCATCGCCGCGGTCTGGATCATCAACCTGCTGTTCAGCGCCGTCTGGATCCGCTTCTTCCGCTTCGGACCCGCGGAATGGGCCTGGCGCAGCCTGACCTACTGGGAAATCCAGCCCATGCGACGCTGACACCAATGTTCAAGGCGTCGTGAAGCCGGGTGCCACCGCTCGACGCACCGCGGCGCAGTCGTGCTCGCATGTCCGGGAATCACATACCAAACCGCTGCGCCGCGCCGCGTCGAGCGGTGGCACCCCGGGGCACCCCGTCCCCATCAGTCTCCGTCCCTTTTCCCATTGCCCGTTCCCCATTCCCCCTCCATACACTCGCCCTGCGAAGGAGCGCACCACCATGGCGAGCAGCTACCGGGCCCTCTGCTCGGACTTCTACATCAACCAGAAGATGAGCGTGAAACTCGATCTCCCCCGGGGACGCGAGACCATCCTCGATCTGTTCGAGCGCATCCGCCACACCTTCCCCACCATGGCCTCCTTCAAACGCTACAAGGACGAGCTCGCCCTCGAGAGCCCCACCGACGACGAGCCCCACCGCTGGCTCGCGGTCCGATCGAGCACCATCCGATCCGGCGCCGTCAACCCCAACACCTTCGACGACGGATACGCCCTCCACAAGGCGGTCCTCGAGGTCGCCCCCTATTTCCTCTCCATCAGCCCGCTCGACATCGAGTATGTCGAACTGCTCTACGGCTTCGACCTCGCCGCGTCGGGCAACCACGACGCGATGGTCGCCGAGGCGCTCCTCGAGGGCTCCCCGCTGGGCGAACTGCTCGATCTCGAGAACGCCACGACCATCGATTTCCAGCCCCTGCTCGGGCTCCTGCTCACACCCGACGGGGTCCGCCCCGAGGGCGGGCGCCGTGTCTCCGACGGCATCGAGGCCCATCTCGAGATCAAGACCCGCTCGGGCGCGAGCGCCGGAGAGAGCAGCGGCGAACCCATCAGCGTCTATGTCACGCTGCGCCGCTACGAGCCGGTCGCCAACCTCAAGGCGATGCCCGGTGTCTTCCGCACCCTCGCGGACCAGGCCGAGCACCTGATCGAGCAGCGCGTCCTGCCCGGCCTCGTCGCGCCGCTCCGGCGCGCCATCATGCTGGGCGGCGGGGACTGACACGATGCAGGCGATCTCTCCCGTGCTCGCCCAGGCGTTCGTCGCGCAGCCCAAGGTCTTGCTGCTGCTGGGGTTCGTGCTTTTTCTAACGCTCCTGGGCCTCGGTCTGATCATCTACATCCAGCGCCGCATCCTCAGCGATCGCGACGACACCACCGACAGCGGGACGCTGCTCGCCGACCTCCGCGCGATGCGCGACCGCGGGGAGATCTCCGACGACGAATACGAACGCACGCGCGCCGTCATGATCGCGAAGGCGACCGGAAAAGACCCGCACGCCGTGCTCGCCGATTCGATCCGCAAGCAGGGCGGGCTCGTCGCCGAGCCGGGGTTCGATCTGACCGGGCAGCCCCTGCCCCAAAGCCGGGATGAGCCCGAACAACCGCCCGGGCAAACCGGTCCCTGATAACGGTGGAGACGCGGAAATAAGCCCGAAACGGACGCGGTTGAACCCCGTTCCGGGACGCTCGCGCGGGAGAGGCGCCGCAAAACGCCGTTGGTGCGAGCCGTGCGCGGGGTAGGATGACAGCAGCCCCGAATCGGGCTCGATCCGGCGCACCGTCCGGCCGATACACCGCGAGCGACCCGCGCCGCCCGCGCACGGCGGCGTCCGCCACCGACACCCCCTCTCTTGAGGGCCCTCCAACAGGGACATCGCAGGGAGATCACCACCCCATGCATCAGCACGCACGCCCCACCACGACTCCCGCGAACGACGACGCCCGCGAGCCGGTCAACGCCTCGCGCAGCGAGGGCGGGAACGGCGACGACACCCAAGGCTCGGGCGGGTCCTCCGACACCGGCTCGGGCGCCGGGTCCGGAGGCTTCAAGGGCCGCAAGATCACCACCTGCTCGTTCTGCGGCAAGACCAGCCGCGAGGTCGGGCCCATGGTCGAGGGCCCCAACGAGGTCTACATCTGCTCCAAGTGCGTGGACCTCTGCCAGAACATCTTCCGCCAGGAGCGGAGGCGAGTCAGCGGCTCGACCGGCATCCTGCGTGATGTCCCCAGCCCGCGTCAGATCAAGGAATTCCTCGACGAGTATGTCATCGGGCAGACCGCCGCGAAGCGCGCACTCGCGGTCGCGGTGCACAGCCACTACAAGCGCCTGATCCACGCCGAGAGCGAGGACGCGAGCAACATCGAGCTCGAGAAGTCCAACATCCTGATGATCGGGTCGACCGGGTCGGGCAAGACCCTGCTCGCCAAGACCCTCGCCCGGATGCTCAAGGTCCCGTTCGCGATCGGCGACGCGACCACCCTCACCGAGGCGGGCTATGTGGGCGAGGATGTCGAGAACCTGCTGCTCAAGCTGCTCCAGGCCGCGGATTTCGATGTCGAGGCCGCCCAGCGGGGCATCATCTACATCGACGAGGTCGACAAGGTCGGCAAGACCTCGTCCAATGTCTCCATCACCCGCGATGTCTCGGGCGAGGGCGTCCAGCGCTCACTGCTCAAGCTCCTCGAGGGCACCGTCGCGAATGTCCCCCCCCAGGGCGGACGCAAGCACCCCGAGCAGCAGTACATCCAGTTCGACACCAGCCAGGTCCTCTTCATCTGCGGCGGCACCTTCGTCGGCCTCGAAGAGATCATCCGCCGACGCATCGGGCAGACCAAGATCGGGTTCGCCGCCAACCTCACCCAGGACGACGACATCACCGCCTGGGAGGGCAACATCCACGAACGCGAGCTGCTCCTCCAGAAGGTCAGCAACGAGGATGTCATCGAGTTCGGCGTCATCCCCGAGCTCATCGGGCGCCTGCCCGTCATCACCCCGCTGATGCCGCTGGGCGAAGAGGCCCTCATCCAGATCCTCACCGAGCCCCGCAACGCGCTCGTCAAGCAGTACCAGCAGATGTTCGCCTTCGAGGGCGCCAAGCTGACCTTCACCGACGACGCGCTCAAGGCGATCGCCCACAAGGCGATCGAGCGGAAGACCGGCGCCCGCGCCCTCCGGGGCGTCGTCGAGGAGTGCATGCTCGAGCTCATGTTCGAGCTCCCCGATCTCGACAACGAGAACGCCGAGTATGTCATCGACGCGGCCCATGTCGAGAGCCCCAGGCCCCTCGAGGAACTCCGCGTCCAGCGCGCCAACACCGCCTGAGGCGCCGCTCCAGCCACCCAACGAAAACACCGGGCAGCCGCCCGGTGTTTTTCTGCGCTCAGAACTTGGTCGCGACCGACGCGAGCGGATCACTCGACGGGGGTCGTCACCCAGCCGTTCGCCGTCGCCGCCGTCACGGGCTGCGCGAGGTGCACACGCAGCTCGCCGCCCCGCAGGTCCGCCGCGGCGCCGACCGAGTCGCACACGACATGCATCACCGCGTGCCGCTTGCTCGCATCGATCGGCCCGAGCCGCGCGAGCAGCGGGAGGTTCACCCCCGCCCACACGCGTGCCTTGAGCAGCTCCGCCGGCGCCGCGCTGTCCCACCACGCGAGCAGGTGCAGCCCGCCCGCGCCGTCCGTCGCCAGTTCCACCCCCCGCGCGACCGGGCAGGGCAGATCCATGCCCGTCAGCCCCGCGATCAGCGAAGAGGGAAGCGGGCGGTCGATCGACTCGGCTGCGCCGCTCGGGGGCGCTGCGTCCGCGAGCGGTGCTGCGCTCCACCCGGTCCCCGGATCGACGCGAGGTTCCGGGTCCGGCTCAAGGGCCGCGTCGGCTCCCGGTCCGGGCTCGCTCGCCTCGGTTTCTCCCAGCGCCGACGCGACCGCCGACGCGGGGCAATCCGGCGCCGCCCAGCCCTCGTCGACGCAGGACGCGATGGTGCCCAGGAGCGTGCGCGGGTCGCTGCGCCGGTCGACCTCGCCGATCACCGAGACCGTCGCGGTCTCGATCTTGGGCACCGCCGCACGCGACGAGAGCCCGATCGAAAGGAACCGCCTCGCCGCCACGCCGAGGCGATCCGTGGCGCGCACCGTCTCGTCGGCGCCGGAGCCCACGATCGACACGCCCACATCCAGCCCGCCCTCCGCGACCGCGTCCCCGCGGTCATCGCACACGCTCTTGAGCAGGCGGTACGCCGACACCACCGCGGGCTCGTCCGCGCCGCTCAGGACGGTCACCCGGTTGACCGTTTCCTCTCGCAGCAGGCCCGCCTGGTCGAGCTCATCGAAGTGCAGCAGGAAGTGCTCGGTCGCGCTGCTCACCGCCTCGATCGCGAGCCCGATGTCGCGCACAGGCTCCGTCGCGACAGCCGAACCCACCAGCTCGACCGTCGTCCGGTCGCCCGTCACCCGCACCAGCGCCACGGGGCGACGCTCGCGCCGCGACACCGCCGCGGCGTACGCACGCACCCACACCGCGCCCCGCACGGGCAGGTGCCCCGTGATGACCGCCTCGACCGCGCCCGCCGGGTGCGCGGGCGCCGCCTCACGCCGCGGGACCTCGCGTGAAACGCGCTCCGCGGGTTCGTCACCGATGAACAGCTCCGCGAGCGCATCCATCTCCGCTGTGTCCGCCGCCGGATCGGGCTCCCACACCGTCTCCCCACCCGCGTTCACCAGCCGCAGCGAATTGCGCGCATCGGCGCCTCTCTGATATTCCATGGCAGTCCTCGGTCGCCCCGCGCCGCGAATGGGCCGCGCGGACGGGGCCGTGCCGCCGAGGTCGGGCAGGAACGCCCAACGCCCTCGGCCTCGATCACTCGGCTTCGATGACACTGTTCAGATCGCCGAACTCGTTCCATTCCTTCAGGGGGTTGAACTGGTCCTCCACCCAGCGTCCATCGACGACCAGGCGGTACCGCATCCGCAGCGCCGGCGCGTCGATGGTCAACTCGTGCACGCCCAGCGCCTCGTTGCGCAGCATGGGTGTCGCCGTCGCGCTCCAGCCGTTGAAGTCGCCCGCGATCCGGACCTCGTTGCCCAACTCGATGGGCTGGACGAAGATCACCCGTCCCTTGTGCCGCCGCGCCCCGAACAGGCGTGCGACCGACTTCGCCCGCCGATCCGTGTCGTGCACCTCCTCCACCAGACGCACGCTCCCGTTCGTGCTCCGCAGCCGCGTCTGCAGCCGTGAAGGCGCCTGCGTCGCGGGCTTCAGCCGCTCGTTGAGCGCCGCCGCCCGCCGCGCGAGATCCTCCACCCGGCTCAGCGTCTCGAGCGCGGGCTCAGCGGGCTTCGCTTCGGCGCGGGAGAGGTGCTCATCCGTCGCCTTCGCGACCGCCGAAGCCGTCCGCCGCGCGGCGCCCTCGCCCGTCGCGGGTTCCCCAACTGTCTCGGTCGGCGCGGGGTCCAGATGTTCGGCCCGCCCGTCCCCGCCGCGCGTCGAGGGACGAAGCGGACGCGCCATCTTCCGGCGCGCACCGAGCGGGAGCTCCGTCGCCTTGACCTCG
>DLBY01000138.1:59073-59480 GCA_002480345.1 Phycisphaerales bacterium UBA7812 | reverse complement strand
GATGGGGCCCCTCGGCGCCGCGGGTCGTCGCACGCAGCACCCGGCACACCGACGCGGGCCGACCCGGACGTTAATGCAGCGGCGCCAGCGCCCGATAGTCCGCGAGATCGCCCCGCTCGATGCGCACGCGCGGCCCCCGCGCCCGCCCGGTCCCCGCCCCGACCGAGACGCGCCCGCACGGACCGATGCGCACGATCCGGTCCGGTCCCAGCAGGCGCACCATGTCCGCGTGCCCCGTCGCGACGGCCACCCTCGCGCCGCGCGCCGTCGCCCAGCGTCGCAGCGATGACGCGACCCCGGCAGCGGTATCGCGATCGAGCGTCGAGCAGAACTCATCGCAGACCAGCGCGGGCGCGAAGCCCGCCCGCTCGACCCGCGCCATCGCGAGCGCGAGCCGCAGGCGGGCG
>DLBY01000138.1:48863-58768 GCA_002480345.1 Phycisphaerales bacterium UBA7812 | reverse complement strand
GAGCCGCAGGCGGGCGGTCTCTCCCTCGGAAAGATCCCCGGCGCGCGTCGCGAACAGGCGGGCCTCCGCGAGCCCCGCGCGGCTGAGCACCCCGAGCCACTCGTCGATCGGCAGGCGGCCCATCAGCGTCGCGATGGGGCGCTCGCGGGGCACACGGATCGAATCGGCGCACACGCAGGCCCCCCCCCGCTTGCCCAGCCGCTCGATCACCGCGCGCACGAGCGAGGTCTTCCCCGCCCCGCTCGGCCCGGTGACGAGGACCACCCCGGGCGCCATCGAACCCAGAACGCGATCCAGGATCTCGGACGGGACAACCCGCGAGCGGGGCTCGGTGCGCGGGCCCCCGAACGGCGCCATCGCGCGCAGCACACGCTCGCTCATCGCGCCCACCCGGAACCGTCGCGTCGATCCTGTTCGCTCGCGACGCGACGGACCGCCTCGCGCGCCCGCCGGGCGGTGTCCGCGTGCTCCGCGAACAGCGACTCGACCCCGTGCATGTGCCGGCGGACGGTGTGCAGGCTCAGACCCAACTCGCGGACCGCCTCGCGCATCGAGCGACCCTGGACGATGCAGGTCACCGCGACACGACGCATCGGCGAGGGCCACGCGGACCCGCGAGCGATCACGAACGCGAATCGATCCGACGCGAGCCGCTTCTCGAGCGTCCGCAGACGGCGCCGCGTGATCCGCGCGAGGCTGTCGGATTCCGAGTCGGGCTCGCCCCCCGCGAGCGGGTCGCCCGACACGGGATCGATGCCCCGGTTCAGGCAACGGCGCACATACGCCGCGACGCTGAGCCCCTCGCCGTGGCAGGCCTCCACGAGGGCCCGGTCCGCGGGGAGCAGCCAGGCGGCGCGCTCGACAAACATCCCCGCGAGCGTCCGGCGTGCGGCCCGCCCGACTGTCGGCTTGCACTCGACAAACCCGAGGGGGCCGCCCCCCAACGACCCGGTCTCAACACCTGATCGGGTGTTTTTGATCGGATTGTGATAGGAATATGATTGGTTTTGAACCGATTGCGTCGTAGACTGCTTGTCAGTCCGCGCGCCGGGCCCCTGTGCGTGCGCCGCCCGGCTTGCGAGGCGCGTTGCTTTGCGTCGTTCCATCGTCCGTCACCTCCGCCGAACCCCGTGAGATGCCACAATTCGGGGGAACAGAACCCGTCTTTTGTGCCAATCTCGGCGATCCGTCATCAGATTTGTGCCACATCGGGAGCGATCAACCGATTGAACCACCCGGATGTGTTCACTATACTGAGAACTCATTCGGGTATTTTCTCTGTTGAGTGAACGACTCGCAAGGGCTTTGTACGGAAATGGCACGAAACGGCGCACAGACGGGGCCCTCCGGCGCACACGGCCACACGGGTGCGCGCGCCCCGCGTCACGCGTTCGGCAGGAATCCCGACATGCCCGACCATCACACCCACACCGAGCCCCCCGACGACGAGCGACGCACCGAGTCGTCCCGCGATGCGCACCGCGACTCGCTGGGGTCGGTGGTGCGCCTGCTCCGTAAGCGATCCGGGTTGTCGCTCGCGGAGGTCGCGGCGCGCGTCGGGTGCGCCAAGAGCTATCTCTCCGCGATCGAGACCGGGAAACGCCCCGCGCCGGGGAGGGATCTGCTCGCCAGGCTCGAGGCGTGCCTCGACGCGGAGGCGGGCGTTCTCGGCCGCCTCGCGGACCGCGAGCGCGCGCCCGACTCGGTGCTCGAGGAACTCGCCGAGGCGCGGGCGGACGCCGCGATGCTCGCCCGCCTGCGCACGCTGGCGGCGTCCGGCGGGCTCGACGCGGCGCACAAGTCGGGCGTGGTCCAGAAACTGCTCACGGAACTGGGGGGCGTGCCCACCGAGGACGCGCCGGGCATCGCGCGCGCCGACCTGCCCTTCGAGGTCCCGCTGATCAACAAGGTCACCGCGGGCTATCCGACGGAGTTCACCGACCTGGGCTACCCCGCGCGCGTCGCGGACGACTATGTGCGCTGCCCCGACCTGCGCGATCCCGACGCGTTCGCCGCCCGCGTCGTGGGCGACTCCATGGCGCCCGATTACCGCGAGGGCGACATCGTCGTGTTCAGCCCCCTCCGCGATATCGCGGACGGGGACGACTGCTTCGCACGCCTCGCGACGGGCGATGAATCGACCTTCAAACGCGTCTACTTCGAGCGAGCGGGCGAGCGCGAACGCATCCGCCTGCAGCCCATCAACAGCCGATACGCGCCCAAGACCTACGACCGCGAGGAAGTCGCGGGGCTCTACCGGGCGGTGCAGGTGATGCGAGCGGTATGAGGGGGGGCGGTGATGCCCTCAGTCAGACAGGAAAAAACAGAGCGAAAGATGATCCGGTCACGCGCATCCGGAACGGGGCACTTCGTCCCGCGATCTCGCTGTCTCTGCCCCACTCACACCCAGAACGGGAGGATCACATTCAGCGTGACCAGGGCGGCCGCGAAGAGGCCCACGATCCCGAGGATGATCTGCGCGGAGAAGAGCAGCGTCTGGCGCCAGAAGTTCGCGATGTCCGGGACGCGGACCGCCTTGTAGGCGATCGCGATCAGGAGCGCGAGCGGGATGAGCAGCCAGAACCACGCGTCGTGCAGGTCGATCGGGTCGAGGAACGGGCGCCACGCGAGGACGGCGACGGGGTCAGGCATCGGCGCCCCCTTCCTTCTCGCCCGCCGCGACGCGGGGATCGCCCGGCGAGCCCGGCGCGGGCTTGGGCTGCGCGGGGTTGTCGCGGTCGGCGCTCGCCCGGGGCGCGGCCTTCTTCGCCTTGGGACGGATGGTGGGGAACAGCGCGTCGAGGATCACGATAAGGTTCAGCATCCCGGCGCACAGCGCGTAGAGCGTCCCGATCTCGTTGACCTTCGCGATGCCCTTCCCGTTCGGGGGCGCGCCGACCTCCCCGGCGTCGGTGTTCGCCGGCACCGCGACCGGCAGCGTGCGCGTCTCGCGCTTGCCGCCGGGCCCTCGGAAGACCGTCACCTCGACCATCTCGCGGCGCTCGTGGGGATAGAGGCTGCGGGGGCGGTGCGGGCCGCGCACCGGGTCGAGCTCGCGATCGCTCGTGAGGTAGCCCTCGTCCCCGGTGTTCTCGTTGCGGACATAAGGGATGCCGTAGGCCTTGAGCTGGTGCTGGTGGTACCAATCCGCGCCGAAGGCGAGGGGGCCCACGAAGGCCTGCCCGTAGAACCACCACTTGTCTTCCCGGCTGTCGATGGTGTCGATACCCCCGATGAGCATGCCGCCCAGGAACATACCGAGGACCCCGATCGCGGCGTAGATGGCGCGCCGGGGCTCGCCGCGCACGAAGTGCCCGAGCCCCGGGAAGAGCATCGCGCAGACGCCCGCGGGGACATCGAGCCCGTGGGGGAGGTGCTGGTGAGGCTGGCGGGTCTGTTCGCTCATGCGGGCGGGATCGGTGGGGTCGCGGGGGCGTTCGAGGGATCGCATCGCGAGGACAACGGGAGGCATCCTACACCCCGCACCCGGCGCACCGGGCGACGCGGGGGGGCGGGTCGTGATTTTCGACCGATCGGGGGGATCTTGGAGTTGACACGCCCGAGCGCCCGGCTACGCTGCCGCGCTCCGGGCGCCTCGTGGTGGAGCGCTCAGCAAGGCGGCCCGGCAGGTGGAGGATTAGGCGATGCCGACGCTCGAACTGCTCCCGACTGAAACGACCAGCACCGACGAATCGTCCGATCGCATGCCGTGGGAGACCCCCTTCGCCCCTCTCGTCGAGGCCGTTTATGACGATGAGGAGGAGGACGAGGAATTCTTCGACCCCGACGACGATGACGATTCTGAGGACACCTTCGACGAGTTCGACGACTTCGACGAGGACGAAGACGAGGACGAGGGCGAAGAGGACGATGACGACGACCTGTGAGGCCCCCTCGACGCCGTGATGCGCACGCGGGGGCCCCAGAAGGGAGATCCTCGCTATGGGCGGATCATCGTCGTCGAACGATCGCCGGAAATCGTCGGGTGGACCGAAAACCGAGGCCGAGATGGGCGGCGTCGTCGACCGGCGCAGCGGGCTGGATCGCCGGGAGGTCGCCCGCATGCGCGGGGACGCGAACGGCGAATCGCCCACCGGTCTCGAGCGCCGGCGCGGCGCGGGACGCCGCCTCAGCGACTTCCAGCGCGCCGCCGACGAAGGCGAGATGACCACCGAGCAGTTCCTCTTCCTGATGGCGATCGACGCCTTCAAGAAGTCGAACAATGTCACCTTCCCGTCCTGGTCGGATGTGCTCGAGGTCATCCGCCTGCTCGGCTACCGCAAGACGATGCCCAGCGAGCTCAACCTCCGCAACGCGGAGGACTGGAAGGAAGCGCCCGACACGCCCAGCAATGTCCGCCCCTACGGCTGGGAGCGTCGGTTCAGCAAGGCGGAGCTCGCCGAACTCGAGGAACTCGCCGACGAGATCAAGGACGAGGATTTCGACGAGGCGGAGGCGGCCTGACCGCTCATCGGCAACGCGAACACGCGACAGCAGCGGGCGCCGGCACCAGCCGCGACCGTTTTCGTGCGCGCCGGTCCGGACTCTGAGCCTGTCATGAATCTGAAAAGACACCCCGGGCGGGCGGGCCCGGGGCGCCTCTCTTCCCTCGCGGATGCGCGCGCCCCGCGCCGCGCCCCCGCGATCGCTCGAGGGGCCGCAACGATCGCGCGGGCTCCGCACAAGCCCTTCCCGGCGCGCAGAACGCCGGGCGCGATCGGATCTGCGGTTCATTCCGCGGCGGCGCTCCCCTCCCTTCCCACAGGGGCGCCGGCGTGCCGGCGCGAGCACCGCCGCGATCGGACCGGGTCATTCGGATCGGGGCGACCCGTGCCCGCGATTTGTGAGCGCAGAACAACGCGAGCCGCTCACGCGCCGTCACTCGGAAATCAATAATTCTCACGCGGGGCGTCTAGTCACCGGCGGCGCTTCCCGGCGGTCCGCTCGATCCCGATCCAGGACTCCATCGGTGCGTCGGGGCTGTGTTTTCTGCCGTGCTTGACCAGGCTCAGCAGTTCCTTGTCATCGACGCCGGCGAGTTGCTCGCCGATGGCGGGCTCCCAGAACGACCGCAGCCGGAGGAAGAACGCGATCCTCTGCTCGTCGGTGCGCGGCGGCGTGGTGTCGAGCCCGCGCGCCTCGCGGTCGACCACATACCGCTTCTGCCAGACAGGCTTCACGCCCTTCTTCCCGTGGATCATCGGGAAGGGCAGCGTGTTGCCCATCGACGCCTCGTGCCGCTCGAAATCCTCCCAACACATGGGCTTGGGGACCGCGAATGGGTCGAGGACTTCGGTATAGACCGGGACGCGGGTGATGCGGAGGTTCGGCCAGACCGCGGGTGAGTAAAGTTCGAGGCGATCGACGATCGACTTGGCGACATACAGCCCGCACCCGGCCGATCGCACGGTGCCGTAGTCGGCGACCTCGGCTTCGAGCAGGTATGTCTCGTAACCGACACCTTCTGAAAGTCTTCCGCAATGTGCGCACGCACCGACAAATACACTGCCGATGGACTGGGCCCAGTTTGTTCTGTATCGGCACCGTGTGCGGCTTGATCCAAACCCGTATTGGTCCAGCGGATCTCGATCGACGGCGCTGATCAGGTCCTCGACCAGACCGCCGTCCGGGTCGCGAACCTCACCGAGCAGCCATCGCTCGTCAAGATCCGCGCCGAGCGCCTCGGCGAGCGTGCGGTGCATGACCAGCGCCGGCACGCCGTGCGGGTTACCGACCCAGCAACTCGCCAGGGTCCGTTTCGTGACCTTCTTGTTGTGCCGGGTCTTGTTGTCGATGTAGACCGGGATCGGAGACTCAAGCGACTCCGCGTCCACATCGGAGCACAGGGGACACGCGCCCAACGCCTCGGCGACATCCGGATCGACACCGGAAACCCAGGTTGCGCTCACATTGTGAAATGCCGTCCGAGAGCCGAGGAGCGGCATGTCGGCGAGCATGACAAAGAACCACGGGCCGAGCGAGGATTCGACGGCCTGATCAGAGAATCGCGACATCGCCCGGGTTCCCGGCCAGGGGTCTACTTCTCTGAGTAGTAGTCGATGTTCAACTGAACATACTTGGACCACTCTTCGGGGAGGTCCTCGTCCTGGTAGATCGCGCTGACAGGGCACTCGTCCACGCACAGCCCGCAGTCGATGCAGGTGTCGGGGTCGATGTAGAGCATGTCAGCCGTCTCGTACTCGGGCTCGTCCTTGGTCGGATGGATGCAGTCAACCGGGCAGACATCCACGCAGGCGGTGTCCTTGGTCCCGATGCAGGGTTCGGCGATGATGTGCGGCATAACTCAGTCCTCTGTCAGCCGAGGGGGAAACACTGTCAGCAGATCCTAGCAGAGTTCGGCCGCGGCGCCGCTATCCTTTGGCATGAACAGGGATCCCGAGCCGCACGAGGACGCGCAACCCGATCCCGTCCCCCAGGTTGACACGCCCCCGGACGAGCCGGCCCCGCCTGCGCCCGGATCGGGCGATCCGCCCTCACCCGCCCCCTCGGGACCGGACACCGACCGCGGCCCGCGAGAAAAGTCCGACCCCACGACCCCGGCTCCAAAGAAGGGGTCATCCCCGGGCGAGAAGCTCGCGATCGCGTTCGCGGATATCAAGATCGCGCACTCCGTTTTCGCGTTGCCCTTCGCGGTGCTCGCGGCCTTCCTCGCCGGACCCGGACGCGCGATGACCATCGCGTCCGCGGCGAGCGGTGACGACTCGGGCGCGGCGCCGGAATCCGATTTCTCGTGGTGGCGCTTCGCGCTCAAACTCGGTCTCATCGTGCTGTGCATGGTGTTCGCGCGCACCTGGGCGATGCTCGTCAACCGGGTCGCGGATCGTAAGCTCGACGCGGCGAACCCGCGCACCGCGAAGCGGGCCTTCGCCGCGGGCAAACTCTCGCCGGGCGATGGGCTGCTCATGCTCGCGGGAGCCGCGGGCCTGTTCATCGGCGCGTGTGCGCTCTTCGAGGTGTTCTTCGGCAACCTCTGGCCCCTGTACGGCTCGGTCCCCGTCCTGCTCTGGATCGCCTTCTATTCGTTCACAAAGCGTTTCACGCTGCTGTGCCACTTCTTCCTGGGCAGCGCGCTGGCGATCAGCCCGATCGCCGCGGCGGTCGCGGTCGACCCCGGCGCTCTCCGCCTGTTCACGAGCACGGGCCCCTCGATCTGGTTGCTCGCGGCGATGGTGCTCTGCTGGGTCGCGGGGTTCGATGTGATCTACGCCCTGCAGGACCACGAGCACGACAGCGAAGCGGGCCTTCACAGCATCCCGGCGAAGCTGGGTCCGAAACGAGCGATCAACCTCAGCCGCGTGCTGCACCTCGCCTGCTTCGCGGCATTGCTCGGCGCGTGGGCGTTCAACCCGCATCTCGCGAGCGTGTTCGGGGTGGGCGTCGGCGCCACCGGCGCGCTGCTCGTCGCGGAGCATCTCGTGCTCGCGAAGCGAGGCGAGGCGGGCCTGAACATGGCCTTCTTCACCCTCAACGGCGTCATCAGCCTCGTGCTGGGCGCGACCGGCATCGCGGACCTGTTCGTCTGACCTCGCCATCCCCCGCGGCCCGCGCGGATTTCAGAGGAAACTGTGTGGATACAGGTCGCATTCCCGATACCATGAATAGCGCGTTGCGATATCAACGCGACAACCACGCCCCGGAACGACGGCGGGTCTGCTCACGGGCGACCCGCCGTCTTTATTTACGCGTGTCACGCCGACCCCACCGCCATCGGGCGGCTTGCATTGTTTTCAAAATCTTCTGAAAACAATATGGACTCCTCGCCGCGAGATGCGATACTTGGGGTATGGGCGCGACCCCAGACAACACCGATGCCGGCACCCCCGACGATCGGCACGAGCACGATGTCGAGCGGTTCATCGAGGCCTGGGGGCGGATGGGCAGTGTCTGGGGCATCAGCCGAACGATGGCGGAGGTCCACGCCCTGCTCTACATCACGGGCGAGGCGATGTGCACCGACGACATCATGGCGCACCTCGAGATCAGCCGCGGCAACGCCTCGATGTCCCTCCGTGCGCTCCTCGACTGGGGCGTGATCGCCCGCGTGCATCGGCGCGGCGACCGTAAGGAGTACTTCCAGGCCGAGCAGGACATCTGGTCGATCTTCCGCGCCATCGTCCGCGAGCGCGTCAAGCGCGAGGTCGACCCGCTGCTGGTGAGCCTGCACGAGATCCGCGATCGCACCCGCGAGCACGGCGACAAGCCCGAGACCGACATCGACCGCAGGCTCGACCAGATGATCGTCTTCTTCGAGGACGCGACACGCCTCGCGGACCGGTTCACGGGCCCGAGCGGATCGGGTCTCAAGCTCGCCGCCTCGCTGCTCAACGCATCGGACAAGGTCGTCGGGCGCGTCGGCGGGCGTTCATCGAAACGAAAGGGCACCGGATGAGCCGGGGCTGCGCGGACAACACGAACGGCATCGCGGGCGGCCGCGCCCCGGGACGCGACGCCGCTGAACACACCACGCGCGGGGCCTCGATCCGCTGGAAGGTCGGCGCCGCGGCGGGACGGCGTGCTTTCGGCGTGGACGCCGACGCGATCGAACTCGAGATGTCCGTCCGCGAGTCGGCATCGGGCGAGTGGTCGGGCGCCGTCCGCGTGATCGGGGGGACGGAGTCCCGCACGCTCGATGAGCGCCCGGTGCGCGTGCGCTGGTCGCCCGATCGGGAACTGGGCCTGCTCCACATCGACGCGGACGGGTTCGTGCGCGCGACGATCGACACCAGCAACGGCGTCCCGCGCCTGCTCTACGCCCGCTCGGGCGTGCTGGGCGAGCTGGGCCTCGAGGGGGGGCGTTACGAGCCCTCGGAGACCGAACTCAGCGGCGATCGGTGATCGCGGCGAACACGCCCCGACCCGAGACGATGCACAAAAGACGCCGCGGGACGGCCCGCGGCGTGTTCGCGTGTGTGCGAGATGGATCGTTCAGCTCTTGCGGAGCAGGAGCCAACCGATGACGCCGCCCAGGACCATGACACCCGCGCCGATCCCGACCGCGATGTAGACAAAGTTCATGCTCATCTGGTCCATGAGCTGCTGGTTGCCGTCGAGGAGGAGGATCATCACCGCGGCCGCGAGCAGCGTCGTCACAACGATCCCGATCGCGATGCCGCCCACGAGGCCCGACCCCGCGCCGTCGTAGACCTCGGGCATCATGACGCCCCCGCCCGCCATCGCGGGCGCGCCCCCGATCGGGTCGGGCTGGGTCCCCGCGCTCTCGAACAGGTCGCCCTCCGCGTCGCCGATCGCCGAGGCGCTCAGCCCGCTGCCAGCGGCGGCCATCGAGCCCGACCCGGTGGACGAGTACACATCCTCGAGCAGGTCGGCGCCGAGGCTCGTGTCGTCACCCTCGAGCGCGAGGTTCGCGAGCCCCGAACCCGATGCGCCCGAATCGCCGAAGTCCGCGAAGGCGCCCACGCTGGGCGAGACCTGCGTCGCCGCGGCGGGGTCCGCGTCGTCCTCGTCCTCGGGGTCGAAGATGCTGACGCCTGTCTGGTCCGGGTCGCCGCCTCCCAGCGCCGCGGCGCTGCCGCTGCTGCTGAGGCTGGGCACCTCGATCTCGCCCGAGTCGGCGAGCGGGATCATCCCCCCGCTGTCGTCGTTGTCGCCCGCGAGGAGGTCGACCTGCTCAACCTTGAGCATGATCTTGTCCTGGTCGCGGAACTCCTGGAGTTGCCCGCTCTCGGTCAACGCCTTCACATCGTCGACATCCATGCCGAGCTTCTGGGCCGCTTCCTCGAGCGTGTAGAACATCTTCGCCATCGCGAGACTCCGATTGGGAACGGGCAAGCACCCGAACCGACGACCGCGGGCCGCTCATCGCGGCGCCCGACGCGTCCTCTGGACCACCGTGTTCCGTCGGACCGGCGCGGCTGTCCGCCCGC
>DLBY01000138.1:12991-48543 GCA_002480345.1 Phycisphaerales bacterium UBA7812 | reverse complement strand
CCGCCGGTCCGCTCCCCTGGCGGGGAGTGAAGGGGCACGCCGCGCCGCCTGCACACCCAACGCCCGCGCCGGGCCCTGTTCGCACCACAACCCGATCAGATCCTGAAATCGCGGCGAGCAGGCCCGATCTCTTCGTTCGGGGGCTCAGCCCCGCAGCACGCCGGACCGGTCCGCCCAGAGCTTCTCGAGCCGATCGCCCAGCCCGCCCGTCCCCGGGAGATCCTCGCCGCACCCGACGAGCAGGTCGACCATCCCCAGGAAATCGCGCACCGCGACATGCTCGCGCCCGACGCGGGGGGGCCCCTCGTGGGTGCCCGCCTGGGCCTCGGTGAGGTTCGCCATGTTGTGATAGTTACCCAGGGGCAGGCAGACGCAGGTCGCCTCGTACCCGAAGTGGCAGAAGACGCTCGCTTCGCAGGCGCCGCCCGCCATCAGCTTGCGCTGCCAGCGCCAGGTCGGCAACTCGCTGAGCTTCTGGTTGGCACGCACGCTCGCGGGACCGCCCGCGATCCGCTCGGCGACCTTCGCCACGGCCCCCGTCAGCCCCGGGCTGAACACGCTCACCCGGTCGCCCACCCGCACGATCGGCCCGCCCCCGATCGGTGAGTCCTCGAAACTCCGGCTGTTCTCCAGCGCGATGATCCGCGCGCCCCTGGGCATGAACCCGTCCCGGCTCGCGCCGATCGCGCCGATGAACCCGATCTCCTCGGCGCGCGTCAGCAGGACGCGCGTGTCGTGCACCCGCTCGCCCGCTCCCCGCTTCTCACGGAGGCGGTCGAGCGCGACGAGCGCCGCGACGAGCGCCGCGAGATCATCGCAGGCGTTGGTGTAGAGCACGGCGCCGCGCTCTCCGGTGGGGTTGTCGCCGGCCAGCACCTCCTCGACGATCTCGGCGGGGGGGAGCTCCCAGGTCGCGAAGTCGCCCACCTGCACCGAGTCGGTCTGCTCGTCGAGGTCGCACATCCACGATTTGTCGGGGGTGGTCAGGTCGCCCCGCCCGGTGATGACCCCGCCGACCGTCGTCCGCGCGCCGTCCCCGCCTCGCAGGTGGAGCACAACACGCGCGTCGGGGAAGTAGTCGTCCATCACGCCGCCCCGGAAGGCGAGCTCGATCGTCGCGGGCCCGACGACGCGCTCGACCACGAACGCGGGGTGATCCATGTGCGCGGTGAAATAGACCGGGGGCCCTTCGCGGAAGGGCGCTCCGGCGTCGGGATCGAGCGCGATCTCGATGTTCCCGTGCGCGTCGTCGCGCCGGACGAGGCCCGGGCGGCCCCGCAACCACGCCTCGATCTTCGCGATCACCCGCTGCTCCTTGCCCGCCGCGGTGGGGGTGGAGGTGATATCGAGCAGGAGGTCCCGCGTCGGCGCGTCGAGCGTCGCCCCTGGAGCGGGCGCGTCGGAAGGCTGGGGTGTCGTGGTCATGCCCGAAGGGTAGCGCCGGCGCGGCGCAACCCCGGGGGCGAAGTGTCAGTCGTCGTCCGTCGCCGGGGGCTCGAAGACATCGTCGTCCTCGTCGGACCCATCGTGCTCGGTGACATGGACGCTGCGCGACAGATCGTCGCGGATGCGCTCGTGCAGCGAATCATCGTCGAGCGCGTCGACCGCGCGCTCGAGCTTGCGGAGCGCCGAACGCTTGGGGAACGCGAGGTGGCAGACCGGATCGCCCGGCGAGACCGACGGGATCGTCGTCATCCCCAGCACGATCCCGTCCCGCGGCGCGCGCAGCACATCGAGGTCCTGCCCCGCGAGGGTCGTGTTCGTCGCGATCGCCTCGCCCGCCTCGACGATCGTGCCGGGGGAGACATGGAACTCCAGGAACCCCCCGTGCGAGGCGCGGATCCAGCTCGTCGCGTCCACCTCGACGCGGTACGCGGGCTCCTCGACGGTGCCCGCGACCATCCCGAGAAACCGGAGGCAGTTGACGATCCCGCGCGTCGCGTACTCGATGTACCCCGACTCGACCTTCCAGACCTCGCCCGATTCGAGGATGAGCGTGGGCACGCCGATCGCGCACGCCGACGCACGCAGCGAGCCCTCGGGCCCCGTCCCCGAGACGATCAGCCCGGCGCCGAACGCGCGCGCAAACGCCGCCAACGCGGGGTCGCCCATGTCGGCGCGGACATTGGGAAAGTTCGTCCGGCGCACCGCCGCGGTGTGCAGGTCGATCCCGTAATCGCACCGCCGGACGACCTGGTCGAAGACCGCGTGCGCGACCCGGCTCGCGAAGGACCCCCCGCGCGTGCCCGGGAAGGAGCGGTTCAGGTCGCGCCGGTCGGGCAGGTAGCGCGTGTGCCGCTCGAAGCCCGGGAGGTTCACGACCGGCACCAGCACGAGCGTCCCCCCCTCCATCTCGAAGGGCCGCTCGCGGAGGATGTGCCGGATCGCGCCGGTGCCGTTGATCTCATCCCCGTGGACGGCGCCGGTGACGAAGACCGTGGGGCCCTCCGCCTCGCCGCGCCAGATGTAGACCGGGACGCGCATCTGCTCGCCCGAAAAAGTCTCCGACAACGACATAAGGAGGCGGACGGGCTCGCCGGGCTCGATGCGACGACCGAACCACTCGTGCGGGTCCGAGGGGGTGCTCAACGCTCGGCCTCCTGCCGGTCCGACTCGATCTGCTCGAGCGTCTCGGGGCTGAGCCTGCGCGCGCGCAGCTTGCGCTTGCGCCGCTGCTTGGGATCGGGCACGAGGTCGCGCATCTCGTCGAGCTCGCCGTAGCACAGCAGGCTGTCGCCCGCCTCGAGCTCACGCGAGGCGCGGGGATTGGAGATCACGCTCGTCCCGCGGTGCAGGTTGAGGATCATGATCGACCGCTCCCGGAGCCCGGTCTGCTCGATGGTCTTGCCCTCGAGCCAGGAGCCCTCGGGGATCAGCACATCCGCGACGCCCCACCCCTTGCTGACCGTCAGCCGCTGCCGCAGGTCGATCTCCGGGAAATTCACGCGCCCCGCGATGTAGTCGATGATCGCGCCCGCGATGTCGAGCTTGGTCGCGCCCTCGATGCCCTCGAGACCCGGGGACGAGTTGACCTCCATGATCTGGGGCCCGTCCTTGCCCTCGAGCATGTCCACCCCCGCGACGCGCAGGCCCATGATCTGCGCCGCGCGGACCGCGGTCTCCTTGTAGACATCGTCGAGCTCGATCGCTTCCGCCCTGCCCCCACGGTGGACATTGCTGCGGAACTCGTCGCCCTGCGCGACCCGGCGCATCGCCGCGATGACCTGGTCGCCCACGACGAACGCACGGATATCGCGCCCCTTGCTCTCCTTCACGAACCGCTGCACCAGCACATTCTGCCGCGCCGTCTGCAGCGTCTCGATGATCGCCTCCGCGACCTTGGTCGTCTCCGCGAGAATCACGCCCACCCCCTGCGTGCCCTCCAGGATCTTGATGATCACCGGCGCGCCGCCCACCCGCTCGATCGCGGGGAGCACATCCTTCCGGTCGCGCACGAACGCCGTCTGCGGGATCCCGATGTCGTGCCGGCTCAGGATCTGCAGGCTCCGCAGCTTGTCCCGGCTGTTCACGATGCCCGCCGCGGTGTTGGGCGTGTAGACATCCATCTGCTCGAACTGGCGCACGACCGCGGTGCCGAAGTAGGTGATCGACGCCCCGACGCGCGGCAGCACCGCGTCGTACTCGCTGAGCTCCTTGCTCCGGAAATACAGGCTGGGCTCGCCCTCCGCGAGCCCGATCGAGAACCGGAGCGTGTTGAGCACCTTGACATTGTGGTCACGCTCGAGCGCCGCCTGCTTGAGGCGGCGCGTGCTGTAGCACCGCGGCGCCGTGGAGAGAATCGCGAGTTTCATGGAGTGCCTCCCGGTCCCGAAGATCCGTCCGAAGTGTCGTTCTTGCCGTCTCTCTCCCGTGGGCGTCGGGGGCGGTCAAAACCCGGATCGAACCGCGCGCGGTGCTTCTTGCGCGAGCGCTCCGTCAGCAGATACTTCGCGTCCGAGTCCACCAGCATCCGACCCGCGAGGGCCGTGCGACCCAGCAGCATCCGGCACAGCATCTTCTTCCGGCACACGAGGCTGATCTCGATCTCCGCCTCGATGTCCCCCACGCGGATCGGCGTCCGGCAGACGATCCGCTCCTGCGCCTTCCCGTGGCTGGGCTTCACGACGCTCGTGCGCACGGGCATCGCCTCGACCCACTTGGTCCGCCGCGTGGGCTTGTGCCGCCCCACCACCTCGAACCGGATCCGCCCGTCCTCGAGATGCTCGATCGTCGCGACATCGATCGCGCTCGTGCGCGCGCCGGTGTCGAGCTTGGCGCGCACGCCGTGCAGGCCCCACTCGGGCAGATCCACCCGCTCGCGCCAGCCGGCGACGGGGATGCGCTCACACTGATCCGCTTGGTCCATCCCGCGATGGTACCGGCGCGGCGTCAACCGGGACAGCCGTCGGCGTAAAGCGTCAAGAACGCGACGATGTCCGCGAGGTCGAGCACGCCGTCCGCGTTCAGGTCCGCCAGCGGGTGCCCGCCAGCGAACCGCTCGGCGTAGGCGAGCAGGTCGTCGAGCGCGATCGCCCGGTCGGCGGTGAGGTCGGCGGGCGAGCAGGGGACGCGGATGCGGGCGAACTGCTCCAACTCGTCGTCAACCCGAAGCGTGACGAGCATCCAGTGACCGCTTTCCGACATTGCATCCACACGAAGGATGTGCTCGCCCACGAGATCGACGCCGAGACCGGCAAGGTAATCCACCGCGTCCACCAGCCCGGTAGCCGATGTCCAAGTCAAACCGCGGCGCTCGGGGTCGATCCAGTCGAGAGAGGTCGATCCGAAAGCGATCGCTCCGTTTGACGCGAATCCTCCTACGAACTCATCACCGGGCACTGAACCGAGGGACTGGAAACGACCGTCGCGGTAGATCCAATAAACCAATGAGCTCTCGACCCATCCGCCCGTATCGAGGGACGGGCGATAGGTCCAACTCGCGCCCAAGACCGATGCGCCATCCGACGACAACGCATAGGCCGTTGAACTGGCGGCTTCGCCATCGATCTCGAACACCGGGAGCAGCGAGGGTGCGCCGTCGATCCAAAGCACAACAGCGGCTTCGGGAGGCGATCCGTTCGATTCACGCCAGAACGAACTGCCCGCGATGACCGTTCCATCAGCGGAGACATCGACCGCCCGCGATCCGTCGGCGTCACCGCGCGTGGCATGCGCTGGGAGTGAAAGCCGAGAAACAAGACCGTCCCGCCAGACCGCGGCGTGCTGCGTCCGCGTCGGACCCGAGAAATCGTCTTCATCACCGACCACCACACACCCATCGTTGCTCAGCTCCAAGGCCGTGAACGACGGACAGAGAGGAGTAAAAAAGGTGACATCGTCAGTTTCGATCTCAAAGAGAAGATCCCGGCTTGTCGAGAATCCAAACCCCTCACCTTGCGGGCAGACATCGGGCTCATACTGAAATCCCGTTGCCGTGAGCAGAAAACGCCCCGACGGCGTGACCCTCGCGACGCCACCTCCCAGCGAATACCCAGACGAACTCGGGATCACCGTGATACCCGTGTCGTCTCCACGCACCGGGAGGGCTGCAGGATCGCGGAAGGCCTCGATATCCGCGCCGTATGCGACACCCGCGTTGTCGATCGCGAAAAAGCGAATGTCCCCGTACCCAAACCATCGCTGCGGTTGCGGATCACCCAGCGGAACGACCACATTGTGTCCTGCCCCCGCAATGCTCCCCGCCACCATCACCAACGCCAGCATTGATCGCATCGTCGCCCCTTTCGATGAGACGCCGATCACCGGATCGGCCTTCAGAGAAGATCGACGAGCCCCCCCCCTGAGCGCAAAGAAAACGGGCCGCTTCCGCGGCCCGCTTCCCCGATTCAGGCTGATGTCTGTCTCGCCCCGATGAGTCCTACCTCACCGACCCCGCGTGCGGATCTTGCCCCGCAGGCGCTTGCCCGGCATCTTCTTGGGCACCACGCCGCCCGGGAACTTCTTGGCGAGTTCCTCGGCGCTGAGCTTGTCGGCCGCGGGGATGTTGTCCTCGTCCTTCAACCGGCTCTTGGGCGCCTCGACGCCCGTCACCTCCGCGATCGGGCGCCCGCCCTTGGGCTCGGGTCGCCAGTCGTCGGGCTGCTCGCGGGGCTCGAAGTCGGGGTACTTCCGCTCCGGGATCTCCGCGTTGATGAGCAGCTCGATATCGGTCAGCAGTGCGCCCTGCTCGGGGGTCACCAGGCTCCACGCGATGCCCTCGCGCCCGGCGCGGGCCGTGCGCCCGATCCGGTGCACATAGATGTCGGGGTCCTCGGGCAGGTCGTAGTTCACCACATGCGTGATGCCCTCGACATCCAGCCCCCGGCTCGCGAGGTCCGAGGCGACGAGCACATTCAGCTCGCCGTGCCGGAAGTTCCGCATCGTCTGGTTGCGCTTGCCCTGGCTCATGTCCCCGTGCAGCGCGTGCGCGTGGATCTTCTTCTTGCCCAGGTAGCGCACGACATCGTCCACGGTCCGCTTCATGCGGCAGAAGACCAGCGTGAGATCGGGCTCCTCGTGCGTCAGCATGTGCGCGAGCATCCGCTTCTTGTCCCAGGGCTGCACGCTGATGTGGTGCTGGGTGACCATCTCGACGGTGAGCGAGCCCGACGAGACATTCAGGCGGAGCGGGTCGGTCATGTGCGACTTCGCGAGACGCTCGATCTCGTCGGTCATCGTCGCGCTGACGAACACCGTCTGCTTGCTCTTGGGGCACATCGAGAGGATGCGCTTGATGTCGTCGCGGAACCCGATGTCGAACATCCGGTCCACCTCGTCGAGCACCGCCATCCGTACGCCGCTCAGGTCGAGATAGCGGCGCTGGATCATGTCCAGCACGCGCCCCGGGGTGCCGACGATGATTTCGGGCCCCCTGCTCAGCCGGTCCGCCTGGGTCTGGATCTTCTGCCCGCCGTAGACGGCGCAGGTCTTGAGCCCCGTGTGCTTGCCCAGCTGGTCGATGTCGTCGCGGATCTGCACCGCGAGCTCGCGGGTCGGCGCCAGGATCAGCACCTGCATCGCGACGCCCTTCTCGACACGGTGGAGCACGGGGAGCCCGAACGACGCGGTCTTGCCGCTGCCCGTCTTCGCCTGCCCCAGCACATGCCGCCCCTCGAGGACAGGGGGGATCAGCTCCGCCTGGATCTTGGTGGGGTATTCCCACCCCGCCTCGCCCAGCGCCTTGAGCAGGTCCTCGTTGAGCCCCAGGTCCTTGAACGACCGCTCGAGGTTGAACACATGCTGCTTGGCTTCCTCGCTCAGAGGCGTGACATTCCGCAGCGCCTTGCTCACCGCGCGGTCGTCGTCGTCCCCATCGTCCTCGGGGGGCGCGTCGTCCCGCCCCGCGTCGGCCTTCCCGCCGTCGCCCTCGCCCTTGCCCTTCCGGCGCCGGCGACGACGCTTGCGCTTCTTCTTCCCGCCCTCGCCCGTCTCCGCTGCGCCCTCCCCCGCTTCGGGGTTCCGCGTCGCCGCGTCCTGCTCAGGGGGCAGCCCCCCTGTGTCCTCGACAGGCGTGCTGGATGCCTGCTCGTCGACGGTCCGATCGCCCTCAGCGGATGTCCGCTCCTGCTCAACAGATGGATCGCTCACTGGCGCCTTTCCGGGATGCTCCGCCCCGCGCCCGGCCGGCAACACCGCCGGCGGTCGCCCGGGGACCTCGTCACGGCGCTCGCCTGTTCCCGTGGAGCGCCCGTCCTCGACACCCGAAGAATAGCCGCCCTCGTCGTCCGGTGCATGTTCGCGGGACGCATGCTCCGCATCCGACCCCGTCGCGAGGTGCCCCATCTCCAGCAGAATCATGTGTTTCATGAGCGTCCCGGCGGCCGCGGTGCCCGCCGCGAGCCACCCCGCGGCCCCGTCGCGCCAGGCCCGCTTCGCGAGGATCTGCTTCGCGAAGGCACCGATCGGGCTGGTCGCCAGCTTCCACGCCGAGGACCGGCGCCCCATCCCGTGCAGCGCGCGGGCCGCGGTCCGGGCGTGCGCGAGCTGCTTGCCCAGGTGCTCGTCGAAGGTCTCGAACGAATCGTGCCGGAGCACGCCCCCGAGCTCGACGACCCGTCCCGCGTCCGCGTCGATCTCCAGGTAATCGTGCGGGTCGATCCCCGCCCAGCGGGCCTTGCTCCGACGCACCAGCTCCGTGCGCACGAGCCGCGTCCGCCATTCGGGCTGCCACGCGTGGGTCAGGGGCTCGCCCCGGTACCAGACCACCCGGCGCACCCGAGCGCCCGCGACGCCCGGGGCCCGCCTGCCAACCAACGCGCGGATCGCGCCCGCCAGTTCCTCCGTCAGCGGCTCATCGCTGTCGAGGTGCAGCACCCAGGGCAGGTCCGCCTGCTCGAGCGCGAACTGCTTCGTGCGCACGAACCCCATCCACTCGGTCTCGATGACCCGCGCCCCGTGCGCGCGGCACAGCTCGATCGTCCCGTCGGTCGAACCCGAATCCACCGCGATGATCTCGCCCGCGAGCCCCCGGACGCTCGCCAGCACGGGCGCCAGCGTGCGCACGCTGTCCTTGCAGACCGTGACGACGGTCAGGGGGAGCGGATCCCCCGGCGCGCTGCCGGCGCGCGGGCTCGGTCGGGCTGGCGCTTCGTTGGACACAGGGCTAGGCTATCACTGTGTTTGCACCCCCGTGCGAAGATCTCCGCGTCGTCCGCAGTGCGCGGGAGTTCCGGTTCGGCCGCGACGCCTGGGCCCGCGCCTTCGCGTCGCTCGATCTCGCGCGATCGACCTGCCTGAGCGACAAGCCCCACGGGACGGTCTGGAAGGCGGACGCGGACCTGCCCAGCGGGCGCACGACCCTGATCCTCAAGGTCCACAGCGTGCGCAGGCCCAAGGACCGATTCCGATCGAGCCTCCACCTCGGACGCCTCCGTCGGCAGTGGCGCGGCGCCGCCAGGCTCAGCCGACGCGGGTTCCGCGCCGCGAAGTGCGTCGCCCTGCTCCACGGGGTCCGGGACGGCGAGCCGCTCGATGTGCTCGTCATGGAAGCGACCGCCGGGCGCACGCTGCTCGACACGCTCGCGACCTCAGACCTGCCGCTGCGCGACGAGCACCGCCTCGCCGAGAGCGCGGGGCGTCTCGCGAGCTGGCTCTGGAACGCCCGCCTGCATTCCAAGGACCTCAAGCCCAGCAACCTGCTGGTCGGGCCGCCCGACGAGGAGGGCGCGCCGACGCTGACGATCCTCGACACCGACGCGGTGGGGCACCTGCCCGACCACCCCTTGCTGCCGCTGGTCCTCGAGCCTCTGGGGCTCGGGATCCTGCCCCGCAGGGCGGTGCTGTGGCGCGCGGTGCGCTCGTGGGCGTGGCACGCCTGGCTCGCGGGCCCGGACCGGTTCGCCCCCGACCCGGGCGAGCGGGCGGACCGCCCGATGGAGACCCGCATCGCGCGCCGCGCGTGGCGCGAGCTCGCGGAACTCGTCCGCGCGCACGGGGACGCACGCCCGGTTCACAATCCCATCCGAGACCCCGTGGCGCACCCGGCGCCCACCGGCTAACCTGAGACCCACCCGACCATGGCGACCACCACCAAGCCATCCCGATCGCGCGCGCGCTTCCCCGATCCGGGCGAGCCCGGCTATGTCTCGCGCGACAAGAAGACCCGCGTCTACATCGGGGACTGCCGCGAGTGGATGGACAAGCTCCCCAAGGGCGCGTTCGACCTCGTCTTCGCGGACCCCCCGTTCAACTGGAAGCGCGATTACGACCGCAACCTGACGGGGCACGCGTGGGACGACGCGCAGCCGGAACACGACTACCTCGACTTCACCTACCAGTGGCTCGACCTCGCGGCGGAGCGGCTGGCGGACCACGGGTCGCTCTGGGTCAACATCCCCGACACCTGGGCCGCGGAGATCGTGGTGCACATGAAGCGCGCGCGCGGGTGGCAGCTCGTCAACTGGTGCGTCTGGCACTACCGGTTCGGGCAGAACACCAAGAGCCGCTTCATCAACTCCAAGGTGCACGCGCTCTACTTCATGCGCGACGCGTCCCACCCCGACCGACGCTGGAACCCCGACGCGATCGCGGAGGTCAGCGACCGGCGCGCGATCTACGGCGACCCCCGCACCGAGAACAAAAAAGACGGCTGGATGGACCCGGGGCACCGCGTCCCGATGGATGTCTGGTACGGGCCCTTCTGGGGGCGCATCCAGGGCAACAACAAGGAGCGGCGCCACAAGCACGACAACCAGCTCCCCGAGGTCTATCTCGGGCGCGTCATCGGCGCGTGCTCCAACCCGGGCGACCTCGTGCTCGACCCCTTCCTGGGATCGGGCACCACCGGCACCGTCGCGCGGTATCTGGATCGCAAGTTCGTGGGCGTCGAGTACTCCCCCGCGAACGCGGCCCACGCGTGGGACCGCATCACCGAGAAGGGCCCCTACCGCACCGACGCGCTCGACAACCAGCGCGGCGTGTCCACGGCGATCCACCCGAAGCGCGCGGGGCTGTCGAAGAACGACGCGGACTAAGGCTCGCGGGCGACCGCGCGCCGGCCGCTCCGTCGCACCCGTCGATGAATACCTCCGCGAACGCGACTCGGTCCCAGGATCGAGGACGCCGGTTGATCACGCTGAAAGCAACAGCCGATTCACGCGGACGGCCTGCAGCCGCTCAGATCGATTTCTGGAAATCGGGCCGCGCCGCTTCGTGCATTGACGCCAAGCGTTTACCGCCGCCCCGCGTCGAAGGTCTCCTGGATCGGCACGCGGATCGCGCGGATCAGCAGCTGCCGGTCCGCGTCATCCGCGACCCCGTCGCGGTTGAGATCCGCCGGGTTCTGCTCGAACGCGTAGAGATCCTCGATGTCGAGGCGCCCGTCGCTGTTGACATCATCGCTCGTGCGCACGGGGCGTGCCAGCGGGTCGCCGATGACGACGCACTGCCACGACAGGGTGTTGAGCGACATGTAGGCCGCCTCCGCCCAGGTGAAGCCGTTGAGGAACCAGGTCCGCACGAGCTGCGCGGAATCGGGGACGGTGTTCGCGAAGGGCTCCCAGACCATCCCGATGCCGAAGGTGCCCCCGGCGCCGATGAAGTCCGCGACCTGCCCCTGGCTGAACAGCGTGCCCAGCCCGTTGAAGGCGCGCCCGTTGTAGGACTCCATCGTGCTGAAGACGGCGCCCGGCGCGAGCACGAAGCTCTCCTCGTACCGGTCGATGTTGACGCTGGGGCGCCCCGCGTGGTTGCGCCCGTAGTGGGTCAGCAGGATGACCGGGTCGGTGACGAGCAGGCCCTGCCCCTGGAAGTCGATGTTGGGCCCCACCTGGAACTGCGACTCGCCGCTCAGCGCGTTGTAGAAGACCCTCGAGGGCTCGAACCGCCCGTCGGCGAGCAGGAGATCCCGCGCCGTCTCGTAGTCGTCCTCGGGGCTGAAGCGCGCCATGACATTGTCGAGCTCGCTGTTGTTCTCGAGATCCGCGATCCCGTTGGAGCCGCTCTCGTCGAGGATGAACCCCACGCTGTCGGTGTCGTAGACCAGGCCCTGCGCACGCCCGATCATCGCGCGCACATCCGCGACCGAGTTCCCGTCGAGGCGACAGACAAGCAGGATGTCGCCGGGCGTGAGCGAGGTGACCGGGTCGTCGTCGAAGGTGCGGGTGATCTGCCCCAGCCCCAGCGAGCGCCACGCCTTGGGCACACGGGCGTTCTTGTTGGTGTAGGTGTTGATCGGCCGGTCGCGGCGCCAGAACGGGTTGCGGATGTACCCGTTCTCGACGGTCACCGACCCGCTGATGATGCTGGTGTCCAGGTCCTGCCAGAGCAGGGTGAGCTCGCTGTCGACCGAGGCGCTCACCGCGCTGCGGGCCGACCAGCGATCGAAGAAATCGCTGGGCCGATCGCCCACCCCCGGGTCGCCCGCGTCGTCGATCCGGTGGGGCAGCCCCTTGCAGAGCACGAGCGAGCGGATCCGCGTGACCATCCCGTTCGCCTCGAGGTGCGCACGGATCGGGTCGCGGATCTCATCGACGAACGCGTCGTAAAAGAGCGTCCCGTTCACCGCCGACGAGGGCAGGCCCGTCGACGCGATGTCGAAGACGCTCAGGCCCTGGTGCACGCCCGGCTCGCCCCCGGCGCCGCCCGGCACGCGGGCCGAGCCCGCGTAGTACTCCGCGACCGCGACGCTGTCGGCGATGCGGCTGTCATAGACGACCAGCACCTGCGTGGCGCGCAGCGTGTTTGCCGAGGCCAGGGCGGGCAGGGCGAGCGAGAGCGCGACAGAGAGCGTGCGCACGAGCGTGTGGAAGTTCACGGGTCAGGCTCCGGATCCGAGGCAGGCCCACGAGCGGGCGAAGGGAAAACGCGCTGCGGAAGCCGCGTCGCTTTCTGACTCTACCGCCCCCTCCCCTTCGGACCAAACGATTCGTGGAGGGGGCCGCTACGCTCGGGGGATGGTGGACCTGCGAGCGGATCCGGACACCCCCGGCGCGTGGCTCCTCCCGATCAAGGCGGTCCCCGGGGCGAGACGCAACACCATCGTCGGCCCGCTGGGCACGCGGCTGAAGGTCCGGATCGCGGCGCCCCCGGAAGACGGGAAGGCGAACCGGGCGATCCGACGCCTGATCGCGGACGCGCTGGGCCTGCGCGACGCGAGCGTCACCATCGCGTCGGGCGCGACGCACCCCGAGAAAACGCTCCGGATCGAGGGTGCGGACGAGCCCGCGCTGCGCCGGCTGGTCGGGCCCGCCCGATAGACGACCGATAACCCGCTTTTCGGGTTCGGGTTCAGCGGTGCTGAGCGCACAGGCGGGCCTGTGTGTTGTCGCCTGCGGGGTGCCCGCATAGCGCGGGCAAGCGTCGGGACGCGCCGCCCGATAGAGCGGGGGAACGCGGCGGGCGGGGGTGAGCCGATGCGCAAAGCGATGGTGATGGGGATTGCAGCGGGCATCGCGGCGAGCGCACTCGCCCGGTCATCGCCCAGCGATCGGGTCGATCCGTTGCTGGGCGCGCGCACCCCGGCGAGCGACCGGACGCGCGCGCTCGCGGCGCGCGGGCTGCTCGCGGTGCATGTCTATGCGGACCCGGCTCGCCGGGGCACGCTCGTGCGCGCCATCGGCGCCGAACCCGGCGCACACCTGCGGCGATCGACGCTGTCGGGGGACTTGTCGCTGCTCGCGATCGAAACAACCGAGGCCGCCGCGCGCCGCCTCGCGCACCAGCCCGGCGTGGTCTGGGTCGAGCCCGCGCCCGACCCGACGGTCCGCAACGGGACCCTGCGGGAGATCGTGCAGACGGGCGCCGTGGGGAGCGCGCCGTTCGACCTCGCGGGGTTGACGGGCGCGGGGCAGATCGTCGGGGTGATCGACGATCCGCTGGACTGGGATCACTGCGCGTTCGTGGACACCAACCCCATCGGGCCCGCGCACCGGAAGATCGTCGCCTACAACGCGCCGCTCGGCGCGGTGAGCGCGCACGGGACGCATGTGTGCGGCACGCTCGCGGGCGACTCGGACGCGTCGCCCGACCTGAGGGGGGTCGCGCCGGGCGCGCGCCTCGCGTTCGACACCATCCCCGTGTTCGACGAGTCCACGCTCTTCGAGCAGCTGGAAACGCACGCGGCCCAGGGCGCGCGCATCCATTCCCTGAGCTGGGGCGACGAGCAGAGCAGCGCCTACGGCGGGCTGGCGCGCGCGATCGACGACTTCTGCTGGCGGAACGACGAGCACCTCGTCGTCGTCGCGAGCGCGAACCAGGCGACCCTGAAAACACCCGAGAACGCGAAGAACGCGATCGCGGTGAGCGCGACGCTCGACAGCCCCTTTCAGGACCGGTTCTGCGTCGGGCCCATCGGACCGACGGGTGACGGGCGACGCAAGCCCGACCTTGTCGCGCCGGGGTGCTCGATCTTCAGCGCCTACCCGTTCGGCGGGGGGTGCCCCACGGTCTTCAGCAGCGGGACCTCGATGGCAACGCCCGCGGTCGCGGGAGCCGCGGCGATCGTGCGGCAGTATCTCGTCGAAGGCTGGCACATCGCGGGCGAGCCCAACCCCGGCGCCGGCATCGCGCCGCTGGGCCCCCTCGTGAAATCGGTGCTGATCGCGGGAACGGCGGATCTCGCGCAGGAGGCGGGTTGGCCGAGCCCGCGCGAGGGCTGGGGTCGCGTCCGGCTCGCGGGCGCCCTTGCGCTGAGCGGGAGCGACCCGGACCGCCTGCTCGTCGAGCAACGCCGCAACAACGGCGATGGCGCCATGAGCACGGGCGACACCCGCTCCGTCTCGATCGAGGTGCGGGACGCGTCGCGCCCGCTGCGCATCGTGCTGAGCTGGCACGACGCGCCGGGCGATTTCGGCGCCGCGGACCCGGTGGTCAACGATCTCGACCTGGTCGTGACGACGCCGGAGGGCGCGATGCTCGTCGGCAACGACATCGACACACTGACCGGCGCGAGCGTCCCGCGCGGATCGGCCGCGGGGCTGACCGACACGCGCAACACCGTGGAGGTGGTGTCGGTGCCGGCGCCGTCTCCGGGCACCTACACCATCAGCGTCACGGGCGCATCGGTTCCCGTCGGGTCGCAGGGGTACGGGCTCGCAATCGTGGGCGGGGTCGTCTGGGCGGCGCCCGCGTCGTGCGGACCCGCGGACCTCGCCGAGCCGATCGGCGTCCTCGATCTCGCGGATATCAACGCGTTCACCGCAGCCTTCGTCGCGCAGGCGCCGAGCGCGGACCTGACGGGCGAGGGGGTGTTCGACCTATCGGACATCAACGCCTTCGTCGCGTCGTTCGCGTCGGGTTGCCCCTGAGACGCGCGTTCTCGCCCTCGCGCGGATTGGCTGTATTTCTTGGGGATCGAGGCCCGAGCCGCTAGTCTGAACCGCTGTTCGATCGAACGCGGGGCCGCGCGCGGGACCTGCCAGCGGGGAGAAGACAGATGCGGCTCATCACGGCACTCGGGCTCTCGTCGGCGCTGGCGATGTCTCACGCCGCCTACGCGGACGGGAAGATCTTCGACAACGAGGACGGGGATTACCTGTGGTTCAGCGGCGCGAACTGGAACCCCGATGGGGTGCCTGGGCTGGGCGATGATGCCATCGTGTCGACCGACGGCGTGGTGATCGCGACGAGCGATCTGGTCGAGGTCTCGACGCTGATGTGCGACAGCGGGCTCAGGCTCGAGGGCATCAGCGGGCTGACGGTGCTCGGCGCGTCGCAGATCACCAACTTCGAGATCCAGACGAGCCTGAACGCGCCGATCATCGCGGACGGCCCACTGCTCATCCAGGGCAACAGCGAGCTCCGCAGCACGCCCGTCTTCCGAGGCGTCGCGGAGACGACCATCGAGGGATCCATGCGGTTCGGCAGCGGGTACTTCATCGATCCGTTCGTCACGCTCAACATCGCGGGCACCGCCGACGACGGGCCCCTCGTGCTCTCGGGCAACGGCGGTCGCGCCTACGACGGCGCGGTCTGCCGCATCACGGGGACCTTCCTCACGCGGACGGGCTTCATGACGAGCTTCGGGAGCGGCAAGTGGGTCGTCGACGGTGGGACGCTCGAGATGTTCGACCCATCGTCGCGCATCACGAGCGGGCGCATCCAGATGAACAGCGGCGTGATGCGCGCGACCGTCGGCTCGTGGGAACTCAACAACCACGACATCCGGGGCGGCACGCTCGAGGCGATCGGGGGCGGGTTCCTCCGCCTCAACGCCACGACCGCGTCGTCACCACGCATCGACGCGACCCGCTACAGCAACGACGGGATCGAGGGCAGCATCGAGATCCGTGGGGCCGTCACGCTGGGTCCCGCGACGAACACCATCACCGGCGGCACGAGCGTGCTCCGTCTCCGCAACAACACGATCACCCTCGATGGAGACCTGACCAACCAGGGGAACCTGAGCTTCTTCGGGGTTCAGCAGATCGAAGGCCCCGGGGAGATCGTCTCCACCGGGCTCGTCTCGCTCGACGGGACGCTCAACACCGTCACCCGCATCGAGGGCGGGGTCGGCACCAGCAACGGGTCGGTCCGTGTCGGGGTGAGCGGGCTGATCGATATCGCGGCAGGCGGGACCTATCAGGTCGGCGGCGACACGACCATGCCCAACAACATCGGCGGGCGCATCCGCGTCGCGGGCCTGTTCGAGAACGACCCGGACGGCGGGCTCGCGCGCGTCTATGTCCCCGTCGACCTCGAACCGACGGGCACCCTCGCGAGCAACGGGGGCGAGCTGCAACTCCGCTGGGGGGGTGTGTGGAGCGGGGGCACGCTCGACCTGACCACGGGGCAGCCCGGGGACGCCGCGATCGTGATGCTGGGCGAAGGCGACCCGTTCCAGATCGTGGGCGATGTGACGGTCACCAACTCGGGGCTCGGGGCGCTGAACACGCTGTTTGTGGGCCCGGGCTCCGGCTCACAGCCCGAGATCATCCTCGAGGGGTCGCTGACCGCCGACAACGCGACCGCACGCGTGCGCGCGCCCGAGATCACCGGGAGCGGCACGATCACGAGCCGGGGCGTGGTCGCTTTCGAGCACGCGTCCACCGTCGAACCCTCGATCGTCAACGAGGCGCTGATGGCGTTCAACGCCCGCATGGACTTCCGCTCGATCCGGAACGAGGGCACCGTCGAGCAGCGCGGCGATCTCTACTTCGACTTCGGCTCGGAGATCATCAACAACGGCACCTGGAATGTCGAGTCGGGCATCACGATCGGGGAGCTCGACACCTTCCCCAGCACCGCGTTCGACAACAACGGCACCTTCCAGGGCGATTCGTCGTTCGGCTCTGCGATCCGCGTGCGATTCAACAACAACGGAACGGTCATCGCCGATAACCTCGCGCGGTTCACCTTCTACAACGCCCTGACGACGACCACGAACGCCGACGGGTCGATCGAGGAATCGATCAGGGGCAACTGGATCCGCCGGAACAACGGGCGGATCTTCTTCAGCCCGCCCCCGACGCAGATCGGGCCCGCAGAAATGACACCCGATGAGCCGCACCAGATCGAGGGCGACGGCACCACCACCCCCTGGCTCGAGGGCGTCAAGCGGATGAAAGACACCGAGGCCCGGATCGGCGACACCACCTTCACCGAGCCCCTCAAGCTCGAGAAGAGCAAGCTGACGGTGGAGGAGGACGCCGAGGTCGAGCTGCCCATCCTGGAACTCGACGAAAGCGAACTCGAGGTCGGCCCCGGCGCAAAGCTCCGTTCGACCGGTCCCGGCTCGTCGCGTCGATCGGAGGTCCGCCTCAGGCCGCTCTCCGAGCTCGAGCTGCTCGCGCCGATCGAGTTCCAAAGCGTGGTCGATGATCTCGTGGGCGTGGTCGATCTCAGCCGACCCGGGCCCGGGCGCGGCGCACCGGCGGCCCCGATCGTGCGCGCGCCGCTGGTCATCGCGCGGGGCGGGATCGTCCCGGCGCTCGGCGCGCTGGGCTCGCTCACCATCGAGGGCGACCTCGAGATGGGGCCCGGCAGCGAGCTGCGCGTCGATTCCGCCGGTCCCGGGCTCACCGACCGGCTCGATGTCACCGGATCGGCGGCCCTCGCCGGGACGGTCGTGCTCGCCCCCGCCCCCGGGTTCATCCCGGAGATCGGCGACGAGGTGATCGTGATGACCGCGGCGGGCGGGTTCACGGGCGCCATCGACCGGGTCACGGCGCCCCCGTCGCCCGGCGTGCGCTGGCGTGCGCGCACCGTCGGCAATGAACTCCGCGCGATCGCAGCCTGCCCGGCGGACCTCGCGGCGCCGTTCGGGGTGCTGGACCTCGCCGACATCAACGCCTTCGTCGCGGGCTTCCTCGCCCAGCACCCCGACGCGGACCTGACAGGCGACGGGGTGTTCGACCTGTCGGACCTGAACGCGTTCGTTTCGCTCTTCGCGAGCGGGTGCTGACGATACCGATTCTTGCCGCGCATGCAGACCTGCTGATCGAACGGGGAAGGGCGTTGCTCGGGTCATCACACTCGGCGCAGGCCGCACGAGCGGCGCCGCTGGGTCGGGTTGAGCGGCCTGTGCGCCCAATCCGCGCGATGCGTGGAAATTTGCTTTGCGGAGGGATCGGACTCCAGTACACTCTCGGATGCTGGATTCTGAGGAGGGAAGCCCGCGGGTGCCGTTCTGCGCCGCTTCTACACGGGCCCCCATTCATCTTGGAACGAGACAACCGGAGAGCCGCATGTCACCCCGTCGTTCTGCCGTCGCCGCGATCCTCGCGGGCACCGTCATCGCCGCCCCTGCCCTTGCCCAGTCTTCGGGAGAAGACCGGGGCGGGCATTTCCTCTACCGCCTGCACAACGCGGACGGGAGCGTGACCCCGCTCGCGCCGCGCGGGACCGCGCCGAGTGTCGCGCGCCAGTGGAAGGAAGTCCTCCTCACCGCGATCCGCAACGACCTGGCGCGCCCCACGGTCCATGCGCGGAACCTCTATCACACCTCCGCGGCGATGTGGGACGCGTGGGCGGCCTACGACGACGCGGCGGACCAGGTGTTCCACCGCGAGCGGGCGACCGCCGCGGATGTGCAGGCCGCGCGGGAAGAGGCGATCTCGTACGCCGCCTGCCGCCTGCTGATCCACCGGTTCAGCAACTCCGTCGGCGCCGCGGAGATCGTCCCGCTCATCAACCAGACGATGCTCGATCTGGGCTTCGACCCCAGCAATGTCAGCGAGGTCGGGGACACCCCCTCGGCGCTGGGCAACCGGGTCGCGGGCAAGATCATCGCGTTCGGCCTCAACGACAACTCCAACGAGCAGGGCGCGTACGGGAACCTGTGGTACACCCCCGTCAATGAGCCCCTGTTCCCCGATTTCCCGGGCAACCCCGACATCAGCGATCCGAACCGCTGGCAGCCGCTCGCGATCGAGTTCTTCGTCGATCAGTCGGGCAACCCGATCCCGCTGGGCTCGCTCGAGTTCCTGAGCCCCGAGTGGGGCGCGGTGCCGGGCTTTGCGCTCCGCGCGAGCGACCGGACGCTGCACCCGCGCGACGGGTTCGATTACCCCGTCTACCACGACCCGGGGGACCCGCCCTACTTCAACGGTGCGGGTGACGAGTACTACCGCTGGGGCAACGAGATGGTCGTGCTGTGGTCCAACCACCTCGACCCGACCGACGGCGTGATGGTCGATATCTCGCCCAACAACTTCGGGAACAGCCCCCTGCCCGACCCCGCGGACTGGGCGACCTACTACAACCACATCACGGGTGGCGATAGCGGGACGGGGCATGACATCAACCCCGCGACCGGCGCGCCCTACCCCGAGCAGGTCGTCCCGCGGGGCGACTACGGGCGCATCCTCGCGGAGTTCTGGGCCGACGGGCCCGACTCGGAAACGCCCCCCGGGCACTGGTTCGAGATCGCGTCCTATGTCTTCGATCATCCGATGTTCGAGAAGCGGTTCGGCGGAACGGGCCCGATCCTCGACGACCTCGAATGGGATGTGAAGGCCTACCTGCTGCTGGGCGGCGCGATGCACGACAGCGCCGTGACCGCCTGGGGGTGCAAGGGCGCGTACGACTATGTGCGCCCCGTCTCCGCGATCCGGTACCTCGCCGACCAGGGCCAGTCGAGCGATCCGAAGCAGCCCGCCTACAACCCCGACGGCATCCGCCTCTACCCGGGCGTCATCGAGGTCGTGACCAGCGCGACCACCGCGCCGGGCGAGCGGCACGCCCACCTCGCGGGCAACGAGGGCAAGATCGCCTTCAACGCCTGGCGCGGGCCCAACTTCATCAACAACCCCGACACCGACGACGCGGGCGTGGGCTGGATCCTCGCGGAGAACTGGTGGCCCTACCAGCGCCCCTCGTTCGTCACGCCCCCCTTCGCTGGCTATGTCTCGGGGCACTCGACCTTCAGCCGCGCCGCGTCCGAGGTCATGACCCTGCTGACCGGATCGCAGTTCTTCCCGGGCGGCGTGGGCGAGTTCTTCTGCCCCCAGAACCAGTTCCTCGTCTTCGAGGAGGGCCCGAGCCAGGACATCACCCTGCAGTGGGCGACCTACCAGGACGCCTCTGACCAGACCAGCCTGAGCCGGATCTGGGGCGGCATCCATCCCCCCGCGGACGACCTGCCGGGCCGCATCATGGGCTACGAGGTCGCCTTCGACGCGTGGCAGCGCGCCAACCAGTTCTACAACGGGAACGCGGACTGCCTCGCGGACCTCAACGGCGACACCCTGCTCGACCTCGCCGACATCCAGGCGTTCGTGGGCTCGTTCGTCAACCAGGCACCCGCGGCGGATGTCGCCGACCCGATCACGGTCTTCGACCTCGCGGACCTGCAGACCTTCCTCGGCGCGTTCCTGGGCGGCTGCCCGTAAGCCCGCCCAGCAACACGGCGCGAACACGGACGCTCGCGCTCCTCACCCTGTTTCAGCATGCGGGGAGAAGAGCGAAGAGAAGAGAGCATGCGGAAGGCCCGGGGCATCAGCCCCGGGCCTTTTTTTCGTCAGCGACCCACCCCAATCGGATCGCGCCCCGCGGGATGGAGCATCATCAACGCAGGCTCAGCAGATCGAGCACGACCGGCGTGTCGAGGGGCGAGATCTCGTACGCCGTGACGGCACCGAAGCGCTTCGAGTGCACGCGCATCGGGTTCTGCGCATCGACAGGCGGCGCCGCGTGCGCCTTCTCGCGGAAGTAGACGACGACCTCCATCCCGTCCGGCGCGCGCGCGAGCAGCAGGCGGGGGCGGTCCTCCGCCTCCTCCGCGGTGTAGGCGGCGCCGATGGCGCGCCAGCCCACCAGCCGGACCCCGAGCCGTGCGGCGGTGTCGAAGTCCGCGTGGATGGGCTCGTCGAGCTTCCGCTGGGTGTATTCCGCGAACTTGTCGGGCGTGTCGCAGACCACCGAGGGCTCGAAATCCGCGGTGACGAGCTGGTAGATCGCCCGGCCGCTCGGGGGGGTGTAGGGCGGCGCGCCGCGCAGGACGGGCCAGAGCACGACGGCGCCGAGCACCAGCGCCGCCGCGATGCCGAAGGGCAGCCACGCCGGGCGCGACGGTGCCGGAGCCTGCTCGATCGGGTCCGGGACCTGGCCCTCCCGGGCGTAGAGCTCGCGCAGGCCCGCCTCCGCGGTGCGCACCCGCCCCACCATCGCCGCGAGCGCCGGGTCGTCGCGCATCTCCGCCTCGAACGCGGCGGTCTCCGCAGCGGTCATCTCGCCGTCGATGTACGCGTTCGCGCGCTCGTCGAAGGTTCTCTCACGCATCAGAACCTCCTCCCTTTTCATCAGCCTCCGGGCTCAGCGATGACGCGAGCACCGCGCGGGCCCGGAACACATGGCTTCGCGCCGTCGCCGCGGGAATATCCAGCATCGAGGCGATTTCGTCGTAGGAGTGCCCGTGCACAGCCCTCAGCACGAGGCACGCCCCCTGGACAGGTCCGAGACTGTCCACCGCGTTGCGGAGTTCTTCGGCAAACCCGTCCGGGAACTCCAGACTGGGGCGATCGAGGCCGATCCCCTGCACGCGCGGCGAGGTCTCCGTGGGCGACTCGTGCGGCGATTGGTCGAGCGTCTCCATCGCCGCGAGGCGCAGATGCCGGTCGTTCATGCGTTTCCGCCCCCGCCTGTGGTTCCGCGCGACGCCGCGCACGATCGCGCTCATCCACGCGTGGAAATTCGAGCCCAGCTCGAACCGGTCGAGGCGTTCGAGGGCGACGATCGCGGCTTTCTGGACCACATCGTCCGCCTCGTCGCGGGCCCCCTGCGCGCGCGCGACCATGAGCAGCGAGGGGTACGCCTCGCGGTAGGACGCGCTGAACGACGCGGGGTCGAGGCCTGTTGTCCGGGTCTTGCGTGCCATCGGATTGCCCCGGACTGTACCCGCCGGGGGTGCGGGGGCGGCGTGTTCCGATCCGTGCGCACGAGGGCGGCGCCCCAGAGCCTCGGATCGACCGCCCCCGGGAACGCCCTGTTCAGGAGACGAGGTTCGGGGGCGGGCGCCCCTCGAGGATCGCGTGGGCGTTGTCGGCGACCATCCGGGTCATCGCCTCGCGGAAGCGGACCTCCGCGGACCCGATGTGGGGCGTCATCGTGACATTGTCCAGATCGAGCAGGCCCTCGTGGATCTCGGGCTCGCGCTCGAAGACATCGAGCCCGGCGCCCCAGAGGCGTTTGGCCCGCAGGGCGTCGGCGAGCGCCGCCTCGTCGACCACCGGGCCCCGCGCGGTGTTGACCAGGATCGCGGTGGGCTTCATCAGCGCGAGCCGTCGCGCGTCGATGAGGTGGTGGGTCTCATCGGTCAGCGGCGTGTGGACGCTGACCACATCGGCGCGCGCCAGCCCGTCGTCGAGCTCGACCCACTCTCCCGCGATCGGCGCGAGTTCCATGTTCCATTTCCGCGTGCGCGCCGTGTAGAGCACCCGCATGCCCCACGCCTTGGCGCGTGCGGCGACCGCGTACCCGATCCGCCCCGCGCCGACGATCAGCAGCGTGCGCCCGGTGAGGTCCATGCCCAGGAATTCCGCCATGCCCAGCGGGCCGTGCCGTTGCCACGCGCCCGTGCGCGCGAACCGATCGCCCTCGATCAGGCGGCGGGCGACGGCGAGGATGAGCATCCACGCGATGTCCGCGGTTCCCTCCGTCACCGCGTCGGGGGTGTTGGTGACGGGGATGTCCCGCTCGCGGCAGGCGTCCAGATCGATGTTGTTGAACCCGACCGCGAAGTTGCAGACGCCCCTGAGTGACTCCCCCGCGGCGTCGAGGAGTTCCGCGTCGACCCGGTCGCTGAACATGCTCACGAGGATCGACGAGCCGCGCACGAACGCGAGCAGTTCGTCGCGGGCGGGGTGATCGTCGCCCAGCGTGCGCACGCTCGCGCCCGGGACTTCGAGCGCCCCGGGGACGGTGCGGGTGACCGCGACGATCGGCGAGTCTGTTCGAGAATTGTGTGGTGCGGCGTCGGTCATATGGATAGGCTAGCCGGGCTGTCGGGGACGGAGCGGCGGGGCGCACCGCCGCGCGCACGGAGGGGCACGCGGGTGCGGGTGCTGACCTGGAACATCATGCACGGGGGCGGGGCGGACCGGCTCCCGTGGATCGGGCTGGCGCTGCTGGGCTGGTCGGCGGATGTGATCGCGATCACCGAGTTCCGGGTGGCGCGGGGAGGGTCGCTGCGCGCGGTGCTCGCGGACCACGGCTGGGCGCACCAGGTCGTCTCCGAGGGCGAGCGCACCGCGAACCGGGTGTTCGTCGCGTCGCGCGAGCCGCTCGTCGGGATCGAGACGCACGGAGGTCTGCGCGCGGATCTGCGCCGGAGAGTGGTGAGCGTGACGATCCGCGGCGGCGCGCGGGTGACGGCGGCGCACATTCCCGACGCGCAGCGGAGCGACCGGGACGCGATGGGCGCCCGGACCGCGGTGTGGGGCGAGATCGTCGCGTGCGCGCGCCGCTGGCGCGACGACCCGCACCTTGTGCTGGGTGACCTGAACACGGGTCGGCACCGCCTCGACGAGCCCGGCGCGTCGTTCTCCTGCACCGCGATGCTTGGGCGGCTCGCGTCGATGGGGTATGTCGATGCCTGGCGCGCGGTGCACGGCGTGCGCGCGCGGCAGGCGAGCTGGCGCAGCCGAACCGGCGCGGGCTTCCGGCTCGACCACGCGCTGGTCAGCGCTCCGCTCGCGGGCGGCATCCGGGGGGCGGCGTACGGCTCAAACGCCTTGAAAAACAGGCTTTCCGACCATGCACCGCTGCTCGTTGAGCTCGATGACGCGGCGTGAGCGGGCGGCCCTGGGGCGCGGCGTGGGCCCGTGACCGGTGCATCGAGACGCCCGCGGACCGCTGTTTTTGCGGGGTTCCGGGGGTGCCCCCGAGCGGGAATGCGCAAAAAAGTCTGGAAAAATAGGGTGATCGGGGGTGAAGGACCGATATTGTCGGCGTTCTCGGCCGGATGGAGAGGCCGAGCCACCCTCACTCGGAGTTTCATCATGGCTAAGAAGACCACCAAGAAGAAGACCACCAAGAAGACGACCAAGAAGCCCGCGGCGGCGGCGGCGAAGAAGCCCGCGCGGATCACCAGCGCGAAGGAGAAGGCGCGGACCAAGAGCGAGATCCTGGGCACGATCGCGGATCATGTCGGGATCAGCAAGAAGGAGGCCGGGCAGGTCTTCGAGGTCATGGGCCAGATGATCCAGGCGGACCTGAAGAAGGGCGCCGTCGGCGCGTTCACCGTCCCGGGGATGATGAAGGTCACCGTGCAGCGCAAGCCCGCGACGAAGGCCCGCAAGGGCATCAACCCGTTCACGGGCGAGGAGACCGTCTTCAAGGCGAAGCCCGCCCGCAATGTCGTCAAGGTCCGCCCGATGAAGGGCCTGAAGGACCTCGTCGCCTGATCGGGCTCACACGATCAGGGCCGAGCACCGGGGAGGTGCCGGCCTGACACGGATTTGATCTCCCACTGTGCGGCCCGGGTCATCTCGCCCCGGGCCGTTTTTCATGCGCGAGGTGAATCGATGCGGAGCACGATGACTCCGTCGTTTTCACTTTGGCAATCAGGATATTATTGTGTAATATTCGGGGGCGAGTGCGGGAAATCGTTCGGTGCTCGCTCCGAACCTGGGAGGTATCGGCATGATTTCCACTCGCGTCGGATCGGCCGCGATCGTCGTCGGATTTGTCTCGATGGCGCCGGCTGCGCCGGAGACCACGCCGGATGTGCTCGGGTCGTGGTCGGCGGTGGTCGACGGATCGCCGGAGATCCTCCGCGATTTCGCGGGCGCGGACGGCTTGTTCGTCGCCGCGACGCGTGGGCCGTTCGGTTGGGGGGACCTGGGGCGAGAGATCTTCGTGGATGTGCGCGATCCGACGGCGCCCGTCGAGATTGTCAGCAATCTGCTGAGCGACGGCACGATCGATCATGGGCAGAGCATCGAGCGTCCGGGGGGGATGCGCGTCAGCGGGCCCGCGCTCGAGCACGAGGAGTGGTACTTCTCGTTCGATGAGAACGGGGTGTACGAAGCGACCGACTACCGGGTCCGACCGATGCCCGGTTCGGACGGGCCGAGCGGTCTTCGGAACCCGGCTGATGGAGGCGCGGGTCGCATCGACTGGCCGATGGGGGCGTTCCGTTTGGCGCCCGATGGGCTGTCGATCGGCGATTTTCTCGCGGGCACGGAGCATGTGTTCCCCGACGGATTCGATGGGATGGAGATCTGGGCGCTCGACGAAGAGCGGCTGTACATGACGCGGTCTGGCGGGGTTGGCATGTCGGTGTACGACATCTCGGGGATGCCGGGGGACCCGGTGCTGGTGTCCGGCCTGTATCCGCTTCCCGGGGAGAACGCGGTCGTGCAGGACAGCCTGCTGGTCATCGGGCGTGAAACAACATCGACGCAGCAGGAATTCACGGTCTACGACACTCGGCCCGTGACGGGGCTCCCCGTGGCGCTCTCCACCATCGCGGTGGACCATTCCGCCGGGCTGCCGGCGACGGTTCTGGGCCTCGACGAGGGACGGCTCTATGTGTCCGTGACATACGAAGGGTTGAAGGTCTTCGACATTGTCGTGCCGAGTGATCCGCGGCTGATCGCTGATTATGCGTCGCTCTCACCGACCAGGAAGATCGGGTTCGGGGACGGCGTGTTCTACGCGATGGGGCGATTCGAGGGTGCCGACCGGGTGGTGACGGCCGGGGCGCCGGCGTTGTTGCGGTGTTCGCGGAGCGATCTGGCCGAGCCTTTCGGGGCGTTGGATCTCGCGGACATCACCGCTTTTGTTACGGGCTTTGTGGCGGGCGACGCGATCGCGGATTCGGAACTGCCGCTGGGCGTGCTGGACCTCGCGGACCTGCAGGCGTTTGTTTCGTCGTTTAACGCGGGGTGCCCCTGATTCAGCGCTCGGTCGCGGGGTTCAGTCCTTGACGAGCTTCATCGCGATCAGGTCTTGGACATCGAGCAGGCCGACGGGTCGGCCCTGCGCGTCGACGACGGGGATCTCGTCCTGTCGGTGCTCGCGGACCATGTTCACGGCGTCGCGCGCGAGCGCGGTGTCGGGCAGCGTGCGCGGAGCGGCGGTCATCGCGTCCTCGATGGGCTGATCGAGCGCGGCGCGGTCCCGGCGGACGAGGCGGCGCAGGTCCGAATCGGTGAAGATGCCGGCGAGGGCGCCGGTGCCCGGCTCGACGATCAGGATCGCGCCGGGGCGGCGCTCGATCGTCGCGGCGTGCTCGAGCGCCTCGGTGATCGTCTCCAAGGGCTCGATGAGCGGGAGGTTCTCCCCGGCGCGGAAGCGGAGCAGTTCGGTCACGGGCCGCAGCAGCCCGCCCAGTTGCCCCCCCGGGTGGCGGCGCTGGAAGTCCGCGTCGGTGAACGCCCTTCGGCGGGCGACGGCGAGGGCGAGCGCGTCGCCCAGCGCCAGGGTCACCGTTGTCGAACTCGTCGGGGCGACAAAATCCTGCAGGCCTTTGCCCGCCTCGTGCTCGACGAGTTCCGCGAGGGTCGCGGTCGCGAGGCGCTCGAGGCCCGAGGGCGGGGTGCGGGCGTCATCGGGCGCGCGCCCCCTGGTGATCGCGATGATCGGGATGCCGTCCTGCTTGAGGATCGCGGCGAGCGCGACGACCTCCTCGGTCTCCCCCGAATGGCTGATGCAGATCGCGACATCCGCCTTGCGGAAGCGGCCCAGGTCGCCGTGCGCGGCCTCGGTGGGGTGGACCGCGTGCGCGGGGATGCCCAGCGAGGACATCGTCGCGGCGATCTTCTGCCCGATCAGCCCGCTCTTGCCCAAGCCTGAGACGAGGACGGTGCCCCCGGCTTCCGTCGCGTGCTGGATGCAGGCGACGGCGCGGGCGAAATCATCGCCGAGCGCATCGGCGGCGCGCCGGATCGCGTCCGCTTCGTCGGCGAGGACCCGGCTGGCGTACTCGCGTTCGGTTGTGTCGGTGCTGGTCGCGGTCTGGCCCATCGGGGAAGGGTACACTGCCCCGGAGGCGTCCGTCCGCACGGGCGCGTGAGAGGAAAGCCGGGCGTGACGACCGACTACCGCGTTCAACTCGACACCTTCGAGGGCCCGCTGGACCTGCTGCTCTACCTGATCCGCAAGGCGGAGGTGGAGATCGCGGACATCCCGGTGACCACGATCGCGGACCAGTATCTCGATTACCTCGAGCACATCGACCGCGTGGACATCGACCTCGCGGGCGAGTTCCTGGTGATGGCGGCGACGCTGATGGAGCTCAAGAGCCGGGTCGTCGGCGCCGCGGGCGACGGGGACGAGACGGACACCGGCGACGCGGCGCGGGACGAGAACGCGGGCGACCCGCGCGCCGAGCTCGTGCAGCAGCTGCTCGAATACAAGAAGTACCGCGACGCGGCGGACGCGCTCGAGCGGCACAAGGACGAGTGGGAAGCCCGCTTCCCCGCCGCCCCCGCGGGCGTGTCGGCCGACGAGCTGCGCGAGGCGTTCGAATCGATGGACGACCCCGAGCTCGAGGACCTCGACCTGCTCGACCTGTTCGAGGCGTTCAAGCGCATCGCGGACAGCGTCAACATGGACCGCCTGGGCGAGCACGAGGTGGTCAGCGACGAGACGCCCATCGAGATCCACGCGGAGGACATCCTCGAGCGCGTGCGCTCCGAATCGGGCAAGGGGGGGCAGCTCACCCTGTTCGGCGTGCTGCACGGGCGGACCCGCCCCGAGATGGTGGGCCTGTTCCTCGCGATGCTCAGCCTGATCCGCGAGCAGCGTCTCGCCTTCCACCAGGAGCAGGACGAGCACGGCGTGAAGGGCGCGATCGTGCTCGAGGCACGCGTGCCCCCGGAAGGCGAGGACGACGACGCTCCTGCGGCGATCGTGGACGAGTACGCGGGGTGAATGCCGCTTTATCCCTCTCGCTTCAGGAACACCGCGGTCACGACCTTGTCTTTCTGAACGGTCGTGTATGAATTCTCGCGCCAGGCGCCGCTGGATTTGTGGCGTCGGTGCAGCTTGCCGTCCTGGGTCGCGTAGTAGTCGTGGTCGTCCCTGTCCTGCCCGTATGTGTTGGTGGTGTTCCCAACGACGACGGTATCGACGCCCATGATGCTGATCGCGTCCGCGCCGACCTCCTGCGCCTTCGCGACCATGTCCTGGACGATCTGTTCGGTCGACATGTACTCGGTCGCCTCGGCGCGGTCCTGGCCGATCGACCGGAAGCCTGCGGGCGTTTTACCGTCGTAGAACACCTGCACATGCTCGGTCGGGGCGTACCGCTCGCCCACATAGTCGTGGGAAACGCAGGCGACGAGCGACGCGAGACCGCCGATCAGCGGGGCCGCGATCAGGAGAGTGACCATCGTCTGTGGACGCAGCATGCGGTTCCTCCGGTGTTCGTGGCGATGATTGGCCTCCGCGATCCGGCGAGTATACGGCGTGGGCTCGTCCGGTACACTCCCGCAACCGGGAGGACGAAGCGATGGAGAATCCCTACCAGGCCTCGCCCGCCGCGACGGGCGAGGCGGTCGATCGATCGATGCTCAGCCGGGCGCAGGCGGGCGTCGTCTGCGTGAAATGCTCGTACGACATCCAGGGCATACCGCTCGACGGGGTCTGCCCCGAGTGCGGCTCGGGCGTGCGCGAGTCGATCCTGCTGGGCTGCTCGGGATGCGGCTATGACCTCCGGGGTCTGCGGTCGGAGGGCGCGTGTCCCGAGTGCGGCGTGCCGGTGCAGCGCACGATCGACCAGAACCTGCGCCTCAGCGCCGAGATCGGGTATGTGCGACGCCTGCGCTCCGGTCTCTCGTGGGTCCTCAACGGGATCCTGCTGTGGCTGGTCGTCGCGATCGTCGCGGCGGTCGCGAGCGGCGTGACCCAGGCCGGATTGATGCCGACGGGCCCCAACCCCGCGGTGGCCTTCCCGCCTTCGTACATCTGGGTGCAGGCGGGCGGCACCGTCGCCTCGCTGCTCGCGACCTTCGTGATCCTGTGGGGCTTCTGGCTGTTCACGACACCCGACCCGCGGAACGCCGCGGGGCGGCTGGACCCCGCGTCGCGCAAGGTGCTGCGTGTCGCGACGGTCGTGCACGCGGTCGTCGCGGTGATCAACTCGATCGCGGGTGTCGTCGCGGTCGTCGGCATGGTGCAGATGCTCAACCAGATGTCCCAGCAGGGCGGTTCGGGCACCGCTCCCCACCCGTCGACGACGGTGTTCGGCGGCGCGTTCTTCGTCGCCTCGATCGTCGGCGGGCTCGCGGGCGTGGGGATCTATGCCGCGATCGGGACCGCGTTCTTCTCGAGCATGCTCTATGTCCGCCGCCTCGCGGTGCGCATCCCGGACATGAAGATCCATCGGCTCGCGAAATCGCGGATGATCGCGTGCCCCATCTGGGGGACGGTGGGCATCCTGATCCTGGTCGGGCCGCTGATCGCGCTGGTGCTCTACTGGAACCTGCTCAACATGCTCAGCAAGCAGCTTAAGGCGATCGTCCGCGACCGCGAGCACGCGGGGACGGGGTGAGCCGATCCGCTTTCATGAAAGGACCCCCATGCTGTGTCGGACCGTCGGCCTCTTTGCGTGCCTCCTGATCGGCGCGCTCGCGCGGGCGTCGTGGGCGGGCTTCGTCGATGAGGACGCGGCGAACGCGGTGGTCGTCGAGTCGCTGCTCGATCGGTACACCGCCCAGCGCGATGATTCGTTCGCGTGGTCGCTCGCCAAGACCTACGAGGGCCAGGGCGTCAAGGGGTATGTGCTCGACCTGACGAGCCAGACCTGGCGCGACGAGGACGAAGTGAGCCACCCTGCGTGGACGCACATGGTGCAGATCTTCGTGCCCGACCCGGTGGTGGTGGGCGGGGAGGGCGAGCCGACCCGTCCCTTCACGGCGCCCGAGACCGCGCTGCTGTTCATCGGGGGCGGCACCCGCAAGGACCAGCCCCCCCGCTCGATGGACTGGATGCTCGCGAACGCGGCGCTCTCCACCGGTTCCGTCGTCGTCCTGCTGCCCAATGTGCCCAACCAGCCCATGATCCTCAACGGGGACGGGGACCTGCGCTACGAGGACGACCTGCTCGCTGAAAGCTGGACGACCGCGTCGCGCCGGGAGGACGCAGCGTGGATCGTTCACCTCGCGATGGTCGAGTCCGCGGTCGCCGCGATGGACGCGGCCCAGGCTTTCCTCGCGTCCGAGGAAGGGGGCGGCATCGGCATCACGGGCTTCGTCGTCTCCGGCGCGAGCAAGCGGGGCTGGACGAGCTGGCTCACCGCCGCGGTCGACGATCGCGTGAAGGGGGTCGTCCCGCTGGTGATCGATGTCATGAACCTGCCCAAGATGATCGAGCACCACTGGGGCGCGTACGGCTTCTGGGCCCCCGCGATCGGGGATTACGCGGGGCGGCAGCTCTTCCGCTGGCTGGGCTCGCCCGAGGCGCGCACGCTGCGCGAGGTCGTGGATCCGTACCTCTACCGCGACCGCCTGACGATGCCCAAGTTCATCCTCAACGCGGCGGGGGACGAGTACTTCCTGCCCGACACGACGCGGTACTTCCTGGACGACCTTCCCGGTGAGACGCGCCTGCGGATCGTGCCCAACGCGGACCATTCCGTGGACGAGAACATGGACGCGGTGATGAGCGCCCTGGGGTTCTACGCCGCGGTGATCAACGGGCGCGAGATCCCCGAACTCTCATGGACAGTCGATCCGGCGGATCCCGGGCGGATGATCGTCACCAGCGACACACCCCCCGAGCGGGTCACGCTCTGGATGGCGCGGAACCGGGAGGCCCGGGACTTTCGGCGTGAGGCGATCGGCGATGTCTGGAGCGGGACCACGCTGGAGGCAAACGAGCTGGGCGAGTACACGGTTTCGGTTGAAACGCCCGACGAGGGGTTCGCCGCCTACCTGGTCGAGGCTCGGTATCGGCTGGAGGGGCAGGCGCTCCCGCTGGTGTTCACGACGGAGGTGATGGTGCTGCCCGATGTCCTGCCCCACGCGGACACGCCCATGGAGTGAGCCGCGTGCGCGCAAGGAAAGCCCGCGCAAGCGGGCGGGCGCGACTTCTCCTCCCGTCCTTCCTCTCCCCGATCGGCATCAGCGCCCGCCCGCGTACGCGGGCGTTTGAATGTCCTCCTCTTCCGCGACCAGCGCCGGCCGCCGCTGCGTGTTCGGCGGCCGGCGCTCTGTCGGCGAGACCCGGGCCCTAGCCCGCGCGGCCTCGCCCTCTCCCCCCAGCGGTAATCGCTCCCAGCACGACCAGTGCCAACGCTCCGGGTGCGGGGATCTCGAGACCGAAGTAGAGGTTGTCCGAATAGCCCACCTGGCGCGTGCCGCCCGGGGCGAGCCCGTCCATCACGATCCGCTTCACGCGGTCGGACCCGTCCACCGCTTCCGCGAACCAGCCCACGAACTCCGTGTTCACCGTGTTCTGGTGCTCGGCGAGCAACTCGCCCGCTTCGTTGTAGAACCGTGTGAGCGAGGAGGTGTTCCAGACGCGCTCGATCCCGGCGCGGCCCTGCGTCTCATCGAAGACGATCTCGTATCCCACGCGCCCGTCGTCACCACCAAAGGCGAAGGGCGATCCCACGATCGTGTTGCCCTGCGCGAGCGGATGGTGCCGGTTGGAGACTTCGACATGCTCGGGGCCGAAAGGCTGGCCGCTGGTATTGATAATCGACGCGAATCGGGCGCCGACGCCCCAAGGGTCCTGCCCGGGCATCAGGTTTGTGCCCGCGGGCTTGTCCTCGAAGTCGAGATAGACACCCCCCAGCGACGCGTGAAGACCCCCAAAGAAATCCATCGCGTCAGTTCCGAAGACCAGTCCCCCCTGCGCGGCGGTGCACGCGAGCGCAAGACAACACGCGGCCGCTGACCTGACCATGACACCCTCCTTCACTTGTCCCGGCGGGGCACAACCCCCGCGGCAGACGCCCCGCCCTCGTGCCCCGGCGCGGCCGAGCGTGTGCCAACTCTCATCATAGATCAGCACGCCCCAATCGCCCATCAACTCGTCGGTTTTTCTAGGGATTTGGCGTAGTTGCCCTGAACGAACGCGGTGCGAACCGGTTCCCGCCTGAACCACTCGCCGATAGACTTTGCGCATGCAAGGACCGCCCGTGAACCCGCGACTCTCCGACGACGATGTGCGCAAGGTCGCCCGCCTGAGCAAGTTGGCGGTCGCGGACGCGGACCTCGACCGCGAGCGCACCCGCCTGGAAGCGGTGCTGGGCTATGTCGAGCGCCTGCGCGAGCTCGACCTCGAGGGCGTCGAACCCATGCCCCGCGCGAGCGAGGAGCCCGCGCGCCTGCGTGAGGACACGCCGGGCGAGGCGCTGAAGGGCGACACGCTGGCGACGCTCGCGCCGGATGTCTTCGAGCACCACCCCGACGGGTTCGGAACCGACGCGGGGGACGAGACCGACCTGCCCGCCGACCCGCCCACGGAGCGGTTCATCCGTGTGCCGAAGGTCCTGGGCGAGGGCGGGGCGTAAAAGCGATCCGCTTTCGCTACGATCGAGCCGATGTCGCTTCCCACACCTCCAGCCCGTTCTGATTCCGCCCGCGCGATCGCCGACGCCGTCCGCTCGGGCGAGACCACCGCCGCGGACACCGTCGCGGCCGCGCTCGGGCGGATCGACGACACCAACCCCCGCCTCAACGCCTTCATCGACATCTTCCACCAGCGCGCCAGCGAGCAGGCGAAGGCGATCGACACCCGCGTCGCGAGCGGCGAGGGCAAGAACCTCCCCCTCGCGGGCGTGCCGATCGCCCTCAAGGACAACATCTGCCTGGGCTGGGGACGCACGACCTGCGCGAGCCGGATGCTCGAGGATTACCGCTCGCCCTTCACCGCGACCGCGGCCCAGCGGCTGATCAACGCCGGGGCGATCGTCGTGGGCAAGGCCAACCTCGACGAGTTCGCGATGGGCGCCTCGGGCGAGCACTCGGTGTTCGGCGCGAGCAAGAACCCGTGGGACGAATCCCGCACCTGCGGCGGGTCGTCGTCGGGCAGCGCCTGCGCCGTCGCGGCGGGGCTGGTCCCCATCGCGCTGGGCTCGGACACGGGGGGCTCGATCCGCCAGCCCGCGAGCCACACCGGGACCGTGGGCTTCAAGCCCACCTACGGGCGCGTCAGCCGCTGGGGGCTCGTCGCGTTCGCCTCCAGCCTCGACCAGATCGGCCCGTTCGCGACCAGCGTCGACGACGCGGCCCTCGTCTACGCGATCATCGCGGGCACCGACCCCAACGACCTGACCAGCTCCGCCCGGAGCGTCGACGACCAGGGCGACCCGCTCGCGACCACCGACGCGGCCGCGCCGGACAGCCAGCCCCTCCGCATCGGCGTGCCCCGCTTCGCGCAGTCGGGGGGCAACCACCCCGCGGTGGACGGGGCGCTCAAGGCCGCGACCGCGGCGCTCGCGAACGCCGGCGCCGAGATCGTGGAGGTGGACCTGCCCCACGCGGACCACGCGATCGCGGCGTACTACCTCATCGCCCCCGCGGAGGCCTCGAGCAACCTCGCCCGCTTCGACGGGGTGCGCTACGGGCACCGGGCCGAGTCGCCCGCGGATCTCGAGGACCTGTTCGTGCGCAGCCGAACCGAGGGCTTCGGCCCCGAGGTCCGCCGGCGGATCATGCTGGGCACGCACATCCTCAGCAGCGGCTACTACGACGCGTACTACCTCACCGCCCTCAAGGCCCGCCGCCTGATCGCGGGCGACTACACACGCCTGCTCGAGGGAGAAGACGACGCGAGCCGCTGCGACGCGCTGCTCATGCCCCCCGCGCCCGGCCCCGCCTTCAAACTGGGCGACAAGCTCGACGACCCGCTCGCGCTCTACCTCGAGGACATCTACACCGCGGGCGTCTCCCTCGCGGGCCTCCCCGCGATCACGATCCCCGCGATCACCAGCGAGGTCGACGGCGTGACGCTGCCCACAGGCGTCCAACTCGTTGGGGCGCATTGGCAGGAAGCGAAGCTGCTGAGGCTGGCGCGGGTGCTGGAACAATCACTGCCCGCCTGATCCCACGCCCACCATCCACGCACGGAAGAGCCCCAAGCGTCAGCGCGGGGCCGAGCGCTCCCACGCTCCCGTCACCACCACACGCGAACATCCCACCCGTCGCTCACGCGCCGGGCTCCTCCGGTCCGCGCGCAAAGCCATGGAACACCCCACGCCCCCACTCCGTCGCTTCGTCGCTTCGTCGCTTCGTCGCTTCGTCGCTCAGGAAATCATCCGCAACACGCTGTACGCCATGATCGACACCGTCGCGTTGTGCAGCGCGTGGGCGGTCATCGGCGCGATCAGGCTCCCGCGCCATTCGCGCATCAGCGCGAAGGTCACCCCCAGCATGACGACCGGGAACACCAGGATCGGGCCGTACGCGTGGCTGAGCCCGAATATGAACGCGCTGGCGATCGCGCTGACGACGATGCCCGCTCGCCCTCGCAGGTGCCGGTAGAGCGCGCCGCGGAAGATCGATTCCTCGCACAGCGGTGCCCAGATCGTCGCGAGCGCGAAGAACAGCAGCAGGATCGCCGGGTTGTTGCTCGCGGCGAGATCGAACAGCGCGTTCTCGGGGGGCGGGGGCTCGCCCAGTCCCGCCGCGGCTCGGAAGACCGTGACGACCGCCACCAGCCCCAGCGTGATGCCGATGCCCAGCGCGAGCAGCGGGAGGCCCGCGAGGTAGCCCGCGATGCCCGCGCCGATCTCGCGGAACACGCCCTTGCCCCGGTGCCACCCGATCGCCTGCGTGTAGCGGTGCCAACCCATCCCGCGGATGAGCGGCCAGAGCGGGCTCGCGAGCAGCATCCATTGCGCGCACACTTGGATCACCGTCATCCAGGTCTCGTCCTGCACCACCTTCGAGAGCGGCTTGAGCGCGAGCATCAGCAGCAGGAACCCGCCCGAGAAGAGCGCGTAGGCCTCGAGGAAGACGCTCCCCCCGGGCTCGACCGGGTCCAGACCCGATTTCACCTTCCGCAGGCTCACCAGCACGATCGCGGTGATGAACGCGGCGAACCCCAGCACCCCCACGACCAGCAGCCCGAGCCCGATGACCGAGAGCAGCGCGAAGAGCCGCGCCCCGCCCGTCACCAGCGGCGCGCGCCGCGGGTCGCTGTCGTCGAGCCCGTGCGTGAGGGCGACCTCCCCGAAGAAGCCGTGATGGGCCGCGATGCGCTCCGCGGCTGACTCGGGCAGCGCGTCGGGCCCCTCGGTATAGACCGTCAGCAGGTCGTCGACATCCGCGCGGAGGGGCGTGCCCTCTGCGAAGGTTTCCTGCAGGGAACGGAGGCGCTCAAGGGCGCGGTCCTCGCCCTGCAGCTCGCCGGCGACGACCGCCGCGCGGACGCGGTCCGCGGGCGTGAGCGCCCAGGCGTCGAGTGTGGTCATCGTCGCGTCCGGATCGCCCGCGATGATCGGGTGCGCGTTCTGCGCCTGCACCGCGAAGCGGGCGCTCAGCGTGAAGGGCTCCGCGGGGGTCGGGGGCGCGACCGCGGACGCGGCCTGCTCGCTTACCTCCTCAGGCGTGGGCCCCGGCGCGAAGACCTGCTCCACCGGGCCCGCGTTCTGCACGATGATCAGCACCCCGCCCAGGACCAGCGCAGCGAGCAACGCCACGACGCGGCTGGTCGGCGAGCCGGGATCGGCGGGGGGACGCTCGAGAATCTCCATGCCCCATCATCGGCGATGGGACCCC
>DLBY01000138.1:11924-12670 GCA_002480345.1 Phycisphaerales bacterium UBA7812 | reverse complement strand
GGACCCCGCCCCGCCACTCCCCTCCCGTGCCCGCTCCGAAAATGATCGGGTTCTTATCGGATCCCGCCCGCCCGTGGTGCCGCGAGCCCGCCCCGCGTACCATCCGGTCCGCACGCAGACGACGAGCCCTTAACCGGAGCCGACCCCATGGCCTGGATCGCCAAGCCCTCCGCCAGCACCAAGATCGAACGCCGCGACGAGCCCTACTTCACCGAGGCGATGCAGGCGACGATGCGCGACGAGTACCAGCCGCGCTTCGAGACCAACATGGCCTGCATCCTCCCCGCGCTGCACCTCATCCAGCACGCGTACGGCTGGGTGCCCAAGCAGGCGATGCACGAGATCGCGACCTTCCTGGGCGTCAAGCCCAGCGATGTCTTCGACACCGCGACCTTCTACGAGGAATACTGGCTCAAGCCCAAGGGCAAGGTGCTGATCTCCGTCTGCCGGTCGATCGCCTGCGAATTCTGCGGCCAGCCCGACATCACCAACGCCGTCAAGCAGCGCCTGAACATCGAAGTCGGCGAGACCACCGACGACGACAAGTTCACCCTCGTCGAGCTCGAGTGCATCGGCGCGTGCGGCGGCGCCCCCGCGATCCTGATGGGCGAGACGCTCCACGAGTCGATCACCCCCGAGCAGGTCGTCGAGATCATCGACCAGGTCGAGAAAGACATCGACGCGGGCAAATTCGACCACCACTGACCACACCGACCCACCCGAGAGCCCCTCGCGCGAGCGAGGGG
>DLBY01000138.1:9272-11617 GCA_002480345.1 Phycisphaerales bacterium UBA7812 | reverse complement strand
GAGCCCCTCGCGCGAGCGAGGGGTTTCTCGTTCGCCGATCCGAGTACGATCTCCCTTGCACCGCAAGGAGATCCGCATGCGCACACCCGCCCCCGTCACGCTGCTCGCGTTCGCCCCCGGCGCCCTCGCCGGCGCCCCCGATCTCCCCCCGCCCCCCGAGACGCCCCGCCTCGCGGTCACCGACACCTACCACGGCGTCGAGATCCGCGATCCCTACCGCTGGCTCGAGGACTGGTCCGACCCCGAAGTCCGCGCATGGTCGGACGCGCAGAACACCTATGCGCGAACCTACTTGGACAATCTCCCGAGCCGCGCGGCGATCGAGTCCCGCCTGACCGAACTGCTCAGCGCGCCGGTCACGCGTTGGGGCGACCTGCACGCCGCGGGGGGCAAGCTCTTCGCGATCATCAACAAGCCCCCCAAGCAGCAGCCCTACCTCGCCGTGCTCGATTCCGCGGACGCGCCCGAGACCGAGCGGATGCTCGTGGATCCCGAGACCTTCGAACCGCCCAAGGGCCTGCGCGACGAGACCGAAGGCGCGTACTCGATCGACTGGTTCGTCCCCAGCCCCGACGGGTCGATCGTCGCGGTCTCGCTCTCCAAGGGCGGCAGCGAGTCGGGCAACCTGTTCCTGTTCGACACCGCGACCGGCGAGCCCACCGGCACCGTCATCGAGGGCGTGAACGGGGGCACCGCGGGCGGCAGCCTCGCCTGGACCCCCGATGGCAACGCGTTCTACTACACCCGCTACCCCCGCGCGGGCGAGCGCCCCGAATCGGACACAGCCTTCTTCGTCGATGTCTACCGGCACACGCTGGGCGATCCCGTCAGCGAGGACACCTACGAGATCGGACGCGACTTCCCCAAGATCGGCGAGATCGAGCTCAAGTGCGACCCCAGCTCCGGACGCGTCATCTGCACCGTGCAGGACGGCGACGGGGGCGAGTTCGCCCACTTCGTCCGCCAGATCAGCGGGCCCGACGCCGGCGAATGGACGCGCATCAGCGACTACAAAGAAGGCGTCAAGCAGGCCTACTTCGGGGAAGCGGGCGAGATCTACCTCATCTCCCGCAAGGGCGCCCCGCGCGGCGAGATCCTGAAGGTCCGCGCCACCAGCCCCGCCCTCGCGAACGCGACCCGCGTCATTCCGGAGTCCGAGGACACCATCGTCAGCAACTTCTGGGGCCCGCCCAGCCTGCTCGCGACCGACGGACGCCTGCTCATCGAATACCAAACCGGGGGGCCCAGCGAGATCCGCGTCTTCGATCGCGCCGGCAACCCGCTCCCCTCGCCCGATCTGCCCCCCGTCTCCAGCATCGGGCAGATGGTCGAGACCGACGACGGCGTGCTCTTCAGCGTCGGGTCGTTCACCCAGCAGACCGCCTGGAAACGCCTCGATCCCCGCACCGGCACCGTCACCGACACCGCCCTGCGCAGCGACCCGCCCGCCGATCTTTCGCACATCACCGTCGTCCGCGAGTTCGCGACCAGCAAGGACGGCACCCAAGTCCCCGTCAACATCATGATCCCCGAGGGCGTCACCCGCGACGGGAACAACCCGACCATCCTCTACGGGTACGGCGGGTACGGCATCAACCTCACCCCGGGCTACCGGGCCTACCGCGCCGATCTCCTCGAGCAGGGGGTGATCTACGCCGTCGCGAACATCCGGGGAGGCGGCGAGTACGGCGCCGAGTGGCACCTGGGCGGCAACCTCACCAACAAGCAGAATGTCTTCGACGACTTCCAGGCCGCCGCCGAACACCTCATCGAGCGCGGCTTCACCGATCCCGACCGCCTCGCGATCATGGGCGGGTCGAACGGCGGCCTGCTCATGGGCGCCACCCTCACCCAGCGCCCCGACCTCGCCCGCACCGTCGTGTCCTATGTGGGCATCTACGACATGCTCCGCGTCGAGCTCAGCGCCAACGGCGTGTTCAACATCCCCGAGTTCGGAACCGTGCAGGACCCCGACCAGTTCCGCGCCCTCTATGCCTACTCGCCTTATCACAATGTCGAGCCCGGAACCGACTACCCAGCGGTCCTCTTCCTCACCGGCGCCAACGATCCACGCGTCGACCCGATGCAGAGCCGCAAGATGACCGCGATGCTCCAGGACGCGACGCGCACCGTCGAAGACCCCAACCTCGTTCTCCTGCGCACCAGCATGGACACCGGGCACGGCGGGGGTACCCCCCTCGATGAGCAGATCCGCCAGGCCGTGGATGTCCACGCGTTCCTCTACCACCGCCTCGGCGTGGACTACACACCCGCGGATGACTGACGCGGCGCGCTCACGCGCGTTCTCACCACGAACGCGCTACGCGCGTCCGCCCAGCCACGCG
>DLBY01000138.1:0-8964 GCA_002480345.1 Phycisphaerales bacterium UBA7812 | reverse complement strand
CCGCCCAGCCACGCCGGCAGGCCGCGGGGCTTGCCCGTTCCGTCCACGCACGCGAGCTCGGTCTCCGCGACGGCGCACACGCCGTCCAGCGGCACCGCCTTGCCGTCCCGTGTCGCGGGCCCGCCGCCGCGCTCGACGACCACCACCTCGTAGGTGTGCCGGATGCGGACCGCGCCCTTGGGCTCCGCGACGACCCGCACCTCGAGCAGATCGTCATACCGGATCGGGCGCCGGTACCGGATCTCCATCCGCGTGACGACGAGGAACACCCCCGCCGCCTCCATCGCGGCGTAGGACGACCCCGCTTCGCGGAGCAGTTCCGTGCGCGCGATCTCCAGCCAGGGCGCGTAACTCGCGTGGTGCGCCACCCCCATCGGGTCGCACTCCGCGTAGCGCACGCGGATGGGCGTCGAGCCCGAGGTCGGGACCGGACTCGCCGGTTCGTTCAGTTCTCGATGTGTGCCGTCGCCTCGCATGGGCGGACTCTACGCCGAACTCGCACGCGGGCGGACCAACGGTCGACAGGCCGTGCCACTGACCCGTCTTCGGGTCGGTGCGCCCCTGCTCACCTCCCCCATGCAGCGCTGACCTGCACGCAGGTCAGCGGCACGCACAAGCCCGATCCCCACTCCTTCACTTCGTGCCTGCATCTTTCACGGCTCGCGCCGCAGCATTTCGGTCATGTCGCGGAACATGGTCTGCACGCGCACGCGCTCGTGCCCGCTCATGTGCGCACCGACCTTGTTGTTCATGATGTCGAAGATCCGGATGACCTCGCCCGCACCGACGCGCCCCCGCTCGAAGCGGTTCAGATCGCGCCGCGCCTGCCGACGCCCGTCTTCGAGCATCTCCTCCCGGTCCCGGGTCGCGAGGTCCGGATCGAACACCGCGAACATCCGCTGCATGTCCACGAACGCGTCCTCGAGATACGCCTCGCGCTCGCCCTCGGGGACATTGGGGTCGTAGTCCGCCGCGTACTGGTCCGCGACATCCACCGCGAGCCGGCTGAGGTTCTCCTCGAGCTGGGCGCGCATCTCGCCCATGATGGAGGAGGCGAACATCGCGAGCAACAGGCTGTCGTTGGTCCCCATCGCCTTCAGCCGCTCGATGAGTTGCCCGAGCAGCGCGATCCGCTCCTCGACCGGCAGGCGGTTGAAGTCGTCGGTCAGCAGGGTGTACTCGAACAGGACATCCAGCCGCTCGGTTTCGTAATCGGGCGGGGGCTCGATCCGCAGCGCCAGCCACGCGCCGACCCCGCCCGCCGCGAGGATCGCCGCCGCGATCACGCCCGAGACCCGGGGTCGCGCGGCCACGGCCCCCGCGGCGCTGTGCACCATCTCGATCGGGGACATCCGCAGCACGCGACCGATCCCTCCGACCGCGCGCGCCGCGACGCCCCGCCGCTTCTCCCGCGGTGCCGGCGCGTCGCTCCCGATCTCGTCGAGCAGCGAGCCGCCCCCGAGGGGGCCCGTATCGCCCTGCACATCCGCTCTGTTCATCGGGGTCCTCCGTCAGTCACAATCGCCCCCGATGCCCGGCAGATTCAGCACCCGGGCCAGGCGGCACAACGCCCGGAACATGGCGCCGTCCTCGCTGATGTCCTGCGGGTCGATGATGTTCCAGTCCACGCTCCCGTCGCCGTACAGCGCGTTCGCGCCCAGGCTCGCTACGCCGCCGCCCTGGTGCCACGCCCCGGGGTCCGCGGCGCACCCGTCCATCAGGATCGCGAGCTGGCTCACCGTGGGTCTGCCGTCCGTGCCCTCGACGGGGGTCCACCCGTCCCAGACCGTGCCCAGATCCCGGCCCCGGATCTCGACCTGCCCCAGGAAGTAAACCCCGGAGACCGCGAGCCCCGGCGCGTAGTAGTAACTCGTCTGGTACTTCGCATAGAACGGGGGCGGCTCGCTCTCCGAGCCGTCGTCCGCGGGGCAGGTCCAGGGGTCCACGCCCGACCACCCGCGCTCGATCGGGTCCCACCGCGGCGCGGGCGCGTCGATGTACGACTCGAGCGCGCGCGGGAGCGTCAGGTAATCGAGGTTCCCCAGATAGTCATCCGGCGCCGGGGGCATCTCGTCCTCGTCGCGCGTCGCGGTCCAGAGCTCGCGCATGACCGGCAACGCCCGGTCGTGGTCGTTGCGGTAGATCTCCAGGCTCTGCCCGATGCCGCGCAGGTTCGCCATGCACACCACGCGTGTCGCGGACTCCCGCGCCTTGCCCAGCGCCGGGAGCAGGATCCCGATCAGCACCGCGATGATCGAGATCACCACCAAGAGCTCGATGAGCGTGAAGCCCGATCGAGCCCGATTCGAGTTACCAAACTGTCGGGGGGATGGTCGTCTCACCGGCTCTTCTCGCTCCCGCGAGGCGGGCCGCGTCAGATCGGCAGCCGCACCATCGCTTTGCTCTTCTGCACTTCATCGACAATCCGCTGGGCGGCCCTGGTCTGGACACTCCGGATGATCGCCGCGTTCCGCTTCACGCCTTCCCGCAGGGCCTCGTCGCCCCGCATCGCTTTCTCGAGTCCTTCCGCGATCGACGCCGCGGATTGCTTGAGGCGAACCGCCCGCCACACCGACGCGGCGAGGCCCGCGCCCAGCACCAAGGGCAACTGCGCCCCGGGGGGCACCAGCGGCGCGAGCCACGCCGCCCCCTGCTCCAGCGTACCGGCAGGATCGTCCCCCGCCGCGGCTGCCTGTGCGCGAGCCGCCTCGATCCGCTCGATCGCACGAGCAAACGCGTCCGCCTGCACGGACCGGTCCGCGATCAGCCCCTCGATCCGGGCCCTGTCCTCGGACCCGTCCGGGAATCGCTCCGCCTCCCGCGCCAGCGCGTCCCGGTCCGCCTCGATCGCGTCGCGCGTCCGCTGCGCCTCCTCCCGGACGGCCACCAGCCCGTCCGCCATCATCCCGCACCCCGCGGGCCCACCCACGACCGCGAGCAGCACCCCGGCGCACGCCAGCCCCCGAACACCACGAGCACGATCCGACTTGCCATTCCGCCTGCGCATGATCCCCCCGATCTGCTGTCCGGGGGGAACACGATCACGCTACATGACTTCGGCACGCGGCCCAAGCCCGATGCCGCGAACGGACGCGAATCGGCGCACGGCCGAGGCCGGTGCGTCTGATTCTCAGGCGTCGATGACCGCGCGGAGCCGCCCCACCGCTTCGTGCGTGAGCGCGTGACCCGACCGCTCCGCGACGACACGCCCGAGAATCGGACGCCCCGCGAGCGAGAGGTCCCCGATCAGGTCGAGGAGCTTGTGCCGCGCAGGCTCGTCCGCGAAGCGCAGCGTGTTGTCGATCGGGCCCTCGGGCCCGAAGACGAGCATGTCGCGCGGCGTCAGGTGTTCGAACAGGCCCATCGCGTGCATCGCCTCGGCTTCCGCGAGCAGGCAGAAGGTCCGCGCGGGCGCGATCCCGCGCACGAACGCGTCCACCGAGCCGTCCCAGGACGCCTCACCCGGGGGGATGGGCGAGCCGGGCCCGTAGTCGAGCCGGTAGATGAACTCGACCCCGTCGGAGGGCTCGATGGTGATCGAGGCGCCGTCCCGCTCGACGCGGATCGGCGAGCGGACACGGATGGGCTCGACGGTCTCGTGCGAGAGCGTGCGCACGCCCGCGTCGGTGATCGGATCGGTGAACAGGCAGGCGGAGCCGTCCCCGATCGGGAGTTCGTCCGTCTCGGCGCGCACGACCGCGTCGGAGATCCCGAGCCCCGCGAGCGCGGCGAGCAGGTGCTCGACGGTGTGCACGATCGGCCCGTCGTTCCGCGCGCCCAGCGTTGTGTTCCGGGCGGGCATCCGCGCGAAGGCGGGGTGCGCCGGAACCGCGGACAGCGCCGCGAACTCCGCGGCAAACCGGACCCCGTCGCGATGAAGCACGATCCCGTCGCCGGGTCTTTCGGCGGGTTCGATCGAGACCGAGGCCGGGGCGCCGGTGAACAGACCGGCGCCCTCGATGCGGACCGGCGCCGCGAGCGTGGTCCGTGCGCGGTTCATGGGTCGGTCTTTTCCATCGCGCCGACGCGCTTGCGCAGGTCGCGGACGGTGCTCCAGAGTTCGCCCAGCTTGGTGAGCGTCGTGTAGTTGCGGCTCGCGACGGAGAGGGGGCGGGCGGGGTATCCGAACCAGGGCTCGGTCGCGTCGACATCCCCGTCGATCGCGGAATTGCCGCCCACGATGGCGCCGGGGGCGATGGAGACATTGTCGCGCACGCTGACATGCCCCGCGAGGACGGCGCCGTCTCCGATGGTGACGGATCCCCCGACGGCGCAGCACCCGCAGATGATGACGCCGCGCCCGATCTTGCAGGCGTGGGCGATCTGGACCTGGTTGTCGATCTTGGTGTTGTCCCCGATGGTGGTGTCGTCGAACTTGCCCCGGTCGATGGTGGTGTTCGCGCCGATCTCGACGCGGTCCCCGATGGTGACACCCCCGAGGTGGGGGACCTTGATGGGCCCCTCGGGGCCGGGCAGGAAGCCGAACCCGTCGGCGCCGATGACGGCGCCCGGAAAGACGATCGCATGGGCCCCGATGCGGGTGCCGATCATCATCGTGACGCGCGGGTGGAGGCGGGTGTGCGCACCGACCGCGACCCCGGGCGCGAGCACGGCGCCGGCGCCGATGACGGCGTGCTCCCCGATCGTCGCGCCCTCCCCGATCACGGCGCCGGCGCCGACGGACGCGGACTCGGGAACGACGGCGCCGCTCGCGATGTGCGCCCCGGGATGGACGCCCGGCGACGGGTTGTCGCGCGGCGCGCGCTCCTGGGCGGCGTGCAGCATCGTGATCATCGCCCGGTCCGCGTCATCGACGAAGAGCAGCGCGCGCACGGAGGCGTCGTGCCCCGGGACCTCGATCCCGCGGGTGACGACCGCGGACGACGCGGCGCTGCGCGCCCAGCGGTTGGCGTACTTGGGCGCCCGGATGAACGACAGGTCGCCCTTGATCGCGTCGTCGAGCGATGCGACGCCGCAGACGGGGAGATCGCCCGGCCCGACGAGTTCGGCGTCGAGCATCGCGGCGAGATCGCCGGTTGTCGCGAGCGGTGTGCGGTCGGTCATGCGTCCCCCCCGGACGGCACGGAGCGACGGACGGGTTACGGGCGCGGCGCGTTGAAGTTGTTGTTCATGAGCGTCTTGACATCCTCGGTGATGTCGACGCGGTCCCCCGCGCAGAGCACGCGGCGCTGGAGGATGAGCTGGAGCATCTGGGCTTCCTGCGCCATCTGGGGCAGGTCGAGCCCCGAGTCGTCGATGAGGATGACATCCCAGCCGTCCCGCGCGAGGATGTCGCAGACCGAGACCTGGATCTTGTTGTAGAGCGTCGCGAGCATCTGCCCCTTCTCGAGGCTGAGCTGCTCCTGGACGAACTGGCGGAGGGCGCGGGCCTCGACCTCCTTGATGCGCAGGTCGCGGATCTTCTGCATGCGCGTCCCCGACGCGTCGTTCTCGGGGATCATCTCGATGTCTTCCTGCATGCGCTTGATCTGGCCCACGATCGTGTCGAGCTCCTGCTGACGCGAGTCGATCTCCGCGTTGAGCTCGTCCTCGAGGTACTTGCGCTCTTCGAGGCCGTCGAGGAGCCTGGGCAGATCGACCACCGCGATCGCGGACGGGCTCGCGGCGCGGACCGCGGTCGCCTCGGCGCGGCCCGATCCGAGGGCGAACGCGCCGGCGACGAGCGCACAGACAAGGGCGGCGAGGCCCGCGTGGGCGGGGCGGAAGGAGCGGGAAGCGCTGGTGTTCATGGTGGGTCTCCGGTGTTCGGGCCGCGTGCGGCGCGGCGAACACAAGAATACCGGCCCGCACGCGCCGAAGCGACCGGCGGGGCGAACCGATGGTCGGGGGCGGCCTCGCGGCGGTCAGAAGGGCAGATCGACCGAGAAGGTGAAGAGGCGCTCCTCGTCGTTTTCCTCCTTGACGATGGGGAACCCGAAATCGAGAGCGATCGGCGCGGGGCTGAGCTGAGGAATGCTGAAGCGGAGCCCGAAGCCGACGGAGACTCGGTAGTCGTTGACCCCGACCTCGTCGGAGACGGTTCCGGCGTCCATGAACCCGACGAGGTGGAAGACATCCTCGTAGATGGGCTGGCGGAGCTCGAGGCCCGTGAAGAGCATCCAGGTGCCGCCCACGGGCTCGTTGCCGAGTTGCCCGTTGTCGTTGCGGACGCCCTTCGGGCTGACGGCGCGGAACTCGAAGCCCCGGAAGGACGCGCCGCCCAGGTAGAGGCGGTCGTAGGTCGGGACCTCGCTCTGCCCTTGCGGCTGGTAGGCCGCCTGGAGGTCGAGCTTGAAGACGGTGTCGCGTCCGAGGAAGTCGCGCCGGACGGGGATGTAGACCGCGTGCTCGGCGCGGAGGGTGCTGAAGTTGAAGTCGCCCACGACCTGCTCGACGCTGAGCTCGGTGCGCGACCCGCTGGAGGGCAGGAAGATCTTGTCGAGGCTCGTGCGCGTGAGCGCGGGGCGGATGCCGATGAGGGTGGACTGCTCCTCGACATCGAAGAAATCGACCGGGCTGTCGGGCGCGAGCTCGGAGAGGCTGACCGCCTCGATGCGGAGGTTGAGGTTGCCGACCCATCGCGTTCCGAAGCGGCGTCCGAGCGCGAACCGCCCGCCGAAGCGCTGCTCGTCGAACTCGTCGAAGATCCGGTCGCGGAAGTAGAAGCTCGCGCTGCCCGAGTAGTCGGTCTCGAACAGGAAGGGCTCGGCGAGCCCGATCGAATAGGTCTGGATCTCGTTGCCGGGCAGAAGCTCGATGTTGAAGGTCTGCCCCGCGCCGCGGAGGGCCTTTCCGCTGAAGAGGTCGCCCAGCGTGTCGGGGGTGTCGGCGACATCGAAGTTCCGCTGGGTGAGCGCGATGCGGCCGACGACGCCCGCGTCGGAGCTCACGGCGCCGCCCAGGGCGAACTCCCCGGTGTCGGTCTCGGTCACCTCGATGAGCACATCGCGGTAGCCGGGCTCGTCGGGATCGGGCGGCTGGACGGTGGTCTTCACCCCCCGGTCGGGCGGGAGCGGGCTGAACAGGCGGAGCTGGCGGAGGCGGCGCTCGGTGCGCTCGATCGCGTTGCGGTCGAGGGGGCGCTCGGGGAGCAATTCGACATGCCGCCGCGCGACCTTGTCCTTGGTGATCGTCGTGCCCTGGATCTCGACGAGCCCCGTCTTGACCTGCTCGCCCGTCGAGATCGACAGCAGCAGGTCCATCTTGGGCAGGTCGGGGTCGCGCAGCTCGGCGTTGTTGACGACCGCGTCGGGGTAGCCCAGCTGCCAGTAGGCACGCTTGACATTGTCGATCGACTCGGTGAGCTTGTCGATCGCGTAGACATCGCCCGGGTTGAGCGAGAGCAGGCCCGCGATCTGCTCGGCGGTGAAGTCCGCGTCGTACCCCCGCGGGAACTCGACCTTCACATCGCGGAGCGTGTAGACCGGGCCCTCGTCGATCAGGAAGATGACCGCGGCCTCCTTGCTGTCGGGGCTGGGGCGGATGACGCGGTCGGCGCGGACATCGAGATAGCCGCGGTTGCGGTAGTACGCGATCAGGGCGGCGACATCGCTGTCGAGCTGGACATCGTCGATCTCGCCCGTGCGGAGGAGGCCCGCGATGTTGGTGTCGACCTCGCGTCGGAGGAGGCGCGCCGAGATCGTCTCGTTGCCCTCGAACTGGATGTCGGTCACGCGGATGCGCTGCCCCTCGCGGATGCGGAAGAGGACGATGTTGGAGGCCTCGAGCTCCTCCTCGTCAACGGAGACGCGCGCGAGGTAGTAGCCCTTCTCGCGGTAGAGATCCTCGATCCGGCGCGCGGCGCGGTCGATCTGGAACGGGTCGATCGGGGTGCCGATGAGCAGGTCGATCGCGGACGCGAGCTGCCCGTCGTTCAGGCGCCGGTTGCCGGTGACCTGCACATCCTGCACGATGGGCTGTTCCTCAACGGCGAAGAAGAGGACCACGCCCCCGTCGGCGACCTGCTGCGCGAAGCTCTCGACGCGCCGGTAGACCCCCAGGCGGTTGAGCAGGGTGACATCGTCGAGCACCGTCTCGCTGCGGTAAGGCGAGCCCACCGCGGAGCGGATGGTGTTGAACACGCGCTGGCGGTCACGACCCGTGAGCGCGTCGCCGGGCCCGCCGTCCTCGGCGATCGTGGTCACCCGGATTTCGCGGATCGGGCGGTCCTCGTACGCCTCGGGGGTCGCGGTCTGGGCGCCCGCGACCCGCGGCGCGACAACGCCCGGCAGACCGAGAAGGGGCGTTGCGCACGCGGCGCCGACGAGGATGGCTTGCAGGGCGGTTCGGGTCATGGAATCGCAGACAATACCCCCACACGGCGCGGCGCACAACGCGGGCGGCCCGCAACACGGACCGACCCCCTCTTTAGAGATGGGGAGGGGGAGAATTCCTCGAAATTATTTCAAGCAAACGGACGGTGCGCGCAAGTCGTTGCGGCGCACGGACGAGCGGCGCGCGGATGAAAATTGCCGCAAACTGACCGTTGCGTCGGAAAAACGACCTCGGTAGAGTCCCCCTCTGCCACCCTCTGCGGAGGCGAGGGAGACACACGGATTCGTGCCGCTTTGTGCGAATGGCCCGGCGAGAAGGACAGCCGGGCGTTGCGGCGCGATCGTGCGCTCATTTTGGAGCTTGCATGACCTCGATGACTCGACCGATCCGGATGGCAGGCCTCGTGATGGCGGGTGCGATCTCGCTCGTGCTCGCCCTGCTGCTCGCCGAGCGGATCATCCAGCCGGGCATCATCGACGATTTCGGGACCACGGCGCTGCTCGGGCTCGTGCTGCTCTTCGTTCTGCCCGCGATGACAATGATCGCGCTGCGGCACGACCGCCTGGAGGCGGTCCGTCTCGCGGGGCTCGCGGACGATGACCGTCGGCGGGAAACCACCCCCAGCGCCGCGTCGGAGGAGGACGCGGCGTTGGGCGACCCCGCCCGCGCCGTGCGGCACGCGCCGCATGC
>DLBY01000065.1:18359-35705 GCA_002480345.1 Phycisphaerales bacterium UBA7812 | reverse complement strand
GTGTGCCCCGGGAAGCGCGCGTGCCCCGCCGCGTGCCACGCGCTCTTGCTGATCGGCGCCGTGACGATCCCGTCGACCCGCCCGGGCGTCCCCGCCTCCAGCCGCGCCGCGTCGATCGCGTCGCACACCCACCGGTAGCTCAGCGCGCCGTTGAGCTTGTGCACCCCGCGCTCAAAGCGGATCGCGTCCCCCGCCCCGATGCCCCGCGCCGCGCGCACCTCCGCGTCCGAATCGATCAGCAGCACGCGGTGCCCCAGCGCCGAGCCCAGGAGATCAGAGCCCAGCAGGTCCGAGCCCCGCTCGATCGACCACCAGAAGGGCTCGACCCCCAGAACCTCCGCCGCCGCGTGCATCGCCGACCCCGACCCGTGCACGATGAACCGCGCGTTCGTCGTCGTCGCGAGCAGAGACTGCACCACGATCTCGGGGCCGATCCCTCCCGGGTCGCCCATCGTCACCGCCAGCGTGGGCGCACCCCCGCCCGTCGCCTCGATCGTGTCGTCTCGGTCCGTCATCGCAAGAGTTTAGGGGAGCCCCCGACCCGCGCCGCTCACACCCGGAAGATCGCGCCCATCTTCTTGCCCAGCAGGCTCGAAGCCGTCAGCAGCGTCACCGTCAGCAGGCCCATGCCCCACACGCCCATCGCGCTGGCGATGTAGGGCCCGTCCCCGAGCCGGAGCGTGTACTCGTAGATCTTCTTGGTGATCGGGAAGTGCACCGCACGCTGCGCCAGGATCAGGCTGTCGGATACCTCCAGCATGCTGAACGAGAACACCAGCAGCCCGCCCGCGACAAGGTTCGCCGTGATCAAGGGCAGGATCACGCTCCGGATCGCCCGCACCCGGCTCGCCCCCAGGTTGATCGCCGCTTCCTCGAGCTCGCCCGAGGTCTGCTCCAGCCCCGCGACACTCGAACGCACGATGTAGGGCAGCCGCCGCACCGCGTACGCGATGATCAGCAGCGGGAACGGGTTGGGGTTCTGCCCCAGCACCGCGAGGTCGAAGACCGTCCCGTCGAGCGGGCCCCCATCGCCGAAGGGCCACCGCAGCGTCACCGCGACATACCCGAACGCGAGCACCAGCCCCGGAACCGCCAGCGGGAGCATGCAGAACGCATCCAGCAGGTTGCGCCCCCACGCGGTCGTCCGCACGATCAGGTACCCGATCAGCACGCCGATCCCGATGTCCAGCAGCATCGCCGCGAACGAGAGCCCCAGCGAGTTGGTGATCGAGCCGAACGCCTCGGGAGAGCCCAGCGCCTGCGCATAGTGATCGCCCGTCCACCCACCCGGGAGCACGCCCCCGTACCAGCTCGTGGGCTCCGCGAGGCTCACGATCACCACACCCAGGTGCGGCACCACCGCGATCAGCGTCACCAGCGCGAACGCCAGCGTCCCCAGCCAGCCCTTCGCGCCCTCCAGAGGCTTCAACCCACCCGAGCGGCTCGCACGCGTCTGCATCGAGTGCCCCTTGCGCCCGAAGCTCCACTTCCCGAGCCCGTACAGCACGATCGAAACCGCCAGCAGCACCACCGTCAGCGCGTACGGCCGCGCCGACCCCTCGACCTCCTTGAGCCCGTTAAAGATCTGGACAGGCGTGACCTCGTTGTAATCGAACATCAGCGGGGTGCCGAGTTCGGTGAACGACCAGATGAACACGATCGTCCCGCCCGCGAACAAACCCGGACGGATCAGCGGGAGCGTGATCCGCGTGAACCGCCGCAAGGGGCCCGAGCCCAGGTTCTCCGCCGCCTCGCTCATCGCCGGGTCGAGATTCGCCAGCGCCGCCGTCGCGTTGAGATAGATGATCGGGTAGAGGTGAAGCGCCTCGACGAGGATGACGCCCCAGAACCGGGCCGTCCCGATCGGGTCGAAGTCCGTCCCGAACATCGCGTTGAACGCGCCCTCGCGCCCGAGGATCGCCCGCACCCCGATGGCGCCGACAAAGGGCGGCAGAATGAGCGGCACCAGCACCGCCGCCTCGAAAACCTTCTTGAACGGGAACGAGTGCCCCGCGCTCAGGATCGCGAGGGGCAGCGAGATGACCACACAAAGCAGCGTCGTGCCGATCGCGATCGTCAGCGCGTTCACGAGCCCCGACACCGTCGTCGGGTCCTCGAACACGAGCACCAGGTGGTCCAGCGTCCACCCATGCCCCGTCGCGGGGTCCGCCGCAAACCCGCCCCGCACCGTCAGCAGGATCGGGTACACGAGCAGCAGCGCGAGCAGCAGGATCGACGCGAGCACGAGCGATTGCTGAATCCACTTGCCGGACTTCATGGGCCCAGTCTAGGAGCACCCACCCCCGCCCGAACCCCGCGCGGGCCTCGCCGATTCACGACGACGGGGGCGTCAGCGCCGAGGGCCCCAGCGTCTGGATCGTCAGCGTCCCCAGCGACCGACCCGCCGCGTACGCGTTCAACTGATCCAGCGTCACCGCGTCCACGCGCGCCGCGATCTCGTCCAGCGAACGGGCCCGCCCGCGGTTGTGGATGTCCGCCGCCAGCGCGCCCGCCCGAGCCGCGGTCGATTCGCCGCTGAACACGATCCGGCTCTTGATCCCGTTCACCGCGCGACGGAACTCCTCTTCCGTGATCGGCGCCGCGCCGTTGATCCGCTCGAGCTCCGCGACCAGCACATCCAGCGACTCCTGCGCCCGCTCGGGGGTCGTCCCGACATACGCCGTCACCGTCCCCGTCTCCTTGCTCGGCGCGTACGACGCGTTCACCGCGTAGCACAGCCCGCGCTTCTCGCGCACCTCCGTGAAAAGCCTGCTCGACATCCCGCCGCTCAGCACGCCCACGAGGATCCGCTCCAGGATCACCTCGTCATCGGGCTCCCGCGGCGCATCGTGCACCACCACGATCTGCACCTGCGACGAGTCGTCCTCCTCGTGCCCATACCCGCGCGGCGCGTCAGCGCCCGTCTCGTACGCCGCGCGCTCACCGGACCAGCCCGTCAGCAAGCGATTCAGCACATCCGCCGCCAGACCCGCGTCGATGTTGCCCGCCAGCGCGATGATCGCACCCTCAGGCTGCGCAAGCGCGCGCCAATCCGACGCGAGCCCATCGCGTGTGAGCGCCACAAGGCCCGCCTCCGTGCCCATCCCGCTCCGATTCAGAGGCGATGGATAGTGCCGAGCCCGCGCCGCCAGCACCGCGCGCTCCTGCGGATCGTCCGCGAGCGACGCGAGCCCCTGCAGGCACAACTCGCGAGCGGGCCCGATCGACGATTCGTCAAACCGAGGCCGCAGAATCGTGTCCGCGAGCAGCGGCGCCACGCTCTCGAACCGATCCGAGAGCATCGTGGAGGACACGCGCGTGTAGAAACGCGTGTTCTCCGCCGAGCGCGTCGCGCCGAGCAGGTCGAACGCATCCGCCTGCGTGCGTGAATCCAGCTCTCCCGCGCCGCGCAGCAGCAGTTCGGACCACATCGTGGCGCGTCCTTCGAGCGCATCCGGATCGTGCGCATCGCCGACGGGAACAAGAAAACGCGCCGCGAGCGAGCGCACGGTCAAATTTTTTTCAACAACAAGTGTCGCGCCGTTGTCGAGTGTCGTCGTGATGATCTCGGGCATGTGTTGATCCGTGTGAAAGGTGTCCGCGCGGAGTGTATTCGCGCGCGGCGCGCGATGTTCACGCCAACGCGCAAAGAGCAATCATGCGTTGATATGCACCGATCATGCGTCGATTGCGCAAGAACTCGTCGGTATCGACCGCTCTGCGCACAACGCCGCGGCGCACCGCGCGTCGCGCGCGCAAACGCAGAGACGCGCGCGACGAAACACGCAACGACATCGCACGCGATCGCGCAGACAACACGAATCACGCGCGCACACAACGAGATGCACGCGCGCCATCGGTTGCAGATTGCGCGAAAGTCGGTATGTTTCGATCAGGCGCATCGCTCTGAGCGCGTTGTTTGCTCAAGCGACGCACCGTTCGGCTCCGATAGAGCCAAACAGTGGGGCCCGCGCGTGTGGGTAACGCGCGGCACCCCGTCGGTTCACTCGCCTGAGGAACACCGAGGAGTACAGCAATGGCCAAGAAGGCTGCGAAGAAGAAGGCGACCAAGAAGGCCGCCAAGAAGAAGGCAACCAAGAAACGCGCGACCAAGAAGGCCGCCAAGAAGAAGGCGACCAAGAAGAAGGCCACCAAGAAGGCCGCCAAGAAGAAGGCCACCCGCAAGAAGGCCGCCAAGAAGAAGGCGACCAAGAAGAAGGCCAAGAAGAAGACCGCCAAGAAGAAGGCGACCAAGAAGAAGGCCACCAAGAAGGCTGCCAAGAAGAAGGCAACCAAGAAGAAAGCCACCAAGAAGAAGGCCACCCGCCGGAAGGCAACCCGCCGCAAGGCCGCTCCCGCCGCGGCCGGCTGAGCGCATTCATCCGGCAAGCCCCGGATTGGGTTCCCCAGATCCGGGAGTGGTGCGCGTCAGTGCCCTCCCCGGTGAACAGCCCGTGGGCGTCCGTTGCGAAACGCGATGCCCCGCACAACGAACCAGTCGGTTCAGTCTTACCCGAACAGGGGGTTCCGCCGAGCGGAGCCCCTTTTTCATTCCGCCAATCCCACCCGACCGGGCCCATCCGACCGGGCCCCTCCGACCGGGCCCCTCGCCCGCGCCCGACGCTCGCCTCGGCCCGACTCTCCGGCAACCGACCGCGGTAGCCCCCAGCGCCGATCCGCGCGACAATACCGAGCCATGAACCAAGATCCCTCCGATGCCACACCCATCCACCAGGCGCGGCGCCAGGTCCGACGATTCACCGAAGGGGTCCTCCGCTGCGACGAGGAGGTCCAGCCCGTCCGTTTCATCATCGACGGCCGCGACGCCTCCATCGTCTTCCCCGCCGAACTCGAACAGCCCCAGGGCGCCGTCCTCTACATCCCCAACGACGGGTTCGACGAGATGGCCCTCCTCCTCGACACCGAGAACTTCGACACCGCATTCGACGAAGCGAAAGACCGACACCAGGCCTACCACGGCCACCCCGACCTCGTCGATTGGTTCCGCGCACGCATCGACTCCGCAAAATGGCAGAACCGCGTCTTCGAGGGCGCCGAAGTTCTCTCCCCCAACACGCTCCGCCCCTGCGAACCGGCGCTGGTCCGCACGCTCAACGCCGACCGCGACCGACTCGCCGAGGTCACGAGACTCCTCACGGGCGTGAAGCCCGAGCAGGCCGTCTGTGTCGGCGTTGACCCCATCGGTATGGATGTCCGCACGCGAGTCGGGGTCATCCGCGTGGAATGGCCCCGCGAGATCGAGTACCCCGACCAGGCGCCCCGCGTCATCGAGGCCCTCCTCAGCGATGGTCTGTCCGCGCCGAGCGAACGCGACACATCGAGAGAACAAGACGACGGACCGGCGAACCGATGACGATGCCCCCCAGCTCTTTCCGCCCCCCACCCGGCGCGACGCTCCGCGAGGCCCACGCCCACCTCGCCCAGCACGCCCTCGCGCTCTCCATGCTCGATCTCGCGACCTGCTCCGACGCAGGCGACATGCTCGAGCGCGTCACGATCCGAGCCGAGTCCGATCGAGCGAACCAACGACCGCTCCTCGCGGGCGGCGCACGCCCCGAGGCCTGGCCCGCACGCCCAGACAACGAAACCGCCTGGCCCCCCCTCGCCGCGATCGACGCCGCGACGGGCGATCGTCCCTTCTGCGCCTGGTGCTTCGATTACCACGCCCTGCTCGCCAACACCGCCGCCCTCCGCGCCGCGGGCGTCACAGATGAAACCCCCGATCAGCCCGGCGCGATCTTCGCGCGGGACCCCAAAGGCAACCTCACGGGCGTCGCCTACGAGCACGCCGCCACCCGTGTCTGGGACGCCGTCATCGGGGACACCCTCCGCGATCCCGACGCCCTCGCAACCGGACTCCGCGACCTCGCGGCGCACCGCTTCGTTTCCGTTCACGATCTCAAGGCCCAGCCCTGGTTGGGCCCGCTGCTCCGCGATCTCGAGGAAAGGGGCGATCTCCCGCTCGACACCCACCTCTGGCCCCTCGTCGAAGACCTCGAAGCCGTCGCCCGATCCCGCGCCGACTGGGAATCACAACGCGTCCGACTCGCGGGCGGCAAGATCTTCGTCGACGGAACACTCAACAGCCGCACCGCATGGATGCTCGACCCCTACACCGATGCCGACGAGCGAGGCCAGCCCGGCCATCCACGGGGCATCGCGATGATGAGCGAGGACGAGATCGAGCACGCGGCCCGTCTGTGCGACACGCTGGGCCTCCCGATGGCAGCCCACGCGATCGGAGACGCCGCCGTCCGCGCCGTCCTCGACGCGATCGAACGCGTCCGCCCCAAGACGCCCGGCTTCCGAATCGAGCACGCCGAGTTCGTCCACGAGCGCGACATCCCCCGCTTCGCCGAACTCGGGGTGATCTGTTCCGTTCAGCCCTGCCACATGCTCTACGACATCGAGGCGCTGCAGCGCGCGGCGCCCGACCGTCTGGAGCGTGTCCTCCCGCTCCGCGCGCTCATCGACGCGGGATGCGCGCCGGGGGAATCACTCATCTTCGGGAGCGACACACCCATCGTCCGCCCGGATCCGGGAGATTCCGTCCAGGCCGCTATCGCGCGTCGCCGCGTCAACGCCGAGCCGTCCGACGCGATCGCGCCGGCGCAGGCGATCACCGAGCTCGAAGCGTGGAAGTGTTTCGAGAACCCGCCGGAGTGACCGGACGCCGAAGCTTCGCTCACTCCTCGCCGGTTTCCAACACCCCGCGCAGCCCCAACGGCGCGGTGGGACGCCGCAGGTTCACATCGAAAAGAAACTCCGCGAGCCGACCCGGGGTCTGATACTCGATCTCCCCGTCGAGCTCGTACCGCATCTCCCCCGTCGCGTCGAACCGAGAGAGCGGCACCGCGTCCGCCGGCACCACCACGGGCAACACCAGCCGCTGCTCGCCGAACCGGGGGACCGTCACCCGTGCGAGCCGCTGTCCCTCGAACACGCGCCGGCCGTCAAGCGACAGCGAGTAGGTCGCCCGCTCGAGCGGCAACGCCTCCTCGTTGCGGTTCTCCGCACCGATCGTGAAGTCCAGCACCACCGCTTCATCCGTCCGCTCGCGCTCCGCGACACTCACCACGCTGAAACGGGGCGGCACCGCCGACGAACAGCCGACAGCCGTGAGCACGATCGCGATCATCAACGCGAGCGCAACCGGGCGGGACGGAATCCGGAACAGGCCTGTTGAAAAAAGTGGGGCGGTCATACCGCCGCAGCGTAGCAGCGTTCCGCCCGCCGCGAGCACCGCGGTGCGTCAGGACCGGGAGCGTTCCCCCAGGACGACCCACCGGTCATCCCGCATGTCGGGCGCCGCCTGCAGCGCGATCATCAAACTGTCGGTCTCGCCCGCGTACTGCACCCACCGCACCATCACCCCCGCCAGCACCGCGCTCGCGACCCAGCCCAGCAACTCCATCGTCAGCCGCCGCCGATACGCGATCATCAGCGTCAGCGCAGGCAGCACCGACGCGAGCTTCCACGCCGACAGGTACCCGATCGACCCGTGCGACATGATCAGCCGAGCCAGCGGGTTCTCCTCCGCCATCCCCGTCGTGCCCAGGTACAGCGCCGTGATATACAGGTCCGCGGCGCTCATCGCCGCGATCAGCGCCGCGAGCATCAACACCCGCGTCCCCCGCCCACGCCCGAACAGCCCGAGCCGATCGCCCGTACCTTGTTCGAGGGGCGACGCCAGAGACGACGCCGAGGCGAGCAGCGGGGCAGCGGCACTGGGGTGAACAGCACTCATGATGCACCGCCATCGGCCCGACACTCGTACAAATAGAGCGCCGCTTCCCCGATCCGGGCGTCCCCCCGCCCGAACGACCCCGCCAGCCCTGAATACCCTGCCCCCAACGCCCGACAACCGCCGCACCGAAAGGCGAGCCCCGTGCCGATAAGCCGGCAATCAACCGCACAGCCCCGCCGAGCCCGAGACCCCCGCGCGATCACCGCCGCCGCGGTCCTTCTCTCGGTCGTGCTCACCGCCCCATCGCCCGCCCAGATCCCCGCACCAGCCGACGCCTCAGCCGTCTATCTCGACGATTCCACCCGCGCCGCCGAAACCCTCGCCCAACTCGACCAGCTCATCCGCGTCGGCAGTCTCCCAGAGGCCGCACGCACCCTCCAGTCCCTCCTCGAAACCGACGGCGATCGACTGATCGCTTCGCCCGCCGACGACAACCTCTTCCGCCCCGTCCGCGGCGCCGTCCACGAAGCGATGCTCGCGCGGCCCGCTCTGCTCGAGAGCTACAGCGAAGCCCAGGAGCCCACCTCCCGCGCCGCCCTCGATGCGGGCGACCACGAAGCGGTGTACCGCGACCGTTTCCTCACCCCATCGGGCTTCGAAGCCGCGCTCCGCGTCGCGCAGCAGCGCCTCGAAGACGCACGCTTCCACAGCGCCCACCGCGTCCTGATCGAACTGGAATCCCACCCCGCGTTCGCCGCGCGGGTCGCCGACGCCGCCCCCCTCGCCGCGACCATCGCCCGCTACGCCGCAACCCCCGCCTCGATCGAAACCGCCCGACGCTGGGCCGAGCGCGCGGGCCTTCCCGAGCCCGAGACCGCGCCCGCCGAAGCCCCGCCCACGCTCGGCGCCCGAGACCGCGCCGCGCTGCCAACCGACCCGCCCGAGGGCCCGCCCCCGACCCTCGACGGCATCGTCCCAACGCCCCTCTCCACCGCGACGCTCCCCATCGCCACGCCCTGGGCGGGCCAGTCCCCTCGCACCGCCAACCGGCCCGCGAACTGGGCCCTCCCCGCGATCCTCGATGATCTCACCATCATCAACGACGGCGACGCCGTCACCGCCTACGACCGCTTTACCCTCCGCCCGCGATGGCAGTTCCCCCCCGCGCCCGAGGCCGCCGCCGATCAGATCGGACGCGACGCCGACCGCAGCCGCGGACGAACCCGACTCATCGAGGACCCGTCCACCGTCACCGTGCACGGCGACCTGATCCTCGCGCCCATGGGCAATGTCATCAACGGCCGCCGCGAGGGCAGCCCCCTCATCGCCTGCCTCCGCCGCGCCACGGGCGCCCCCGTCTGGCGCGTCCGCGCCGACACGCTCCACCCCGATCTCGCGGAGGCCTCCGTCCGGGGCCCCGTCGTTGTCCACGCCGACACCGCGCTCGTCATGCTCCGCCGCAACGAGCGCTCCCGACGAACCATCTCGACCGCGATCGCCGCGCTCGATCTCCGCACCGGCGCCCTCCGCTGGCACCGGTTCCTCGGCGCCGTCGGCGCCCTGCCCTATCAGCAGCAGACCCGTTCCCCCCAGGCGATCGCCGTCATCGAGGGGCTCGCGCTCGCCGTCGATGAGATCGGCATCATCGCCGCCGTCGAGGCCGCCGACGGCTCACCCCGATGGATCCGACGCGCCATCGCGCTCGCCCCCGAGAACCAGACCCGCCCCTGGTCCGTCCACACGCCCGTCGCCGCCGGCGCCGGCGCCGCCGCGCTCGTCTCGCCCGACCGCACCCAACTGCTCCGTGCCGATCTCGCGTCGGGAACGATCGAATCGAGCCGGGGCAGTCCCGCCGGCAGCGACGCGATCTATCTCCTCGCGATGCCGGACGCGATCGCCGCCGTGGACGCGCTGGGCGTCTCGTTCTTCGACCCGCTCGACCTCACCCGCGCCGCCCGCCCGCGAGTCGACGCGCCCGCCGCCCACGCACCCTTCATCGGGCGCGCCGTCGCGTCCGCCGGCGCCGTCTACGCGCCCGTCGAATCGGGCGTGCTCGCGATCGACACCGACGCCGGCACCGCGAACCTGATCCCCCTCGACCACGCGGGCAACATCGACATCGCCGAGGGACAGCTCCTCGCCGCCGACGACACGCGCCTGCGCAGCTATCTCGCGTGGGAGACCGCCTCCGCGATCCTCCAGCGCCGCGCCGACGCCGAGCCCGACAACCCCGAGCACCCCGTCTCCTTCGCCGAACTCGCCTACCGCGCCGGAAAGCCCGACTTCATCGTCCCCGCGATCGACGACGCGATCGCCGCGATCGCCCGCGCCGGCGTTGCCGATGCCGCGCGGCGCACCGGCGCCCGCCTCTTCGAGTCCGTGCTCGAGATGGTCGCCCGCGCGCACGGCGAACCGGGCGAGGACGTCGCCGTCCCGCTCCCCCGTGCCGTCACCGCGGCCCTTGTCGAACGCCTCGACCGCCTCGCCGACACCCCCGAGCAGCGCGTCGCGCAACTCCTCGCGCAGGGGCGCGACTTCGAGCGCACCGAGCAGCCCGTCCGCGCGATCGAGACCTACCAGGCCGTCCTCGCCGACGAACTGCTCGCCTCGACGCCCTGGAAGGGAAGAAGGCTCAATGTCCGCGCCGAGATCGAGGCCACCCGACGCATCCTCGCCGTCGCCGCCGAGTCAGGGCCCGCGGTTTATCAGCGGTTCGCCGCCGAGGCCGAGTCCGAGCTCGCCGCCGCGACATCGGGCCTCCTCGCGCCCGACCAACTCGCCTCCCTCGCACGAAGGTACCCGCTCGCGAACGCCGCGATCCGCGCCCGGCTGCTTGAGGCCGCGAGCCGCGCCGCGATCGAGACCGCGCGCGACGACGCGTCCAGCGCCCGCGACGCCCTGATCGCCGGCAACAGCGCCGTGGAACTCACCAGGCGACAACGCGCCGCCGGCATCCCCGTCCCGCCCGAACTCATCGGCGAAGCGTTCGGCCGCCAGATCGGCGCACTCGCCGACGCCAACCGCATCGAAGAGGCCGCCGCGCTGCTCGCCGAGTTCACCGAGAACCACGAGGGCCTCGCCCTCCGCGACGCGCAGGGACCCATCGACGCCGACACCCTCTTCGACACCATCACCCAGCGCCTCGCCGCGAGGCGCACAGGCCCGAGGCTCGGGCCCGAGGTCCTCGAAGAAGACGAGCCGCAACTCATCCAGGGATACGCCCTCCGCCCGCTCGCCCGCCCCGAGCCCAGAGGCGTCGCCCGCGCGCGCTACGACGGAACACTCATCGTCGCCAGGCAGGGAGGCTCCCTCGCCTGGTACGCCCCCGACGAGACCGGCGCCCTCACCCCCGTCTGGTCCCGCTCCATCGACCGCGACCCCGTCCTGCTCCGCAGCGACGAGGTCTCCGCCTGGCTCTACTGGCCCGACCAGACCGGGGGATGGCTCGAACGCACCGACCTCGCCGACGGCAAACCCATGTGGACCAGCCGGGCATGGCCCGACCTCATCCAGGGCGTCGCCTACCCGGGGGGCGAGGACCGCAGCAACGACCGATTCGCCGATCCGATCCGGGGCCGCGTCCGGGGCGACGAGATCCTCATCGCCACAGGCGCGCGCACCGTCTGCTTCATCGAGCGAGCCGGACGCGCCGTTGCGCTCGACGCCGCGACGGGCCGCGAACTCTGGGCCCGCGCCCTTCCCGTCGCCCAGATCCACGACGCCGATCTCGCCGCGGGCGTCCTCGCCGTGGGCGGGTCCGCGCTCAACGATCGCGGCGCCCTCGACCCCGCGCTCGTCACACTCGATCCGCGCACCGGAGAGACCGTCCACTCCGACGACCGCCTCGCCTCGCCCCCCCGGTGGGTCCGCGTCTCCGAGGGCGCCGAGGTCATCGCGGGCCTCAACGACCGCATCATCTCCGTCGCGCCATTCGACGCTCGCCTGAACTGGGAGATCTCCGACGAGCCCCTCGCCGACACCCGCGACGCATGGCTCAACGGAAGCGAACTCCTCATCCGCGACGAGACCGACGACCTCTGGATCATCGACACCCGATCGGGAAGGCTCGCACCCGATCCCCTCGAAACCCGCGGCCGCATCACCACCACCGATCGCGTCGTCGTCAGGCGCACACCCAGCAGGCTCATCCTCGCCGCGGGCGACGGCGTCTGCCTCTTCGACAACTCCGGCGCCCTCGCGGGCCTCGACGCCTTCGCCCAGCCCGCCCGCCTGCTCCCCGCCGTCGTAGGCGAGAACGCGATCGCCGTGCTCAAGGTCGAGAGGGGCCGCTTCGGCATCGGGGGCACCCGCTTCACCGTCAACACCCTCTCTCTCGACTCGGCGCGGCTCACCCACGACGCGACCATCCGCCTGTTCGGAGACCCCACCGACATGCAGGCGATCGACGGCCGCCTCCTCATCAACGCGGGCGACCTGACCGCCGTCGTGCGCATGCCGACAGAATCCCCCGCGCCCTGAGCGCCGGGCCGCCCCCCGCCGCCCCGGAGGCGATAAACTCCCCTGAGCGGGTCATCGCGCCGGCTCGGGACCGACAGCACACCCTGCGGCGCGATGCACCTGGACTCTGGAAGGAGCCTCAGGATGTCGAGCCAGATTGCCACCCCACGCCTCTACGACGACGCCGCCGACGATCTGGTGCGTCCCGCCGAAGTCACCGACTGCATCCATCTCTTGCCGCACGAGAACCAGCGGCTCGAGGCGAATGCGCGGATCCGCATCCAGTGGGGCCACGACATGCTCCGCGATGTCCTCGACGGGCGATACCGCTCGGTCATCTGCGCCGTCAACGACACCGACAACGCGCACGGCATCATCGCTCAACTCGTCAACCTCGTGACCACCAGCCAGTGGTCGGTGCCCACCGTCACCAACTACGCGAAGATGTTCCACCAGGCGGTGACGATCCACGCGGCCCACGACCGCGAGCCCTACATCCTCAAGTACGACCTCGACTCGATGATGATCCTCGCGTTGCTCCGTCCCGCGGGGCAGGACCACTTCACGCTCCAGAACCTCGCGCACGGGTTCCAGACGGTCACGAAGATGCTCCAGGGCCGCCCGGATCGGCGTCCCGTCGCGTCGGTGTCGTTCCTCGGCGCGTCGTCGAACCGGCTGGTCGGGGATGACGGGGAGGAGCCCAGTTTCGAGACCGTCCTGCGCATCATGCACGAGGCGGGGTACCGGGGGGATGTCTACCCGAGCCCGCAGATGTGGGGGGCGGGCGAGACCGGCATCTTCGCGAGCTACCCATTCCCGGAAAGCCTCGAGCGGATGCGGGGCGGGAGCAGCTGACCCCGGCGCACAGTGAAGGTGAGTCCGATCGGGCGATGCGTTTCGGGGGCCGATAACAGACCTGACAAAGCAAGAACACCGGTCTGTGCCAATTGTGCGGGCGGTGAAGGTCGATTTATTTGAAGAATCAGCGTCGAGAATGCCCGGAACCGGGTAGGCTTCGGCGTCGAACCCTTCTTCGGGGCGCGATGTGTGTGCAGCCTCGCTGGAAGGCGAGGGGAGACAAGACCTTGGCCCACGGGCCGGACCGCCGGTGAGAGCTGGCGGGAGACACCAGGAGAGAGACATGACCAAGACTGCTGTTGCTGTGCTCGTTGCCGCTGCTGGCGTTGCGTCGGCTGATGTGACCCTGAGCGGCGTCGATCGCTCGGGCTACGACATTTACGCCGGTGAGGGCATCGCGATCGGCTCGGCCGCTCGCGGCGACCTCGATCCCTCGCTGTACAGCAACGAGGCCGGCCCGTACTCGGCGTTCCCCGCGGCTCCCGCGGCGGACAACCCGCTGGGCGTCGCGGATTACCAGTCGATCGCGACCAACAACATCGACCTCACCTCGTTCCGCTTCGTGGGCGGCGTGGACACCGCGGGCACGGTCGTCTTCTTCGACTTCTTCGACGCGGGCGGGTCGTTCCTCGACGGCTTCGGCGTTGCCCTGTCGCAGGCCGGTGACTTCATCTGGACCATCACCATCAGCAGCGGCGTCGAGATCGCCGCGGATGGCCTCGTGCAGATGACCATCGACGACGGCACGAACGGCGCGGTCGGCAACGGCCGCTGGTTCCTGACGCCCAACGCCGCGTCGGTCGGCAACGCGGGCGCGCCCGACTTCACCTCGGGCCTGGACAACTTCAACTTCGCGTTCACGCTGAACGGTGTTGAGGTCCCCGCGCCGGGGGCCGCGGCCCTGCTGGGCCTTGGTGGCCTGGTCGCGACGCGTCGGCGTCGCTGAGGCGGATCGGCCCGGTGACGGGTCGGTGACAACCTGACGATCTCGCGACGCCCCCGGCTCCGGTCGGGGGCGTCGTGCTTTTTGCGTGGGGTCCAGTTCGAGGAGCAGCGCGGCCGCGGCCTTGCGGCTCTCGGCGGGGTCGGCCCATGAGTCGGCGCAGCGGGCGAGGGCGGCGCGGGCGGTTTCTTTGTGCGTGATGGCGGCAGCCTCGTCGCGGATGGCGGCGAGTTGTTTGAGTGCGCTGAGTTCGGCCTGGGTTTCGGGGGATCGGGCCCAGGTGAGGAGTTGTTGGAGGGTGAGGCCGTGGCGGGCGGCGAGGGATGGGAGGGGGAGGGTGTCGGCGAGGAAGTCTTGGAGGAGGGAATGGGGAGTGGGGAATGGGCAATGGGCGGGGACGGGGGGAGAGGCACTCGGCACGGGGCACAAGGCACTAGGAGGAGAAGAAGAGCTGTTTGAGTCACTCGCCTTCGCGAGTGAGTTGGAAGGCATGGTGGGTGCGGCCGTTGGTGCCGGCGGTTTGCTGTTGGTTTGTGGTTGGGCTGGGTGTGGCAGCGAAGGAGTGGATTGGAGAGGGGGGAGCCCCACACCCCGGCCCTCTCCCCCGGGGGAAGCGGGAGGGGGAGACTGGTTCTCGAAGAGGGCTCGGGAGAAGTCGTCGAGGATGGGGTTGGTTTTTCGGAGGCGGGTTGACTGCGATGCCCGTCGAGATGTGCGTGTTGCGTGTGTGGTTTTCATCCCTGTGATTGTGGGGATGGCCGGGGCGGGTGCAATGGGGAGATCGGGTTGGGACGGGAGTTTGCGCGCGCTGGTGGGTTTTGGGGGGCGTGTTGGGGGTTGGGGTTGTGCGCGCGGAAGGCTGGTTGCGGAGTTCGGGCGTGGGTGGGGGGCGAGCACCACTGCGCCGCGGGGCGGCGAGTGGTGGCACCCTGGGTTGGGGGCTTTGTGGAGGTTGGGTAGTCTGTTGTGATGGAGCGGCCGAGGAAGAAGTTGAAGCGGATTGAGCATCCGAATCATGCGCGGTTTCTGACCTTTTCGTGCTACCAGCAGTTGGCACTGTTCGAGAATGACGCGATCAAGGATGTGTTTGTGGAGGAGTTGGAGGTGGCTCGAGAACGGGCGGGCTTTGGGATGTTTGCGTGGGTGGTGATGCCGGAGCATGTGCACCTGTTGCTGTGGCCCAGGGTGGAGGCGTGGCCGGTCTCGCGGGTGTGCTGGCTGTTGAAGCGAGGCGTTGCACGGCGGGTGATCGGGCGGTGGCGCGAGTTGGATGCGCCGGTGCTGGATCGGCTTGGATCGCCGCCGCGATTTTGGCAGCGCGGGGGTGGGTACGACCGGAACATCCTTGGGGGGACAGAGTTCGCGGAGAAGATGGCCTACATCCACGAGAACCCGGTGCGGCGGGGGCTTGCGGAGCGGGCGGTGGATTGGCGGTGGTCGTCCGCTCGGTGGTATGTAGAGGGGGAAGGGTTGGCCATGGACCGGGTGGAGAAGCCAGGGTGATCGGGTGCCACCACTCGCCGCGTGCGGCGCAGTGGTGTTGTGGGGCTGGAATGGGCGTTGGGTGTGTGAAGCACGACTGCGCGGCGGGACGCCGCGAGTCGTGGCACCCGGACGGGTTGATTTCTCTTACTTGGAACGCTCGATTCTGGGTGCCACTACTCGCCGTCTGCGGCGCAGTAGTGCTTTGGTAAACGTGCGTGAAGAGCACTACTGCGCCGCGAAGCGCATTGGTGTTTGGAGTTGGAGCGGGCGCTAGATGTGTGAAGCACTACTGCGCGGCGAAGCGCCGCGAGTAGTGGCACCCGGCACTTCAGCCTCGTGAAAACAGGATGACCTTCACAAAATCCAGAGCGCTCGGCAATACACGGTCGTGTCGACCTCTTCGATATCGGCAAGGCCGGCCGGCAGCAACTTCTCGGCAGCCCGTCGCGCCCGTTCGCTCGTGTTCGCCCAGCAGACCGGGAAGAGCGTGTCTTCGATCTCGATGTACACCATGAACCCTGTTCTGGGCTTCAGGGACCGGGGCGCATCCCTCCACGCAGTTGCTGGTCCAAGCTTGGGTGTGATGCTGGAAACAGTTGACCGTCGTCTGATCAGGCAACGCCGCACGCGGGTCCATTCGCCTTCAGTCGAATCTCTCAACACATCGAAGGTGCCCGCAGCAAGGACGACCCAGGCCCCGTTGAGGACTGCAACACACCACAACACAAAGACCGCCAAGGGTTCAGCCGAGACAGATCCGGTGTGAGTCGCATACAGCAAGACGCCGAGTAACGCAGCGACGACCCAGAAGCCGAATGCCGGCACGAGGCCGGCATTGATCATGTACGGGGTGCCTCCCCAATTGATCACCCGGCATCGCCCGGGAATCGCGAATCGAGGCAGCAGGAACGGATCTGTGTAGACGACCGACTTTGAGCCCATCCCCATCTTCCACGCGCCGGCCGGACGGGTTCGCCCGAAGAAAACGCGGTTTCTCCCGCTTACACCCCGCTCTCAATCACCACTCCGGCCCGCCGTTGTAGCGGCCGTAGATGTCGGCCATGGCCTGGACCATTTCGCCCAGAGTGCAGTTGGCGAGTGAGGCGTCGATGAGGGCGGGCATGACATTGTCGTTGGCGCGGCAGGTTTCGCGGATTGTGTCGAGGGCCTTGGAGACGGCGGCGGCGTCGCGGCTTTGCTTGAACTTGGCGAGGCGGGCGGTCTGTTCGGTTTCGACGGAGTCGGGGATGACGAGGATGTCGATGGGGCGCTGCTCGTTGTCGTCGGTGTATTCGTTGACGCCGACGATGATGCGGTCGCCGGCTTCGCATTCTTCGGAGTATCGGTAGGAGGCCTCGGCGATCTGGCGGCGGAAGTAGCCCTTGTGGATGCCCTCGATGACGCCGCCCCGGTAGAAGGAGGTGGGCTTGGTGGCGGCCTGCCCCCCCGCGAAGGCGGGCTCGGCGGAAAGGGCGGCGACGCGGTCGGGGGACCAGGGGCCTCCGGCCATGTTGTCGATGTCTTCGATGTAGCGGAGGGCCTCTTCTTCGATTTTGTCGGTGAGGGTTTCGATGAACCAGGAGCCGCCCAGGGGGTCGACGGTGCGGGTGACGCCGGTCTCGTGGGCGAGGATCTGCTGGGTGCGGAGGGCGACGGTGACGGCCTGTTCGGTGGGGAGGCCGAGCGTTTCGTCCATGGAGTCTGTGTGGAGGGATTGGCAGCCTCCGAGGACGGCGGCCATGGCCTGGTAGGCGACGCGGACGATGTTGTTGAGGGGCTGCTGCTCGGTGAGGGAGCAGCCGGCGGTCTGGACATGGGTCTTCATGAACCAGGAGCGTTCGTTCTTGGCGCCGTAGCGGTCGCGCATCATGCGGGCCCAGATGCGGCGGGCGGC
>DLBY01000065.1:17845-18027 GCA_002480345.1 Phycisphaerales bacterium UBA7812 | reverse complement strand
GGAGCTTGGCGATTTCCTCGAAGAATTCGTTGTGGCTGTTGAAGAAGAAGGAGAGGCGCGGGGCGAACTGGTCAATATCCAGGCCTCGGTGGAGGCAGGCCTCGACATACTCCATGCCGTCGCGGAGGGTGAAGGCGAGTTCCTGGGGAGCGGATGAGCCGGCCTCGCGGATGTGGTAGCCG
>DLBY01000065.1:17421-17553 GCA_002480345.1 Phycisphaerales bacterium UBA7812 | reverse complement strand
CCGGCCTCGCGGATGTGGTAGCCGGAGATGGAGACGGAGTTCCACTTCTTGCAGTTTTGGGCCTGGAACTCGATGGTGTCGACGACGAGTTTGACGGAGGCCTCTGGTGGGTAGATGAACTCGTTCTGGGAG
>DLBY01000065.1:16910-17109 GCA_002480345.1 Phycisphaerales bacterium UBA7812 | reverse complement strand
GAACTCGTTCTGGGAGTGGAACTCTTTAAGGATGTCGTTCTGGAGGGTGCCTCCGAGGTCGTTCCAGTCGAAGCCGCGTTGTTTGGCCATTGCGAGGTACATCGCCCAGATGACGCAGGCGGGGCCGTTGATGGTTTGGGAGACGGTGACCTGGTCGATGGGGATGTCGGCGTAGAGGCGGTGCATGTCCTCGATGGTG
>DLBY01000065.1:10408-16603 GCA_002480345.1 Phycisphaerales bacterium UBA7812 | reverse complement strand
CATGTCCTCGATGGTGTCGATGGCGACGCCGCACTTGCCGACTTCGCCCATGGAGAGGGGGTCGTCGGAGTCTCGGCCCATGAGTGTTGGGAGGTCGAAGGCGGTGGAGAGGCCTGTGTTGGCCTTGGTCTTGGTTTGTGCTGCGCTGAGGAGGTATTTGAAGCGTTGGTTGGTGTCGTCGGCGGAGCCGAACCCGGCGAACTGGCGCATGGTCCAGAGGCGGGTGCGGTAGCCCTGGGGGAAGAGGCCCCGGGTGTAGGGGAACTCGCCGGGTGCGGCGATGTCGCGGTCGATGTGCTTGAGGGCGGTGGGCGGGTTGTCGGGCCCGTAGAGGTGGTCGAGTTCGATGCCGGAGATGGTGACGGCGTGGGGATCGATCTCGGGGGATCCGTCCGCGCTGAGATTGGGGCCTGCGATGGTGGTCATGGGTCCGTTTCCTTGGGCTGGTTTGGCTGGGATCCATTCTAAGGCTGGGGTGATCCAGATTCGAGGGGGATCTGGAGGGCGGGAACGGGGCTCGCGTGTGTCCGCACGGGGGGGGCGGCGTTGCGGGCGGGGGCGAGATTCGTGTGAAAAAGTCTGAATCCGTGTGCGCCCCATGGGGCGAAGTCGATTCACGAGCCGGCCGCCGCGGGATGTGTTGAACGCGGTTCGGTCCGGATTCTTCGGGAGCGGCATCGGCGGACGGGCCCGTCGTCGATGTCGGTCCTGATCGCACATCAACCGGAACATGAAGGAGGTTTTCTCATGAATTCCAAGGGAATGACGGGTATCGCTGCGGGTCTGATGATCGTGGGCACGGCGTTTGGGCAGTGCGGCGGGATGAAGGCAGCCAGCGGATGCGGCGGCGAGCAGGAGATGGCGGCGACGATGTCGGTCGTCTCGTATGACCACCACAACGAGCAGGCACCCTCCAAGGACATCGTGCAGACCGCGGTCGGCGCGGGGTCGTTCAAGACGCTGGTCGCGGCGGTGCAGGCGGCGGGCCTGGTCGAGACCCTGAAGGGTGACGGCCCCTTCACGGTCTTCGCGCCGACCGATGAGGCGTTCGCGAAGTTGCCCAAGGGCACGCTCGAGACGCTGCTGAAGCCTGAGAACAAAGGTCTGCTGACCTCGATCCTCACTTATCATGTCGTTCCCGGGAAGGTCACCGCGGAGCAGGTCGTGTCGCTGAACAACGCGAAGACCGCGAACGGGCAGCTCGTCGATATCTCGGCGAAGTGGGGCAAGGTCAAGGTCGACAACGCGAATGTCGTCAAGACCGACATCATGACCAGCAACGGCGTGATCCATGTCATCGACACCGTGATCATGCCCTCGACGAAGAACATCGTTGAGACCGCGGACGAGGCGGGCTCGTTCAGCACGCTGATCGCGGCGGCGAAGGCGGCGGGCCTCGCGGAGGCGCTGATGGGTGAGGGCCCCTACACGGTCTTCGCGCCGACCGACGAAGCGTTCGAGGCGTTGGGCAGCACCGTGAGCGAACTACTCAAGCCTGAGAACAAGACCAAGCTTCGGGACATCCTGAAGTACCATGTCGTCAAGGGCCGGGTCTTCGCGCGTGACGCGGTGACGGCGGGTGCGGCGACGACGCTCGAGGGCGGTCGCGTTTCGATCGGCATCGACAACGGGCGCCTGACGGCGAACGGCGCGGGCATCGTCCTGACGGACATCGACGCGTCGAACGGCGTGATCCATGTGATCGACTCGGTGCTGATGCCCGAGTGAACGATCGGGACTTTGCTGATTTCTCAGTCACGGCAACGCTGAGTGAATTATGAGCGTAGCGATCCAACCAATTTGTGCCCCTCACGGTCGGAGGCTACGATCGGTGCTGAGTCTGAAAGGATTGGGCACCGGTTTGTCAGAGACGAGTCTTTCTGTTCTCGAACGCGTCGCGGAGGGCGACCCCCAGGCGGTCAACGACTGCATCGAGCAGTTCGGCGGGCTGGTCTGGTCGCTCGCGCGGAAGCTCTGCCCCGACCGGGCGGAGGCGGAAGACGCGGTGCAAGAGATCTTTGTCAGCGTCTGGAAGAGCGCCGAGCGGTACGACTCGTCGATGGGGTCGGAGGCGACCTTCATCGCGACGATCGCCCGGCGGCGGCTGATCGACCGGGCGAGGAAGCGGCAGCGGCGTCTCGGCGCGGCGACGCTCGACGAGTCGTACGCGGTCGCGAGCGGCGGGGCGGGGACGGCCGGCCCTGACAACGGCGCGACCATCGGCGCGAGCACCGTGCTCTCTGAGGATGCCCAGATCGCGGAGCGGGCGTTGCGGGACCTTTCGGGGGACCAGCAGCGGGTGCTTCGGATGTCGATCATGCACGGGCTGAGCCACGAGCAGATCAGCCAGGCGACGGATATGCCGCTCGGGACGGTAAAAACTCATATTCGTCGGGGGCTCATCCGCGTCCGGAAGTTGCTCGAAAGCGAAAGTAGGCAAAATGCCGATGCCCCGAGTACCGAAAGTGGGGCAGGCGGGTCCAAGGCCGGGCCGAATGGCGGCTCGGAGAGTTCCTCCAGCGGGGTGCAGGCATGAGTGCGCGGCCTATCACCATGACAGATATCGAACAACTGGGGGAACGGGCCCAAGACCTGCTCGTCGAGCGGACGCTGTGGGGCCTTGACCCGGCGCAGGAGACCGAGTTGTCGGTCGCCGTGTCGGATGTCGAGGGCCTCGCGTATGAGTTCGAGCGGACGGTCGGGGCGCTGTGCGTCGGGATGCACGCGTCGGATGAACCTGAGAGTCTCCCCGCGGACATGCGGTCCCGGCTCTCGACGCTCGCGTCGGGACCGTGGGCGCGTCAAGAGTCGTCGGATGCTGGTGTTGCGGACGCGGCGTTGTCGGACAGCGGGCCTCTGCGGCTCACTGGGGCGGGCGCGGCGCCGGTCGCTGCGGGTGGATCCGCGGGGCCTCTGCAATGGCTCGGCTGGTTGGCGGCGGCGGCGTGCCTGACTTATGCGATTTTCGTGACCACACCGAGTTCCGGGCCCGTTGCAGGCGTCGGGGGGAATGTGGTCGCGCGGGTCTCCGACGCGGCGGATGTGATCCGGGCGAACTGGGCGGGGATTTCCGCGATCGGTGCGTCGGACCACGCGCTCGACAAGGGCGTCGCGGGCGAGGTCGTCTGGTCGGATGATCTCGACGAGGGGTACATGACCATCGCGGGCATCGAGCCCAACGATCCCAGCGAGTTCCAGTATCAGCTCTGGATCTTCGACGCGGACCGGCGGTCGGGCGACCTTCCCCAGTTCCGTGCGGAGGGGCTCCCGGAGTTGCTGACTCAGCGTCCCGTGGACGGGGGCGTGTTTGATGTCCGGGTCACGGACGCGGGCGAGGTGATCGTGCCGATCGACGCGAAACTCCCGGTGGGTGAGGCGAAGATCTTCGCGGTGACCAAGGAGCGGCCCGGCGGGGTCGTCGTGAGCGATCGGGACATTGTGTTCCTGGCACTCCGCGGCTGACCTGCTCGCTCGTTCGCCTCGGGAAAGTTCCTAGTCTGGTGGATTCTGAGGACCTTTGCGCCCCGAATGCATCCGGGGTGACGGCTTTGTTCGTAGCATCTGTGTATGCCCGACGAGGATCAGAAGCGGCGTGCGGTCGCCGACCAGTTGCGTGCCGGTGCGCGGGGGTATGCCTCCGGCGCGGCTGAGGACCTCCTCGCGGAGGCGCCTGAGATCGGTGCCGAGCACGGTGCGGGCGCGTACTTCATGTGGCAGGGCTTCCTGAGCCAGCGCATCGCGGAACTCGCGACGGCGGTGGAACTCGACGAGCCCGGGCTGTTCACGACGGAACTGAACTGGCTCTATTCGACGCTGTCGGCGCGGGATGTCGAGCCCGGTCATGTGCGCCGTTCGGTGTCGTGCCTGGGGCGGACGCTGCAGATGGAACTGCCCGATTCATCGTGGCGGTTCGTGCGTCCCGTGGTGGAGTATGCCGAGGCGGCGGAGCCCATGGGCACGGAGGTGGACAGCCGGCTCGTGTCCGGGGGGGAGGCGGCGGACCTGGCGGAAGCGCTGCTGAAGAGCACGCTGAGGGGCGATGCGTCGGGCTCGATCGCGCTCGTGCTGGACGCGTACCGCGCGGGGATGGAAGCGGGGGTGCTGTACGAGCGGGTGATCCTGCCGGTGCAGGCGGAGGTGGGGACGCTCTGGCAGCGCGGTGAGATCGGGATCGCGGATGAGCATGTCGCGACGGAATTGCTCCGGACGACGATGATGCTGCTCTGGCACGAGGCGACGGGCGGCGAGGTCTCGGGGCCCGTGGTCGTCGTCGGGTCGGTGACGGGTGATCAGCACGACACGGGCGTGCGGGCGGCGGCGCACATCCTGGACATCAACGGTGTGCGCGGGATCTGCCTGGGCTGCGATGTGCCGGGGGAGGAGTTCGCCCTCGCGGCAGCGCGGTTCGAGGCGTCGGCGGTCATCGTGAGCGCGACGATGACGGTGCACCTCCCGCGCGTGCGGCAGGCGGTCGCGGCGGTGAAGGCGGCGCTCCCGGAGGTGCGCGTCGTTGTGGGCGGACCGGCGTTCGGGATGGAGGACCCCGTCGCGGCTGGGCTGGCGCACAAGCTGGGAGCGGACGCGTATGCGCGCACGCCGACCGCGGCGGCGGGGCTGATCGGCTCGCTGCACTGAGCGATCAGGACTTGCTGTAGTCGAAGACGCCCCGCCCGGATTTGTCGCCCAGGCGGCCCGCGGTGACGAGCTGGCGGAGGAGGGGGCAGGGGCGGTAGCGTTCGCTGTTGAGGCCCTCGGCGAGGACATCCATGATGTGGGCGCAGGTGTCGAGGCCGATGAAGTCGGCGAGGCGGAGGGGGCCCATCGGGAAGTTGCACCCGAGCTTCATGATGCCGTCGAGGTCCTCGGGCTCGGCGACGCCCTCCATCCAGGCGTAGAAGGCCTCGTTGATCATGGGCATCAGGACGCGGTTGGAGACGAAGCCCGCGCGGTCGTTGGCGGGCAGGGCGGTCTTGCCCATCGCCTCGGCGAGGGCGATGGTGCGCTCGGTGATCGCGGGGTCGGTCGCGAGCCCGTTGATGACCTCGACGAGCTTCATGACCGGGACGGGATAGAAGAAGTGCATGCCGATGACGCGCTCGGGCGTCCTGGTCGCGGCGGCGATCTCGGTGATGCTGATCGAGCTGGTGTTGGTCGCGAGGATCTGCCCACGCGTCATGCGGGTGTCGAGGTCGGCGAAGATGGACCTCTTGACCTCCGCGTTCTCGACGACGGCCTCGATCACGATGTCGGCTTCCTCGCAGGCGTCGATCGCCTCGGCGTAGGTGATGCGGGCCTTGGCGGCGTCCGCGTCCGCCTGCTCCATGCGTCCTTTCTCGACGGCGCGGGTGAGCAGTTTGTCGTGGGTCGCGCGGCATTTCTCGAGGGCGGCGGACGCGGAATCGTGGACGATCGTCTCGAAACCGGCGACGGCGGCGATCTGGGCGATGCCGCCTCCCATCTGGCCGGACCCGATGACGGCGACGGTGGAGATGTTGTGGGTGGTCATGGTTGTCCGTCTCCTGAAATGCTGGCTCTGGGTTGCTGTGGTGCGACAGGGTAGAGGGGGTGAATCCCGGAGGGGAAGCGGGGGCGGGGAGAAGGGGCGTCGGCGCGTCGGTCGGGTCGGTGTCGCCCGACGGAGGGTGGTGCGGGTAGACTGTGGTCACACACCGGCTCATCGCACCCCCAGACAGGAGGTCTTCTATGCGTGCCGACATCAACTACAACAACATCATCGACGGGGACGAATTCGAGAAGGCGCAGGCGGCGGCGGACGCGGCGGCGGACCTCTCGGCGGACCAGATCGACACCGAGAAGTTCTATGTGACTCAGCTCTACGAGCGGTACAGCGCCGAGAACCACCGCGTCTGGAAGACGATGTACGAGAAGCGGTGGGAGATGCTCAGCGAGCAGGCGTCGAACACCTTCATCGCGGGGTTGAACGCGATCGGGCTGGGGCCCGACCGTGTGCCGCTGCTGTTCGGGGAGGCGCCGCACCCCACCAAGCCCGGCGAGGTGGTGAAGGGCATCAACGAGTTTCTGCGTCCCTTGACGGGGTGGCAGAGCCGTGGGGTGCCCGGGTACTTGCCGGCGAAGGCGTTCTTTGCGTGCCTGGCGCAGCGGGAGTTCCCGACGACGATCGTGGTGCGTCCCGAGGACAAGATGGACTATCTGCCCGAGCCCGACATCTTCCAC
>DLBY01000065.1:3177-10112 GCA_002480345.1 Phycisphaerales bacterium UBA7812 | reverse complement strand
ATCTGCCCGAGCCCGACATTTTCCACGATGTGTTCGGGCATGTGCCCCTGCACGCGGACCCGGTGTTCGCGGACTTTCTGCAGACCTACGGGAAGGCGGCGCTGCACACCGACGATCCCGAGCACATCGAGCGGCTGGGGCGGCTGTTCTGGTTCACGGTCGAGTTCGGGCTGATCCACGAGGACGGGCGCACCAAGATCTACGGGTCGGGGCTGATCAGCAGCCACGGGGAGAGCCACCACGCGTTGCACGCGCCGGAGGGCTCGGGCGAGGGCAAGGTGGAGCGGCGTCCGTTCGACCTGGAGCGGGTGTGCGAGACGACCTTCGAGATCGACCACTACCAGCCCATTCTGTATGTGCTCGAGTCGTTCGAGCAGCTCCGGGACGCGATGAACGCGTACGCGGAGCGGGTGCTGGACGAGGCGAAGAGCCCGGCGTGAGCGGGCGGCGTGCCGGCCGCGCCGCGCGATCCGGGGCGCGTGGACTTTGTGCGCTCCGGGTGGCTTCCTATCGTTGAGGCCTATGACGACGACCCCACCGCCCGGGCGCCTCAGTGCGCCCCATCAGCCCGCTCTGCAGGACGCCTGGACCGCTTCGGACGCCTCGGCGTTGTACGGGTTTGAGGGGTGGGGCGGCGGGTACTTCCGCGTGGGGGCGTCGGGTCATGTCGTGGTGACGCCGCGGGGGCATCGCGATCCGTCCGCGTCGATCGACCTGCACGATGTGGTCGAGGGGCTCTCGGAGCGCGGGCTGCACACGCCTGTGTTGATCCGGTTCACGGATGTGCTCGAGAGCCGGATGCGGGACCTGAAGGACGCGTTCGACAAGGCGATCCGTGACGAGTCGTACGAGGGCTCGTACGCGTGCGTGTACCCGATCAAGGTGAACCAGCAGCGTCAGTTCGTGGAAGAGCTGCGCGAGCGGGCGTCGTCGCTGGGCTTCGGGCTCGAGGCGGGCAGCAAGCCCGAGTTGATGGCGGTGCTGGCGCTGACGGCGGGCGTGGAGGACATGCCGATCGTCTGCAACGGGTTCAAGGACGACGAGTACATCGAGACGGTGATCCTGGCGCACAAGCTGGGGCGGCACATCACGCCGGTCGTCGAGTCGTTCGCGGAGCTCGACCTGATCCTCAAGCACGCGGCGGAGTACGGGGTGCGCCCCCGCATCGGCGTGCGGATGAAGCCCAGCCTGCCCGGCGCGGGGCGCTGGGCGGAGAGCGGTGGGGAGCGGAGCAAGTTCGGGCTGCACGCGCCGGAACTGCTGCTCGCGCTCGAGAAGCTCGACGCGGCGGGGATGAGCGACTGCCTGCGTCTGGTCCACTTCCATGTGGGGAGCCAGATGTGCGATATCGGGCAGATCAAGAACACGGTGAACGAGCTGGCCCGCGTCTATTGCGAGCTGCGCCGCCTGGGCGCGACGGGCCTGGACACGATCGACATCGGGGGCGGGCTCGGGGTCGACTACGACGGGTCGAACTCGACCTGGGCGAGCAGCGTGAACTACACGCTGGACGAGTACGCGCTCGATGTGGTGTACCGCGTGCGGGCGGCGTGCGACGACGAGAAGCAACCCCACCCCAACATCATCAGCGAGAGCGGGCGGGCGTTGTCGGCGCACTCGAGCGTGCTGGTATTCGATGTGGTGGGGCGGACGCGTTTCAGCCGGGACCCGGATGTCGCGTGGATCGACCGGATCATCGCGAGCGAGGAGGGGGCGGGGATCGAGGTGCCTCAGCCCATCGACGATCTGCGGCACGCGTGGGAGACGATCCGGGACACGGTTTCGATCGAGGATAAGCGGGCGTTGGACGCGTACCACGATGCGTTGCAGGCGCGCGAGGAGAGCCGGACGCTGTTCAACCTGGGCTACCTGAGCCTCCCGCTGCGGGCGGTTTCGGACCGGCTGTACTGGGCGATCGGTCGGAAGGTGCTGGCGTTGACGGAGGGCATCGAGGACGGGGGGCTTCCCGACCAGATCGACGGGCTGGCCGAGCAGCTGAGCGACATCTGCTTCTGCAACTTCAGCCTGTTCCAGAGCCTCCCGGATTCGTGGGCGATCGAGCAGATTTTTCCGATCGCGCCGATCCATCGCCTGGACGAGAAGCCGACGAGGCGGGCGATCCTCGCGGACATCACCTGCGACAGCGACGGGCAGATCAACCGTTTCGGTTGCACGGACCAGCGGATGTACAAGCCCACGCTGGAGGTGCACGAGGCGGAGGAGGAGGGCGACGGTGATGGCCGGCCCTATCGGATCGGGATCTTCCTGGTCGGGGCCTACCAGGAGGTGCTGGGCGATCTGCACAATCTTTTCGGCGACACGCACGCGGTGCATGTGAGCCTCGACGAGCAGGCGGGTTGGTCGATCGACGATGTGGTGGAGGGGGACACGGTGCGCGAGGTGCTGGGGTATGTCCAGTACGACGCGGACGCGATGCGCCGCGCGATCCGCAAGGAAGCGGAGAAGGCAGTGCGCGCGGGTGAGATGACGGTGGCGCAGAGCCGGAACCTGCTTCGGTTCTACGAGCAGGGGCTCGAGGGGTACACCTATCTCGAGGAGTGATCCCGGCGCCGATTGGGCAGCGGCTTGCGCGGAACCGCGGAGCGAGCGGGCGTGGACGGGTACGCTCCCGTTGTGACGACGCTTCCGAGACAGGACGGATCGAGGCTCGACGGGCTGCGAACGCTGGCGAACCGCGTGCGGGGCGAGGTGCGGGTCGGTCTGCACGACCGGATGCTGTATTCGACCGATGCTTCGATCTACCAGGTCGAGCCGCTGGGGGTGGTGATCCCCGCGGACCGGGACGACGCGGTCGAGGCGGTGCGGGCGTGCTTCGAGCTGGGCCTGCCTGTCCTGCCGCGGGGCGGGGGGACGAGCCTCGCGGGGCAGTGCGTGAACGAGGCGGTCGTGATCGATGTCAGCGCCGCGTGCCGCGGGGTGTGGGACATCGACCACGAGGCGAAGGCGTGCCGCGCGGAGGCCGGGGTTTCGGTGACGCAGCTCAACGAGCGCCTCGCGGCGAGCGGGGGAGGGCGGGGCCTGTTCTTCGCGCCGGATCCCGCGACCGCGACGCACGCGACGATCGGGGGTTGCATCGGCAACAACGCGGCGGGGTCTCGGTCGATCCTGTACGGGCGCACGAGCGAGAGCGTGCTGGGGGCGGAGGTCTGTCTCGCTGATGGGACGCGGGTGACGCTCGAGCCCGGCGCGGGTGCACGCGACCCGGTGGCGCGGGACCTCGCGCAGCGGGTGATGGCGGTGTGCCTGAGGCACGAGGGGCTCATCCGCGAGCGGTTTCCGAAGACGGTCCGGCGGAACGCGGGGTACGCGCTGGACATGATCCTGGCGCAGATGGACGCGGGCGAGACGGACGAATCGATCAGTCTTGCGCCGCTGATCTGCGGCGCCGAGGGCACGCTCGCGTTCACGCTCTCGGCGCGGCTGCGGCTCCACCCGCTCCCTGCCGCGACGGGGCTCGCGGTGGTGTCGTTCGCGAGCGTGGACGAGGCGATCGCGGCGGTGCTTCCGTTGCTCGAGCTCGGGCCGAGCGCGGTCGAGTTGCTCGATGCGCTGATCATGAAACTGGCGAGGGAGAACCTCGAGCAGCGCACGAACGCGGAGGTCCTCCCGGGCGGGGCGGATTCGGACGCGGTGCTGTATGTCGAGTTCCGTAGCGATCTGCCCGACGCTGAGGCGGCGAAGGCCGCGGTGGGGGAGAAGCTCGACGCGGTGCGCTCGATGTTCCCGCGCGAGCGCGTCGGGATCTACGAGGATGCGAAGTCGATGGACGAGGCGTGGGCGCTCCGCAAGGCGGGCGAGCCGCTGCTGCACGCGATCCCTGGTGATCGGAAGCCCGTGGGGTTCATCGAGGACGCGGCGGTGCCACCCGAGCGTCTGCGCGAGTATGTCCGGCGTCTGCGCGAGATCGTCGAGCGCGAGGGGACGATCGCGTCCTACTACGCGCACGCGAGCGTCGGCGTGCTGCATGTCCGCCCGCTGCTTGATCTGTCTCGGGAAGACGACCGGGCGGCGATGGAGCGCATCGCGGTCGGTTCGGCGGACCTCGCGAAGGAACTCGGGGGCGTGATGTCGGGCGAGCACGGGGACGGGCGGGCGCGGGGCCCGCTGCTCGAACGCTATTTCGGGCCCGAGCTCACGGGCGCGTTCCGGGAGATCAAGGCGATCTTCGACCCGCAGAATCGGCTCAACCCGGGCAACATCGTCGAGCCCGGTGCGATCCGGTCCATCCATGCGCGCACGAGGCTGGGCGCGGAGCGGACGCACGCGGAGGGTGTCGCGACCTACTTCGATTTCAGCGATCAGGGCGGGCTCGCCCACGCCGCGAGCCTGTGCAACGGCGCGGGGGTGTGCCGCAAGACGAGCGGGGGCACGATGTGCCCGTCGTACCGGGGCACGCTCGACGAGCGGCACGCGACGCGCGGGCGGGGCAACGCGCTGCGGCTCGCGATCACGGGGCAGGCGGAATCGCTGGTCGCTGGAGGCGGCGACGGCGAGTCCTCGTGGGACGACCCGGAGACGATCGCGACGCTCGACCTGTGCCTCTCGTGCAAGGCGTGCAAGAGCGAGTGCCCGAGCAATGTCGATGTCGCGAAGATGAAGGCGGAGTACACGGCGCAGCGGTACCGGCGCAAGGCGCGGGTGCCGCTGCGCGACCGTGTCTTCGGGAACATCCACACCGTGAACCGCGTTGCGGGCGTCGCGCCGGGCCTGGCGAACCTGGGCATGACGCTGACACGCCCGCTCGCGAACGCCCTGCTGGGGCTGCACCCGGAGCGGTCGCTGCCCAGGTATGCCAAGCCCTTGCACAAGCAGTGGGCAGGCGATGACGGTTCGCTTCCCGCTGACGCGCCGCGCGTGCTCCTCTACGCGGACACCTTCACGGCCTCCAACGAGCCCGCGATCGGGCTGGCGGCGAAGCGCGTCCTCGAAGCGTTCGGGTACCGCGTTGAACTGTTCAGGGGCAGCGACGCGGCGCGCGCGCTGATCTCGGTGGGGTTGCTGCCCCGGGCGATCAAACGGATCGACGCCGAGACGCGGGCGCTCGCGACCCGTTTGGTTGGGACGGCCCGGCCGCCCGTCGAGGCGGTGCTGTTCTGCGAGCCCTCGTGCCTGAGCGCTGTCGCGGACGACTGGCTGGGTCTGAAATGCCGGACCCCCGAGCCCGACCGACGGTTGCTCGCGTCGCGGTCGTTCCTGATCGAGCAGTTCCTCGCGGACCGGTGGGACGAGCATCCGTGCCGACCGACGATCCCCGACCACGCCGGCACGATCCACCTCCACGCCCACTGCCACCAGAAGGCCCTGTGGGGCGCCGACTCGTCCGCCCGGCTCCTCGAACGCTGCTTCCCGGGGCGGGTCCGCACGCTCGACACCACCTGCTGCGGCCTCGCCGGCAGTTTCGGCTACACGCGGGATCGCTTCGACCTCAGCATGCGTATCGGTGGACTGGGCGTGCTCCCCGCGGCGCGGGCGATGGCCGACGGCGATGTGCTCGTCGCCCCCGGGGCGAGCTGCCGGCATCAGGTGAAGGACGGGGCAGGGAAGCGGGCGTTGCACCCGGTGGAGTTGGTGGCAAAATGCCTTTAGATAATCAACAATCGCGACCGAAACGAAAGCGTCGTTGGGGGCGAGTAATCGTGGCAACGCTGTTGATACCGGTATGGCTCATTCTCTTTGTTCCGATGCTCGGAACGAGCGGTCGAGATGTATCGGGTGTTTACAGAACGCACATTATCGAGTTGCCACCGAACCAAAATGAGGCCGGGCGAATTCTCCGGACCGACAGCGCAGACCTACTTCTGCCAATCGAGCCAGATGATTATTCGGGGCTGTCCGCAGGATCACGACTTGTGGTTGTAGCAGAAATGGTCTCGATGCCCAAACAGAGGTGGCCGCACTCATTCTCAGCCTGGATTCGCTGGCGCCCCGAAGTCATTGTGAACCCCGTCACTGGTGATGAGATCTGGTACATTGGAAGCGAAGACCAATGTCCCGAATTGCATGCCGTCAACGAGGTGATCCGATCTCATGCGGTGCCGTCACGGGGATTCCCATACGCCGATCGGCTCGAAGTGAACGACTTACAAGTTGACAACTTCGGGTGGCTCTATGCTAACTTGAGCGTTCCGTACCCCGGCGGAGAGGTGCTCCATTTTATGCTGTACTTCGTCATGCTGTTAGGGGTTTTGGTTTTTATCATTTGGGGGTTTGCAACGACATAGGCCAAAATCTGAATTTGCGGCCGTCACCCCTCCTCCCGCACCTCCACCACACTCTTCCGCTCCGCGTCGTACACATACACCTTCCCGTCCTCCTCGCTCTTACACGCCTTGTGCGCCCCGTCGCAGAACGGGAAGTTCTGGCTCAGCCCGCACGCGCACACGAAGACGGGCTTGTCCTGCGGGTCGATCTTGATCGGGCCGTCGGCGGTGTGGGGAACGAGTCGCTTGGGCATGGGGGTCCTTTCTGTGCGGTCAAAACTTCGGGTCGGTGCGCGCGCTAGGCGCAGGCTCGGAGGGTGTAGACGAGGTACTCGAGCAGCAGCCCCGCGGCGGCGGCGAGGACGAACCAGCGCCAGATCTCGCGCTGGCCTTCGCTCGCGCCGCCGATGGTGTCCGTGTCCTCCGTGTCGGCGTTCGCGGGAACGCGGAGCGCGGATTCCGCGGGGTCGAGGAGATTGACCGCGAGCGGAGCGGGCGGCGCCTCGCGCGCGGCGGGGCTGCCCGAGAAGGCCGCGTCGTAGCGGCCCGCGGCTGGGAGGGGGCCCAGCGGGGCGTCGTTCGCGCCCTGGGGGAGCGTGAGGGTGCGCGTCGTCGGGCCCGTGATCTCGACGCGGGTCGTGCCCCTCGGGACGGGGAGGGTGACGGGCTCTCCGGTGGTCGCGAAGACCGCGGCGTCCGCGCCCGGGACGAGCC
>DLBY01000065.1:0-2876 GCA_002480345.1 Phycisphaerales bacterium UBA7812 | reverse complement strand
ACGCGCCCGGGACGAGCCAGTCGAAGGCGCTGAGCATGAAGATGGGGAAGGAGAAGTCGACGGGCCAGTTGGACTGGGCGAGCGGGAAGGCGACCGCGATGCGGCGGGCACCCGCGTCGTCGAGCGCGACGATGAGCGGGCCTTCCCGGCCTCGGGCGAGGGTCGTGCGCGCGGACGCGTCCGGGGTTCGCGGGTCCGCCTCTGCATCGGGCGCGCCCGCGAGTGGCGCGTCGTCTTCCGGGAAGCGGAGTCGATCGGCGATGATGACCGGGTCGAGCACGACATCGCGCATCACCGGGTGATCACGGTCCCACGCGAGGACTGGGGTGCGGCCCGCGTCGGCCGCGTCGATGGGGTCGGCGACCTGTCCCGGCAGCGGCGCGCCGAAGCTGAGGGTCGGGACACGGGGCATGCGGGGCGGGCGGACCCGGTCGAAGATGACCAGTCCGAACTCGCTGACGATCGTGTCCTCGTTCGCGGCGTAGCGGCGTCGGTCGATCACGCGGAGGCCCGCGGTGCCGATCGCGTCGATGACATCGAGCAGGAGGGGGTCGGCTCGCTCGCGGGCGGCGGGGCGCGCGCCGGATTGCGTTGAGGCAACTGCCGGGGCATCGGGCACGACGAGGAGGACGGGTGGTCGGCGGAGCGGGGGGAGGACCCCGAAGACGGTGTTGTCCGCGTTGAGGTCGTCTTCGCGTTCGAGCGTGACCTCGAGCACGCCCCCCTCGGGGATGTCGAGGCGGAGCGAGTCGGTCTGCTCGCCCGGGCCCTGATCGGTCGCGCCGGGGATGGTGAGCGCGCGGCGCGAGATGGGGTCGCCGTCGAGGCGGACGACGAGGGGGGCCGAGGTCTCGGCGGGCGCGGTGTTGGCGGCACGCACGAAGAGGCGCACGAAGGCGGGGGCGTCGATCTCGCGGTCGGCGGCGAACGCGGTGATGCCGATGTTGCGCGCGGGCCGGTCGGGTGTGCCCACGGTGAGCGTGCGCACGCGGGCGTCCCCCGCGAGGGCGGGGGTGCGGCTGTCGAGGTCGCCCCCGTCGGTGATGAGCAGCGCGAGGGGGGAGGCGGCGGGGGCGTCTTCCTCGGCGTCGCGCTCGCCCCGGGTGGTCAGCGCGCGCACGAGGTCGAGCGCGGCGCGGGGGTCGCCCGGCTGGTCGGTCGGGCCGATCGCGTCGATCATGCTCCGGATGGTGCCCGCGTCGCGCGCGGGCGGGCCCACGACGACGGGCTCGGTGGCGAACGCGATGACCGTCACCTCGGGGGGCGCGGCGCTCTCCGCCATCGCGTCGATGCGTTCGCGCGCGAGGGCCTTCGCGGCGTCGAGCCTGGTGCCCGGGCCCTCTCCGCTCGGGGCGTTCATGGATGCGGAGCGGTCGATGAGCAGGAAGACGCGGCCCGCGCCGCTCGAGGCGTCCTCGATCGCGGGGCGTCCGATGGCGATCAGCAGCGCGAGCAGGATGAGCGCGTGCAGGATCAGCAGCCAGCTCGGGCGGATCCAGCGGAAGGGGACATTGACCTCGAGGTCCTTTTGCGCCTGGTCCCACAGCATGGTCGAGGTGACCCGCATCGGCTTGCGGCGCAGCTTGAGCAGGTAGAAGACGACCAGCGGCGGCACCCCGAGCAGGGCCGCGAGGAGCATGGTGCCCGGCGCGAGCAGTGTCACGATCCGGTCCTCTCGGGATCGGACCCGTTGCCCGATGGGGCGGGGGGATCGAACCAGCCCGGCGGGGGGGGCGGTGGTTCATCGCCCCGGCCTGTGGATGGGGTGGCGGCAGGGGGAGGCGGTGCGCCGGCGCTTTCGTCTGCCCGGTCGTCCGGCTCGATGACCGGCGGTTTGTACCGCTTCGCGGTCACGAAGACCTCGCGAGAGACATCACGCGTCGCTTTGGGCTTGATGACCTTGACATCGTGGAACGATTGGCGGGTCCGCTCGAGCAGGGGGGGGAAGGCCTCGCCCTCGAAGACCTTCATCGCGAACGAGCCCCCCTTGCGGAGCAGCAAGGGGAGGCGGTCGAGGATCTGCTCGCACAGGCGGACGGACATGAAGTGGTCGCCGTGACCGCTGGTGTTGGGGGCCATGTCGCTGAGGACGACATTCGCGAGGCGTCCCTCTTTGTCGAGCAGATCGGCGGGGTCGATCTCCGTGAAGTCGCCCACGACGGTCCGGACATTGCGGGCGAAGGGGCCCGAGACGGGCTTGAGGTCGATGCCGACGACGAAGCCTCGCGATCCCGTGCGCTCGGCGGCGACCTGGAGCCATGATCCGGGGGCGCAGCCCAGGTCGATGACGCGGTCGCCCTTGCGGATGAGTTTGCGTTTGTCGTCGATCTCGATGAGCTTGTAGGCGGAGCGGGCGAGGTAGCCCTCGCGTTTCGCCTGTCGGAAATAGCGATCGTGGAGCTCTCGGCGGGCCATGGACTGACAGGGTAGGGGCGCGGTGGCGCGCATCCCGAGGCGGGGGGTCAGCCGCGCAGGGCGAGGATGAGTTCGACCTGACCCGTGGGCTGGCCCGTCTCTCGGGCGATCGCGACGGGGTCGAGCCCCGAATCCGCGAGGCGGTAGACGCGGTCGTGCAGCGGGTCGACGGAGACGGGGGTTTCGAGATCGGGGAACGCGCGTCGCGCGGGGGGGGCGGCGCGGGGCGGGAAAGGCGACGGATCGGGGCGTCGCTCCGCGGCGTCGTTGAGCGGGCTGGACTGGTCTTCGTCGGTGGGCGGCGCAGGGGCGTCGTGGATCCGCTGGGCTCGCTCGAGGCGTTCCAGGCGTTCGTCGGCGTCGGCGATCAGCTGCTCCAGACGCTCGGCCTTGGTGTCGAGCAGGGCGGCCATCTGGCGCGTGAAGTCATGGACATCCGCCTTGAAGGCGTCGATGTTGTT
>DLBY01000095.1:4942-5130 GCA_002480345.1 Phycisphaerales bacterium UBA7812 | reverse complement strand
GCTTCTGAAGTCTCTCCCCGCCCGCTCGGCACCCGCGCTCCGGAGCGCGGCGCAGGGCGGCAACAACGACCGATCCCGCCTCCGATCACGCCATCGCCAGAATCAGCGCCGCGAACACCGAGCAACGCGAACCCGCACCCGGGTTCTCCACAAACCGCAAAAACAACGGCCGGCGGGTTCCCCCGCCC
>DLBY01000095.1:0-4644 GCA_002480345.1 Phycisphaerales bacterium UBA7812 | reverse complement strand
ACGGCCGGCGGGTCCCCCCGCCGGCCGCGTCGAACAGGACTCTATCGGTCGGTCGCGATCAGCGACGGCGACGCGCGGCGATCACGCCGCCCATGCCCAGCAGCGCCATCGCGCCGGGAGCAGGGATCGTCTGGAAGACCACGCTGCCGAACGGATCGACATCGGTGACCCAGACATTCACGCCCTCGACCTGGATGCCCCACTGGACGATGCGGGTCGCGTCGTTCGTGATCGACTGGCTGATGCTGAAGTTGCCCGCCGCGTCCACATCGACGAAGGTGTCGATCGAGCTGGCGAAGCCCGCCTCGAAGTCGCGGATGAACACCCGGACATCGTGCGCATCGGTCAGCGAGTAGGACAGCACATTGCCCGAGAAGGTCACGGTCTGTCCCGCGAGCGAACCGTCGGCGACCTCCTGGTACAGGTTCGCCTCCATGATCTTGTTACCCGGCGCGCCGGGGCCGCCGTTGTCGTTCGGATCGTTGGGATCCTCACCCGGACGACCGCCCTGGTACCAATACTCGTTCGGATCGCCGATCGTGTTGGGCGACATCGTCAGCGTGTTCGCGCCGTCGTCGAAGTTCGCCACCAGGTCCGGAACGCCCCAGGGGCTGCCGAACTGGAAGTTCCCCGCGAGGTCATACACATTCATGAACCCGAGCCAGTTGGCGCTGCCGGGATCGATCCCCACATTCACATTCGAACCGGCGGTCGCGACCGAACCGGCAGCCGCCGCAACGGCGAGCGCAAGCATCTTCTTCATCGTGTCTCTCCTTGGTGTCTGCTCCGCGCGGCTTACATTCGCCGCCCGGAAAAATCGTCAGCGAGCCCCGGGAATCCGAAGCACCCTCGGAACTGTTTCATCATCCCCCAATTCAAGGAAAAATCAACGGGTTCCGGGCGTTTTTGTGCTATTCCACGCCGAGAAAGCCCGCACAGAGCAAGGCCCGATAACAGAGCAATCATGCCCCGTCTTCAAGGCCGGACAGGGTGCGCAACAGCGCATCGAGAAAGTCCCGCCGGACCGCGTCCGCGTATGGGTTCAACCCTTGGATCGCCTCGAACAGATCCGGGCTGTCCCGCTCGGTATTGCGTTTCATCTGCAGCAGACGCCGGTACGCCAGCGTGCCGGTCGGCAGGTCGGGCAGCCCCATCTCCGCCGCCGCACGCCCGATCAGGTGCGTCACCCCCTGCACCAGCGCCGCCTGCCGGTCGTGCTCGTCCGGGGTCATCTCGATGATCCGGAGGCCGAGCCTTTCACCGAGAAGCAGCCGGGCACGCTCGAGCGTCCGATCATCAACGCGAGCCGGGCACAGCGCGATGGGTTCGCCCTCGATCGTCCCCCGTTCCCGCGCCGTCTCGGGCCCGAACATCGGGTGCGTGCCCAGCACCTGCGCATGCCCGGGCAGCAGCTCGAGCATCCACGCGACGGGCCTGATCTTCACCGAGCCAACATCCGCCACCACCGCGCCGGGTCGCACCCGCGGCGCGAGCGCCCGCAACGCCCGCTCCATCGCCTGCACAGGCGTCGCGAGGATGATCCAGTCCGCCTCCGCCGCCTCGTTCAGGGTCGACAGCGCCGCGCCCGCGGGGAGCGCGACCGGACCGTCGCCCTCTTTGGGAAGGAAAGGATCATGGACCCGCAGATCCGCGTGCGGCGCGAGGTGCGCCGCCGCGAGCCGACCGAACGCGCCGAAGCCGAGAATCGAAATCGTCGCACGATCCGCCATCGCCCGAAGCGTAGCCGAACACCGCGACGGATCCGCAGGAACGCGGGCCGTTACGCCTGCCCCGTTCGGGTCACGCCGCCGATCAAAAGCGTTCGATTCCGCGGGTCCACCGAGAAATGCGAGCCGGGATCCATCCGCCGCAAACTAAAATCAAGTGTTACTTGGCAGCACGGGACGGGGCGCGGGTCCCGTCCCCCGGAAGAAGGAGGCATGCCATGAAACGCAACACCTTCGCTCGCACCGCCGTTGGCGCCGCCCTCATCAGCGTCGCGCTCATCGGTCTCGCCGCGACCAACGCCTCGGGCGCCGAGCCGGAAGGAACGGCATGCAACGCCGCCGACTTGGCAGCCCCGCACGGCGTCCTCGATCTTTACGATGTCGTGAAGTTCGTGCACGCCTTCGAGAACCAGGCCAGCCCCGCCGACATGGACGACAACAAGGTCTGGGACCTCAACGACATCGCGATCTTCATCGACACCTTCAACGCAGGGTGCCCCTCGTAATCGCAGCCCCGCGCCGAGACGCCCTCCGAAGCGCCGACGCTGCCCAGCGCTGCCCCAACCCGCGAGGGCAGCCCCGCGAGGGCAGCGCTGAAGCGTCGGTCAGCCCGGCATCCGCGCCAGCAGCGACAGATCCCCGTGCGTACGGAACTCGATGCGTGTGTCCACCGGAGCCCTCCGTCTCCGAAGCCCGCAGCAAACCCTGTAAAAACCCAAACTCCAAGATACATCGCAAGACAAGTGAACCCGATCGGGTCGAACTGAGGGGTGCCGGAACACCCATAGATCCACCTGAATCAGTGGTTTAGCGCTTGACAAATCGGAGAATCTGGTACAATTCAGTTCGCGGAGTGTCACCGCCGGGCGTTGCCGGCCGCGCGCCCGCCGAGAGACGAATCAAGCACTGAACCGAGGGAGTTCCAGAGATGAAAACGAGCATGACGAGTGTGCTGACCCTTGCCGCCCTCGCGGGAACCGCTAGCGCGGGCTGGTCGACCCAGTTCATCACCGATCTCGAGAGCCAGCTCCAGAGCGAGGGCTCTCTGATGATCGCGACCAACGCCGGCGCGGGCGCCGGCGCGAACGCCGTCACCGTGGGTGAAATCGACTTCGGTCTCGATGAGAGCATGCTCTCCCGGATCACCAACCACGCCGATTCGCCCTGGCTCAACGGCTCCGAATCCCCCGAGGTCGCCAACCTGATGGGCACCGGGCACCGCATCGCCGAGTGGAGCCCCGACGAGGAGATCACCTTCGGGGACATCTTCGTCGTGGGCCAGGAGTACCGCCTGCAGCTCATCATCGGGCACGCGTGGGACTGGGCCGCGGTGAACCTCGTGGGACCCGACGGACAGAGCTTCTACAACCCCGACAACGACATCAACGGCTCACCCCAGGCGACGCTCGCGACCTACGACTGGACCGCGACCGATTCGACCCAGAACTTCCTGATGGATGTGGGCGCCAACCAGGGCCGCGTCAACCTGCTGGGCTTCGCGCTGCACGCCGTCCCGGCACCGTCCGCCGCCGCGCTGCTCGGGCTGGGCGGGCTGGCGACGCTCCGTCGCCGTCGCTGATCACGCGGCGGTCGAATACGCCGAAGCACCCCTGAAGCCCGCCGGCATCGGCGGGCTTTTCATGGCGCGGGGCGTCGGTAGACTCGGTCATGGACGCGATTTCACAGCAGGGCCGCGCATTCTTCGGTTTTCCGCGGGCGTTGGTTTTCTCGGCGGGGCCCGTGCTGCTGGGGTTGTGCGTGCTGGCGCTGCGGCAGGGGAACGCGGAGTTCGTCGCCTACGCGCTGGCGCTCGTGATCGAGGTCGGGCTCGTGGTCGTGCTGCACCGGCGCGTGGGGTTCAGCAGCGGCACGCTGTGGTGCCTGGCGGTCTGGGCGGTGATGCACATGGCGGGGGGGACGGTCGGGATCCCCGAGGATTCGGGTCTGCTCGACGAGCACGCGACGAAGCCCGTGCTGTACGGGGTGCGGCTGCACCCGTGGACGCCTCGGTATGACCAGATCGTGCACGCGTTCGGGTTCTTCAGCGCGACGCTGGCGGCGTGGGAGGGGGTGGTGTCGTTCATGGCTCGCGACCGGCGGCCCGGGATCGGGCAGTCGCTGGTCGCGACGCTGGTGGGGATGGGCCTCGGCGCCGTCAACGAGGTGATCGAGTTCGTGATGACGCTCGTGCTGCCCGAGACGGGGGTGGGTGGGTACACCAACACGGGGTGGGACCTGGTGAGCAACACCGTGGGGGCGGTCGCGGCGGCGGTTGTGTGCCTGGTGTGGCGGGGGGATCGGCGCGAGGCGGGCTGACCAAGGCGCGCGGCGATACCTGTTCTCGCGCGTCGCGGGCGCGAGGCATGGTCAGCCGCGTGCGTGATGGTCGGGCATTGGCCCGCTGGAGTTACTGGGTGATCGCGAGGCGGGCGCCCTCGGCGGTCTGCTCGACACCCAGGGTGACGGCGCCGAGTTTGCCGGCGAGGGTCTCGTCGACGACGAGGACGGTGTTCTCGCTTCCCGGCTCGGTGTAGGCGGTGTCGGTGTCCTTGGCGGTGTCGGGCTGGAGGCCCAGGCCCTGCTCGTTGGCGACGAGTCGGAGGGCGACATTGTCGTCGAGCCCGGACTGGTCGATGAGGGTCTTGAGGTGGGTCTTGGCTTCGTCGGTGACGGTGAGCATGCCCGTGTCCTTTCGGGATCGGGCGGAGCGGCCGGCGTGGTCACGCCGCAGCAACCCCGCGGTTCAACGCGTTCAAGGCAGGCGTCCGCCGCAGGCCGGGAACACGCGGGTCGTTGCACGCTACGGGGTTGGGGGGCGGAAGTGAACCGGTTGGGGGAAAAGGAATGGGGGTGTTGGGTCTTGCTCGGTTTGTGTTGTTGGTCGGGCACCACTGCGCCGCGTTGCGGCGAGTGGTGG
>DLBY01000091.1 GCA_002480345.1 Phycisphaerales bacterium UBA7812 | reverse complement strand
GGCGGATCCTTGGGTTCATCGGCGGATCGGGGGGGCTGGATCGATCAAATCGAGGAAGACGGGTCGCGTTCGGTGATTCCGACCCGCTCAGGCGCGGTTCTCGGGCGGAATGCCGAGTTTTGAGTCGGGCGAGGGTTTTGTGCATCGCGGGGGAATACCGGGGCGAAAACGGCGGTACGCTGATACCTGTTGGAACAGGCAATGGCAGCCCGTGTCCGGGGTCCACTCGGCACGGTGGTTGCAAACAACTTTGGTCCCTCGCTCTGCGGGGCAGAGCGGGTTCGGATCGGAACGGAAGCACGCGCGTGGGACGCGATGTCCCGGAAACGCACAGGAGGAACGCACCATGGCTCGTCGTCGGAACACCTCGATCATCTGCTCGTCGCTCGCGGCCGCCGGGCTCGCCGCTGCCGGGATGGCAGGCTTTGACGGCTTCGGCGGCGCGGCGCACGCCGAGGCGATCGATTTCGAGGCCGCGTCGGTCGCGCCGAGTTACGAAGTGGATGGCGTCCACTCGGGGGTGGTCTTCAGCGTGCGTCACGCTGGGGTGTCGAACTTCCACGGGCGGTTCAACGAGCTGAACGGGTCGTTTTCCTTCGATCCGAGCGATCCGACCTCGGGGTCGTTCACGGCGGAGATCCCGCTCGCGTCTGTGGATACGGGCAACGAGAAGCGTGACGAGCACCTGAAGGCGGCGGACTTCTTCAACGCACGGCAGTTCCCGGTCGCGTCGTTCACCAGCACCTCGGTGTCGGCGACCGACGCGCCGGATGTGTACGCGGTCGAGGGCGACCTGACCCTGCACGGCGTGACGAAGCCCATCGAGGCGCACATCCACTGGGTCGGGACGGGATCGTTCCGGGGTAAGGATGTCGCGGGCTTTGACGCGAAGTTCTCGATCAAGCGTTCTGACTTTGGCATCACCACCGACCTTGCGCCCGACGGCGGCGAAGGGGGCGGTCTCGGCAACACTGTCGATATCACCATCTTCGTCGAGGGCGTGAAGCAGTAAGGAATTCTCTCTCCTCTTCCCACGCGATCGGGCGGCGTTTTCGTCGCTCGGTCGCTTGTTGTGCCGGGCGATGGGCCGCATTCCGCGTCCCCCGCTCTTTTCAAAGACGGGCTCGGGATCGCGTCGCGTGGCGGCCGCGGTGCCGGGCCCGTTCGGTTTTCACGCTCTGAACCGGGTCGATTGAACGGAGTATTCGATGGGGCCTCGTGAGATTCTCCTTGCGGCGATCGTGCCGACTGGGGCGGCGCTGGTGGTGCTGTTCGCGGCGCACGCGCTGCTCCGGCGCACCATCGCGCCTGCCGAGTCCGATGGATCGGAGCGAAGCGCGGTCGTGCCGGCGCTCTCCCCCCGACTGATTCCCGCGCTGACGGTGTTGCTGCTCGCGGGCGGGACGGTGCTGGGGTCGTACGCGTGGCAGAGCCGGGTGGAGTTGTGGGCGGAGTGGGTCACGCATCGGGTGCCGGCTCTCGCGTTGGTCGCGCTGGCGGTCGGGCTTCTGGGCGTGCTGACCCCGGCGCGGCGGTCGGCGGTCGCGGCCGGCGTGCTCGGGACGCTCGGCGGGAGTGTTGTGGCGTGGATGATCCTGGGCGCATTGCACGAGAGCCACATCTCGGAGGCTTCCCGGTGGGGGTGGATCGCGGGCGTCGGGCTCATCGCGGGTGTGCAGTCATGGGCGATCCGCGTCGGCTCGCGGGCGCTGCCCGGCTGGGGAGGCCCCGCGTTCATCTGGTTGCTGCTGGGCAACGCGGCGCTCGGCGCGACGGCGGGGCTGGCGAACGCGCCCCTCGTGCTGTGGCCGACCGCGGGTTGTGCGTTCGCGCTCGCGGTGGTCGGTCTGCTGCGGCGACGCGAGGACCTGCTGGCGGGGGTGTCGCCCGCGATCGCGACGGTCTTCATGGGCGTGCTGGCGGTGAGCCACTGGTTCGGGGACCAGGAACGCTGGCTCATGTTCGGCTTGCTCGCGGGCGCGCCGATCGGTCTTGCGCTCGCGGCGATTCCGGCGCTGCGATCGAAGCCCCTGGTCATCAGGTTGATCCCGGCGGCGGTGGTCTCGCTGGGGCTTGCGGGTGCGCAGGCCGCGATGGCGGTCCCGGCGCTGATCGAGGCGACCACCGACTCGGGCGGGGACGAGTACTACGACTACGAGTAGGTCGATACGCTCGTGGCATGGTCGTCGAACTCACGGTCCGGACCCGAGGCAAGGGGCTTCACGAGATCACCGAGCGGGTCGAGTCCGTCGTCCGCTCGAGCGGGTGCGATGTAGGATTGTGCACGGTGTTCATCCGGCACACCTCCGCGAGCCTGACGATCCAGGAGAACGCGGACCCGAGTGCGCGGCACGACCTGGAACAGTGGATCGAGCGGTTCGTGCCCGAGGGCGATCCCGCGTTCACGCACACGGCGGAAGGGCCCGATGACATGCCGAGCCATATCCGCAGTGCGTTGACGGCTGTGTCGCTGTCGATCCCGGTGATGGGTGGGCGGCTGGCGCTGGGGACCTGGCAGGGGATCTATGTGTGGGAGCACCGGCGCTCGGCGCACACGCGCCGGGTGGTCGTGCATGTCGGCTGGTAGCGGTCAGTCTCCCAGCAGATCGGGGCGGCGGGCGCGGGTCCGGGCGACCATCTGTTCGAGACGCCACTTGGCGACCGCGTTGTGATCGCCCGACAGGAGTTCGTCGGGAACTTGCCGTCCCTCCCATTCGCGGGGGCGGGTGTAGTGCGGGCAATCGAGCAGGCGGGCGTCCTCGGTGATGCCGAGTTCGGCGAGCCATTTCGCGCGCCGTTTGGGGTCGATGGGTGAGCCGTCGGGGTTCTCGTGCGGGGGTGGGGTGAACGAGTCCTGCTCGGCGGAATCGGTATGCCCGAGGACGCCGGGGAGCAGTCTCGCGATGGCGTCGATGAGGACGAGCGCGGCGGGCTCCCCCCCCGAGAGGATGTAGTCGCCCACGCTGATCTCGACGGGGTCGAGGCGCTGGATGACGCGTTCGTCGATGCCCTCGTAGTGCCCACACAGCATGAGCAGGCGGGGCTTCGCGGCGAGTTCACGAACGAGGGGCTGGGTCAGGGGCGTGCCCTGGGGCGTGAGGAGGATGCGGGTCGCGGGGCGCGGGTCGAGCGATTCGGCGTGCGTCACCGCGTCCCAGACGGGCTGGCAGGTCATGACCATGCCGGGTCCGCCTCCGTAGGGGCGGTGATCGGTCTTGTCGTGCTTGTTGAGCGTGTGATCGCGGATATTGGTCGGCGCGATCTCGAGCGCCCCGGCGTCGATCGCACGCTTCGGGATGCTCACCCCGAGCAGCGCGGGGGGCTCGGTCGCGAAGAGCTCGGGGAAGGTTGTGAGCACATCGATGCGCATGCTGAAAAAAGTGGGCGAGACGGCGTGAGGCTCGGACGGGTTCCGCGCTCATGACTTGAGCGTCGGCCGCGTCAGGATACGCGGCGGGCACCGGACGCGGGGCCTCCCCGGAGCGGGAGGAGAGCGAGCCGGGGGTCTTGAGACGCATCGCTTGACCATCTGATTCGGAATGAAGGGGCTATGCCATGAAGGGTTCGCTGCGCACATTGGTCACCGTTGGTTCGGCTGTCGCGGTCTCGGGTCTCGCGCTGGCGGGGAGCGGGGACGGTCAGTTGCTGTACGACATCGATTTCTCGGAGCCGTTCCACACATTCGGCGACTTCGTCTCGCTGGACACTGGGGCCGCGCCGCGCCAGGGATTCAGCGGGTACTTCCTGACAGACCCGGCTGACGAAGCGGTGGTTGACGGTGTATTCGATCTGCGTTCGATGACCGATGGCGTCGGGGTTTTCCCGAACAACGCACAGGCGTTGATGGAACTCGAGAACGCGAACGGTGTTGCCACCGCGGACTACGACATCTACACGCTTGAGTTCGATGTGTCGTTCATCGGCGAGTCTGGGCTCACGGTGTTCTTCGACGCGCCGACGATCAATCGGTTCTACATGGGCTCGGGCTTCCCCGATGCGAGCCGGGGCGTGGTGACCTACGGGTCGGGCCCCACGGCGACTCCCGAGCTGGCGCCGTTCACGATGGGAGAGTTGTTGAAGGTGCGTGTGGATTACAACACGGTGTCGCAACGCTGGCGGATCGAGGTGGATGGTGAGGTGCTGTACCAGGGTCCTGTGCAGAACGCGATCTCGAACCCTGAGTGGATTCGGTTCTCGGCTTCGGCCGGGGCGGCCGTGGACAATGTCCGCGTCTGGGGCTCGTTCGAGAACTGCGGCGACGCGGACCTGAATGATGACGGCATCCTCGATCTCTCCGACATCAACGCATTCGTGGAGTCGTTCCTGGGCGGGTGCGGCTCGTAAGACGATCAGACCGGTTCTCTCTTTTTCCGGCCGGGGCGCGTGGCGTGCCCCGGCCGTTCTTGTGCGCGCGCTGCGGGGCTTGCCGCGATCACTCGGTGTGCGCACGAAAAAGCCCCGGGCTATGACCCCCGGGGCTTGTCTTGTTCCTACCCGTACGCGGTGGTGTCGTCCCTGCGGACGCGGGCTTCTCAGCCCTCCGCGCTCTCCTCCGACGACTCGGACGAGTCGCCAGCGTCTTCGCTCGCCTCGGCGGCGGCGGCTTCTTCCGCGGCCTTTGCCTCGGCGGCCTTCTTCGCGTCATCGGCCTTCTTGAGCTCATCTCGGGCGGCCTCCGCCTCGGCGACGGCCTTCTCCGCGGCGGCGGTGCGGCCGTGGCTGACCGACTTCTTGCACGCGGCGACCGCGGCCTGGGCCTTCTCGATGAAGGGGGCGGGGTCCTCGTCGCTCGACTCGCCCAGCGACTCGATCTCCTTGAGCGCCGCCTCCGCCTTCGCGAGGGCCTGCTTGCAGGCGACGCGGTCGCGGCTCTTGGCACGCTCGGCCTCCCACTCGGCCTTCATCTTGTCGTTGAGCAGGTCGCGGTTGCCCAGCATGTCCATGACGGTCTCGCTGGGGCGGGCGCCGCGCGAGAGCCAGTCCTTGATGCGGTCTTCCTTGAGGTGGATCTGCTCGTCGCCTTCCTTCGCCATCGGGTTGTACCACCCGAGGTTCTCGATCACCTTGCCGTTGCGGCGGGTGCGGATGTCGATGGCGTTGATGCGGTAGAAGGGACGGTGGGTGCGCCCGAAGCGCTGCATGCGGATGCGGACCATTTCCGGTCTCCTGTGGGTATTTGCCGGCACGCGCCGCGGAGCGGGCGTGTCGGGGTTGCTCATCGGGCCCGGCCTCGATGGCCGGGACGACCCGAATATGGCCCCCCACGGGGCCTGCGGACATGTCCCGACGCGGTGCGCCGGGTCCCAAGTCTTGGTCGCACGCCCGGACCGTTCAAGTCTCAGAGAGGATCAAACTCGATCAGTCGCTCCCGGCGTTTGGTATCCGGACGGTTGCCTCAGGGGCACCCGGCGGCGAATGCGCTTACGAACGCGACGATGTCGGCGAGGTCGACAAGTCCGTCGTGGGTCAGGTCCGCGTCGGCATCGCTCGCGAGGAAGCGTTCGATGTAGCCTGTCAGATCCGCTTGATCGAGCACCGCGAAGGGCGGGGCGATGTCCGCCTCGCTGCACGGGCCGGGACGCGTCCGGAGTTCGATGTCGTCCCCGTCCCCGGCGAGGTAGGTGATCGTGAGTTCGACGCCGCCGAAGCCTTCCGTTTGCCCGAAGCGGGCGACCACCGCCCCCTCTTGGAGGGCGGCGAAGGAACCCGCGAGGCCGGCGCGGGCGTCGAGGATCGGGAACACATCGCCGGGTTGAGGAGCGAAGCCCGGGTCGAAATCCACGACCAGATCTCCCGCGAGGGTGGTTGGGCCCTCGACGACGAGGGGCGCGGTCTGCGAGGTTGGTGAGAGGGTGATCCCGATCTCGGCGGCGGGGTTGATCTGCTCATAGCTCCCCTCGATGCGGGTCGGCGTGCCCTCGAAGCCCGCGACGAGTCGGCCTCCCTCGTGGCGCAGCGAGCCCGCGAGGTTCCCAGTCTCGAGCGAGCCCGACACGAGTTCGACCAGGCCCTGCGTGCCCTCGAACGCCTGCACGCGTGCGTGCGAATCGTCGATGCGGAGGACGCCGTCGCTCGCGATCGTGACGGGGGGCTCGCTCAGGAGGGTCGCTCGGAAGAGTTCGAGCGTGCCCCCCTCGATGGTCAGCGTTCCCCGGTTGTCGAGTGTGATAAAAGCGACGCGACCGGCTCCTGAGATCTCGTGGGGCGCGAGGTTGATGAGCGTCCCGCCCTCGCTGCAGCGCCCGGCGATCCCGCCGAGGGCGCGGTCGTTCATCACGAGGCGGCCCGTTCCGCCGATGGAGGCGGTCTCTTCGCACCAGACGCGGAACCAGTGACCCGGGTCGGGAGCGTCGGGCCCCTCGTCCACGACGGTGATTTCCGCGTTGTTGGTGAGGGTCCCGCGGATGTAGGTCGCGGGGGTCGTCGTGCTCGAGAAGTTGTCGGGATCGCCCAGCGAGAGCGCGCCGGTGATGGTGACATCCTCGAGGGTCACGATCTGGTTGTCGGCGCTCATACCGGCGCCGGGCTCGGCGTCGATAACGCCCCCGGTGATCGTGGACCCTTCGTCGTTGAAGCCAGCGATCCAGAGGAACCCGCCTGAGGGGATCTCGATCCGGCCCTGCGTGTTGTCGATCAAGACATCGGAGAGAACCATGCCGCTTGCGCCGAGGCCGGGATGGATGATGCCCCGGTTGGTGAAGCTCCCGGGACCGAGGAGCCCGTCCCCGGTCAAAAGGGTCCCGTCGAGGATGAGCATCGCATCGGGATCGGTTTGGAGTGAGCCGTACCAAAAGTACTGAAAGGCGGGCGTGTCGAGCGTGATGGTGCCGCCCACGATGCGGGCGGTATCGGTATCACGGACGATCATGCCACCGTCGAAGTTGCCCCGCGCGTTGCGGATCTCACCGTTGAGAATGATGTCACCCGCGAGTCCCGTTTCTTCGTCGCCCTGCACGCGGAGTGTGCCGACGATCTCGACATCACGGATGCCGACGCGGTCGATGCTGAACGCTGTGCCGCCGCCGAGCTCGGCACCGGGCGAGCCTTCGATGCGTCCACCCTCGATCCAGGACTGGTTCTTGAGCAGAACGACGCCTTGGGTGTCGATCCGGATCGTGCCCTGGGTGTTGTCCACGATGGTGTCGAAGAACTCGATCGGTTGCGTACCGGTCGCGTGGATCAGCGTTTCGTTGGTGAGTTGGAGATGGCTGAACCCGCCGTAGCCGACGATGCCGTTGTCCAGACGGTTGACGAGATCGGCGCGCGCATCGGGGAGGCCCACGAGCCTTGTGAAGGAGTAGGGGGACGACTCGCCGGGCCGGACGGTGAGCCAGACCTGTCCCGTTCCTTCGAGCAGGGCGCCGCGGACCGGATCGATCTCGAGTCCCCCGGGAGAGAACGCGATCCCGCCTCGCAATCGCGCGTCCGCTTCGATCGTGATGGCGCCCGAGAGATTTCCCTCGATATCACATGTTCCGCGGATGAGGAGATCACGGAAGAATCCGGCGTCGGGCGGGGTCGGCACCCCCCCACTGAGCGAACCGCCCTGCGGGAAATCGAGCACGCCCCCGACGAGCGAGCCGTCGCCTTCGAGACGAACACTGCCGTTCGCAGCGGCGGTGAGGGTTTCGAGATTCCGGAGCGTGGCGCCGTCCTTGACGATGAAGACCGGCGCGAGCCCCGCCCCGATCGAGACATCGCCCACGAAGCTGACATCGTCGTCGCCGTCCGGGAAACCCAGGACGATGCCCCCGAAACTGAGATTGCGCCAGTTGTTCTCGTCGGCCCAGGTGGTCGTGCCGGCGTTTCCAGTCCATTGGAAATCGAAGACCTGCGCGAACACAGGCGAGGCACCGGCCGCGACACCGAGCATCGCGATGCAAAGGCTGATCGGGCCTGTCCCGGCCTGGCTGGTGCGGGACCGTGGATTCACCGGTGAACGCATCGCGAACTTCCTCGGGGCGGGGGATCTCGGGGAGGGGCACGCCTCGCGGGCCCCGGGGGCTCTTCTCGACGCGACAGTGTAACCCCCCGACGCCGATTCCCCGGAGAAGTTCTCATGAATTTCGGCGGGCGCACGGCGCAGGTGGGCCTGCGCGATCCTGACCCCCGGGTACACTGGGCCGCGCCCGGGCCTGTGGCGGAACTGGCAGACGCGGCGGATTTAAAATCCGCTTCCCCTCGGGGAGTGAGGGTTCAAGTCCCTCCGGGCCCATTGCGTTGACCTCTATGAAAATAAGGGCGTTTTTGCTTTTCGGGGCGTGTACCCGTAACGGCTGTACCCGTTTCTGTACCCGAAACACCGTGTGCTTCTCGCCCTGAATGCCTGGCGTTCGGGGGTGTCACAGATCAGCGTGCGTCTCAGTTACTTGGTCTCGATGCATCTTTGCCCCAGATTCTGATCGTTCCGTCGCCGGACGAAGAGAAGAGCCTTGAACCATCTTCACTCCATCGCAGGGCGAACACATAGTCCGTGTGACCGCTGAGCGTCGCGAGGCGGCGGTGCGTGTGCCCGTCCCAGACTCCGATCGTGCCGTCGCGCGAGGCCGTGGCGAGACGCGAGCCGTCGGGTGACCATGAGGCGCCGAGGACTTCGCCCGCGTGCCCCTTCAGTTCCGCCAGGAACTCGCCGGAAGCCGCGTCGTAGATTCGGAAGGCCGATCCGAGGTCCGCGACGCCGACGCGCCGGCCGTCGGGAGAAAGAGCGACTGCCCCGACGAAGCCTTCGAAGATCGAGAAGACGCGGACATCCTCCTCGGAAGAGACGCTCCGAATGATGACCGACCCGCTGTGATCGGTGTACGCGATCTGGCCCGGGTGCTGGCTGGTAGGCGGGCTCGTCGCGAAGGATCCGAACATCCGCTCGTGCAGCACCGCGCCGGCGGGAACGGATCGCAGCGTTTCGGCGAACAGGTGCAATACATTGTCGGGGGTGTAGAACGGCATGATGCGACCGCTCGCGTTCGCAACAACCCGGTCGATTTCCCGGCCGGTGCGCGGATCGAGCCTGACAACGATGGGCGGGAACTGCATCCCGGCTGTTGCGACCACGGTGCACTCGCGACCGTCCGGACTCGCGGCGATCTCGAGCACCGCCAGGCGGACGCCCTCGTCGTCGGTGATCGGCGCAACCAGCCGCGTCGATTGTGTGGCGATCTCCCACAGGCGGAGATCCCCGTCCCAGGATCCGCTCAGGAGGTATTCGCCTCCTCGGAGAAGACAGATCGGGTTGACCGCGGCGGTGTGCCCTCGCAGCACGCCGGGCGGATCTTGTGCCGGGAACCCGAAGACGCCTCCGGACTGGGAGACGCCGATGAATGACTCCTGGGATTCATCGAAGATCAGCCGGTGGATCTTCTCGCCCGGTAGCGTGTAGCTCCTCCTGATCGCACCCGTTTGACCGTCGAGGATGACTGTCCGCCCGCTGTCAAACGAGCAGGCGATCGCGCCGTCATCAGAAGAGATGGCGATCGCGCGGCAGTGGGTTGAATCGACCATCCGCGAACCCCAGAGGGCCTCAGTCCCGGCGAACGGATCGGTGCACGAGACCCGCCCGCCGAAGTAGCCCGAGAGCAGGAAGCTCCGGTCGGCACTCCAGGCGACGACCGTGGTCTGGGCCGGCATCTCCGACCTCGCGATGGCGGTGCGCGTATCGGCGCTGACGATCGCCGTGCGGTATCGCCCGCCCTCCGATTGATACGAGACCGCGGCGAAGACCCTGCCGTGCGTCGGGTGTTCCACGACATCGGTCACGCGCAGATGACCCCTCGTGCGATACATCGCAGAGTCCCCGATGAGGACGCACTCGAACGGATCTCCGGGTTCGAGTCTCGCGATCGGGATACTCAGGATCGGTGGATCGACCGGTTCCGTCGCTCCGGTTTCGAGATCGGCCGCGCGGATCTCGAAGTAGCCGGGCCCGTTCGCGATCGCGGTGGGCGCCGGGACGCGTGCAACGGCGTGGACAGCGGTGGCGTCGAAGCCGGGCGCGACGATGCCCGGCGCCGGGACCGCGCCGATGAGGCTTCTCGTTTCGATCCCTTGATCCGTGATCCCGGTCAGCATCAACGCGGGCTCGGTGGAGTGCAGGGGGGCGGGGCCCGGAATCCACACCGATCCGTGACGGATCCCGGTCGACGCGATCACGGTCGGCGCAACGATCCTCGACGCGATCGCGTCCCATTCCCACCCGCGGAGATGTTTCGGCGCTTCCGCGAGCAGCCGCTCGGCCCTGGGGTAATCGTGCACCGCGATCGAACGATCGGCGTTGTTCAGCGAACTGCTGTAGAGGAGCATCTCCGCTTCGGCCCGGAGCCGCCGCTCGCTTGCGGCGGAGAACAGGGACGCGACGCCGCCCCCGATCACGGCAACAACCGCGAGCAGAATCCCCGCGAAGAGCCCCTTGTTGCGGCTGATGACCCGGCCCATGACATACCCCGCGGACGGGGGGCGGGCGGAGATCGGCTCGCGCGCGAGGAAGCGCCGGAGATCACCGGCGAGCTCGAACGCTGACTGATAGCGTTGCTCCCGGTCGGGGTGGATCGCCTTGCCGAGAATCGTCTCGATGTCGCCCCGCAGGCTCGGGTTCAACGCGCCCGCACGCTCGGGCGAGGCGTCCATCACGGCGCGCACCGCCGCCGCGACGGGAAGCCCCTTGAGTTCGATCGCTCTCACGCCCGTCAGCAGCTCGTAGGCGATCATCCCGAGGGCGTAAACATCCGATCGAACATCCGCCGCGTCGCCCCCATCGAGCTGCTCGGGGGCCATGTAGGCGAGGGTCCCGAGGAACGATCCGCCGGCGGCGAGCGTGAGCGATGCGGCGAGCGTTGCGCGGTTCGCTTCCTCCGTCGCACGCGCGATGCCGAAATCGACGACTTTGGGCTGCGGGTCGCCCGATCGCGGGGCCTGGACGACCAGGATGTTGTCGGGCTTGAGATCTCGGTGGATCACGCCCTTCTGGTGGGCGTGGTGCACCGCGTCGATGATGCGGATCAGCAGCCGCACGCGGTCGCGCAGCGAGAGGCGGAGCGCCGCGTCGAGCAGGGGGGCGCCCTTGATCAGTTCCATGACGATGTAGGGCGATCCGTCGTGCTCGCCGGCCTGGTAGATCTGTGCGATGCCCGGGTGCTGCAGCATGCCGAGCACCTCGGCCTCGCGACGGAGGCGTGAGCTCAGTGTCCTCGTCGGACGCTCGGAGCGGATGAGCTTGAGGGCCACCCGTCTCAAGGGTGCAAGCTGCTCGGCCTCATAGACGACGCCCATCCCCCCGCGTCCGATCTCGCGGATGATCCGGAACTGGTCGATGGTCTCCGGGAGACAGGGCTCCGAAATCCGGTCGATCGCGTGGTCGGCGAGCGGGTCGTCATCGACCCGATCCGCGAGCAGCAGGGACTCCACCGCGGAGCGCAGCCCGGCGTCCGAGCCGCATGCACGATCGATCCCGATCGCCTGCTCCGCTGTCTCGAGATCGCAGATCGAGCGGAAGATGTCCTGCGCCCGCTGGAGCGTCGCGGGATCGTGGAGCGGCGTGGTCATCACACGCCCCCCTTCAAGTCGTCGGTCCGTTCCCCGCCTTCCACCAGCTGCGCCCTGAGCCACGCCTTCGCGAAGCGCCAATCGTCGCGAACGGTCCGCTCACTGATGCCGATCGCGTCCGCGATCGCATCGGTCTTCAGGCCCGCGAAGAAACGGAGCTCGACGATGCGGGCCTGCCGCGGAGCGAGCGACTCGAGCAGTTCCAGCGCATCGGAGATGTCCAGGGCATCGAACCCCGGTTCGTCGGACTCCGAGAGCCCTTCAAGGGTCACGCGGTCCCACCCGTTCCCTCGCTTTTCGGCGCGCCGTGAGCGTGCGTGGTCCACGAGAACATGCCGCATCACCTTCGCGGCGGTGCAGACGAAATGGGTCTCGTCATTGAACGACGCGCGCTCGCGATCGGCGAGCCGGATGTACGCCTCGTGCACGAGGGCTGTGGGCTGGAGCGTCTGCGAACCCGGGGAGACATACGCCCGGGCCACCCGCCGCAGGTGCGCGTAGATCTCGGCGAGCTCGCCGTCCTCCGGTATCCCGGGCGTCGGCTCCGACATCGAAACAGACCTCCTCCCGTTCCAGGGGCGCGGGGCCCCTCCGAAGCGGGGCCGGTGAAAAAAAAACGGCTCCGTAGCAGGATTCGATTGCCGGTTTGGCGGCAGTGTCCCGTGTCTGCGGTAGGGCGATGCCTCTCGCCCGGTGATCCGTTGATCGGCCCAGTGTGCCGCACGCCAGAAAGAGAGTCAACATGAACCCGCGAATGACCCGATGCGCTGCCTCTGCCGCCGTGATTTTTGCGTTCTGTGCGGGATCGGCAGCACAGCCCCTGACAGATGCCTTCACATATCAAGGATATCTCACCGAGAGCGGCGTGCCGGCGGACGGCCTGAGGGATGTTCGGGTCCGCGTCATCGACGAAACCGGTGCGAATATCGTCGATCAACAGGACTTCGACAGCGTCCCGGTGACCGACGGGCTATTCACGCTGCAAGTAGAGTCTGACCCGCAGGTATTCAATGGTGACAAGCGCTTCCTGTTGATCGGCTTTCGCCCGTTCAACTCGATCGCCAACTACCAGTTCGTCACACCGCTGCAGGAAGTCACGGCGACACCCTACTCGCTGCTCGCCAAGCAATCGCAGACCGCGACCTTCGCGCTCAGCGCCCAGTCCGCTCAGTCCGTCGTGGGGATCGACGGGCACTCGCTCGACTCCTCGAACGGCTCGATCCTCGACGCGGTCTTTGTTGCCAACAACGGATTCGTCGGCATCAACCAGACCAACCCGGGTGCCCCACTCTCGATCGGTCGGTTCGGCGTGCAGAACGAGGCGCTCATCAATCTGGTCGCCTCGTCGGCGACCGTCGGCGCCCGCCTCTGGACAATGGGTGTCATGGGCGACACATCCGCGGATGTGGACGATCACTTCTCGTTCAAGATCGACGACACCGGCACGCCGGACACAGACTTCTTTATCGAGCTCGCGACCGGCAATGTTGGGATCGGCACGAACGCCCCGACCTCGAAGCTCCAGGTGGAGGGCACGACGAGCACGCATATTCTGACGATCACGGGTGGTTCTGATATCGCGGAGCCCTTCACGGTGACCGGAGCGGTCGATCCCGTGCCCGGTATGGTCGTCTCGATCGATGCCGAGTCGCTCGGTGGTCTGACCGTTGCCGACGGGGTTTACGACACCAAGGTCGCGGGGATCATCTCCGGCGCCGGGGGCGTGAATGTGGGACTCACGCTCTCGCAGGAGGGGACCGTCGCCGACGGCGATCACCCCGTCGCGATGGCGGGTCGGGTCTGGACCTGGTGCGACGCCGACGCGAACGGCCCGATCACCGCGGGCGATCTGCTCACGACCTCCGGAACGCCGGGGCACGCGATGAAGGTCAGCGATCGCGATCGCGCGGGCGGCGCCACCATCGGCAAAGCGATGTCGTCGCTCGAGTCAGGCAAGGGCCTCGTCCTCGTGCTGGTCAACCTCCAGTAATGGGCTCGCTCGCGGAAGGAGACCGATCATGACACGCTTCATCACAGCGCTCGGAGCCGCGATGGCGATTGCCGCCACCGCCTCGGCGCAGCAGACGCTTGACTCGTTCAGCTATAAAGGCTCGCACAACTCGTACGAGCGTGGGTTGCACCAGTCCGGGGTGCCCTATGTCGGCGGGCGTGTACCACTCAACGAGCTCGTGCTCGCGTACAACTCGTTTTCGATCGAACTCGACCTGTGTCTGAAAGACGACGGCGTGCTCCTGGTCAAGCACGACTGCGATTTCCTGACCGCAGAGTTCAGCCTGCCGGCGCTGCTGAACGAGTTGTTCAGCGATCCGCGCATCTTCGAGCGATTTACATGGCTCGACCTCGAGCTGTCGTTCAACGGCTGCTGCGATAACTGGCCCTCGACATGCGCCGAACGGAGCCAACTGATCCGGGACATCTTCGCGCCCTACTTCCCCGCGTCCGTGGTGTACACGCCCAACGACTTCGTCGCCGACGGCTCGGTGTGGCCCAACATGGCGGAGATGAAAGAACGAGGCAAGGCGTTCTTCATCACCTGGAACCGCGACTGCTCTTCGGACTTCGTGTTCCGCCCCGACTACGGGCGGTATGCGAACCCGCCGACCAACGAGGTCAACTACAGCTTTGAGGACACGGACTCGGAAAGCGTGCCCGCGAACATCGCGAGCGTCGCGGGCGATCGCTACCTGCTGACCAGCTACGCGACCGTCTACTGGGACAATATCAGCGATTCGGGCTGGTTCGAGTCGCTCGGCATCGGCTCAAACTACCTCAAGACGAACAACTTCAGCGCCGACTGGACCGATGGCGCGTTCGTGCACCACTCCTACCCGCTTTACATCGATCAGGCGTATGCCGGTTCCGAGAGCTGGGGTACCCCCTACGCGCCCTTCAGGTCGTTGGCCGAGGGGATGCAGCGGATGCTCCTGACAATCCCGCGTGCGTCGTACGACACCCCGGTCAAGATGCGTTCCGGCGTCTACTTCACCGGGAACGGCGGCACACTCGCCCTCCCGATGACCATCGAGGCGCGGGGGGGCGGGCCCGTCGTGATCTTCCCCTGATTCCGCGTGCAAACTGCGCCTGTTCTCCGATCTCACGCGTTTCGCAGGAGCGAACCGATGCCATGTAGCCAGCCCCATCTCGTCATCGCCGCCGTTGCGGCTTTCCTCGGCGGCACCGCATACGCGAATCCCGCGATCGCCTGGTACTCCATCGATGGCGGGGGAACAGTCTCTTCGAACGGTGGCACAGTCCTCTGGGGCGTAATCGCCCAGCCGGATGCGGGTGTTCCACAGTCGGGAGGCCTCTATGAGTTGCGAGGCGGGTTCCTGGCGCCTCCGCTGTTCTCACGCTCTCCTTGTGGCCCGGCCGACCTCGCCGAACCCTACGAGATCATCGACCTGGCGGACATCAACGCGTTCGTGGCCAGCTTCGTGGCGATGGAACCACCCGCGGATATCGACGCGAACGGGATTTACGACCTCGGTGATATCAATGGGTTCGTCAGCGCATTTCTCGCCGGGTGCCCGTAGTGCTCTACAACCAAGAGGGTGAAGCCGATCGGTCATCGGTTCGGAGCAATCACGAGCCCCGAAGCCGTGACCGGCACGCCCCTCTCTCCACGCGCACGCCGGCAGGACCGGGAAGTCGTTGACCGGTTTGGGCAGTTCGATCTCCGCGACATCAGCCTCTTCGTGAACAGCTTCACCGCGGGCTGTACACCGCTCCCCTGCGCGATGCCCGCGAGTGACCCGCGACCTGTCGAGCCGCCCGTCGGACCGGACTGCGCCGGTGCATCTGAGGATCCGGAGATGCAGGCCTCTCCATGACCCGCGGCATCGAGAGGCTCCGCGGCCCAAGCCTCAGTATCTCATGGTCTGCATCGGCATGGAGATGGTATGACACCACTCGCTCGGCTTCGCGCGGTCGAAGATCGGCGATGACAAGTTGCTAGGCTGTTCATCATGGCAAGAAGAACGCGCTTGGATCTCAGTCGAGCCGGTTTGACTTATCGAAATCAGGCTCTTGTTGATCCTTCTTGGAAGCCTGGGTCTTCTATGCCAACCGTAACATGGCTCATGATCCTCGCGCTGAGGTACTCACTTTGTATCTTCGTGCTGACTGGACTTAACGGTGCTTCAGCGCAGACACACGCGCCGAACTCGATCACGACACAAACCCGTTACCTCTCAGGGAAAGGACCCTCGGATGCTGTGGCGTGGGACTTCTTCTGCCTCGAGGGCCGGAACGCGGGGAAGTGGTCGTCGATCCCCGTCCCGTCGAACTGGGAGCAACACGGGTTTGGCACTTATACCTACGGCAACGATCCGTCGCGCAGCGGCGAGCAGGCCCGCTACCGCACCCGATTCCTCATTCCTCGGGGGTGGTCGGACCGGAAGATCTGGATCGTCTTCGAAGGCGTCATGACCGATTCCACGGTGAGGGTCAACGGTGTGCAGGCCGGACCAACGCACCGAGGCGGGTTCTATCGCTTTCGCTACGACATCACCGATCTCGTCGATACGGAGGACGAGAATCTTCTCGAGGTGGATGTCAGCGAGGTGTCCGCCGACCCTTCGGTCGAGCTCGCTGAGCGGCAGGCCGACTACTGGGTCTTCGGCGGGATTTACCGCCCCGTGTTTCTTGAGTCCAAGCCCCGGCAACACATCGATCACATCGCCACCGATCCCCGCGCCGATGGCTCGCTGCGTGTTCACGCCCGACTCGGCGGCGTTGTCGACGCGGATCGGCTCGTTGGCCGGGTTTACGACGCCAATGGTCAGCAAGTCGGCTGGGAGTTCGGCACCGACATCGACCGGCAACCGGTCACCCTCTCGACAGAGCTCGACGGGATCAAGCCCTGGAGCCACGAGACGCCCAACCTCTACAGACTTCAACTGGCGCTCGAACGCGACGGGGAGCCGCTCCACACCGTCACCGAGACCATCGGCTTCCGGACATTCGAGGTTCGCGAGGGGGAAGGCCTCTACCTCAACGGGCGTCGGATCATGGTCAAGGGGGTCAACAGGCACTGCTTCCGACCCGAGACGGGGAGGGCCCTCGATCGTGCGGATAGCGAAGAGGACGCACGGCTGATCAAGTCGATGAACATGAACGCCGTCCGCGCGGCCCATTATCCGCCTGATACGCACTTCCTCGAAGCCTGCGACGAGCTGGGGCTGCTCGTCATCGATGAGCTCGCAACCTGGCAGAAGCCGTCGCTGGAGACCGCGGCAGGAGAGCCGCTCGTGCGCTCGATGGTCGAACGGGATGTCAACCATCCCTCCGTCATCCTGTGGGCCAACGGGAACGAGGGTGGGTGGAATATGGAGCTCGACGACGACTTCGCGCTTTATGACCCGCAGCACCGGGCCGTAATCCACCCGTGGGACAACTTCGGCGGGCTCGAGACCGACCATTACGAGCCGTTCGACTCGATGCGCGAACTGCTCGGGCGTTCCACGGTCGTCCTCCCAACCGAGTTCCTCCACGGGCTCTACGACGGAGGGCACGGCGCCTCGCTCGATGACTACTGGAACCTGATACGGTCCTCGCCCGTGGGCGCCGGCGGGTTCCTCTGGGTCCTTGCCGATGAGGGCATCGTTCGGACAGATCTGGACGGCCGGATCGATGTCGCTGGCAACCGGGCGCCGGATGGGATCGTCGGTCCGTTCCACGAAAAAGAAGGCAGCTTCGACACCATCCGCGCGATCTGGTCGCCGATCCAGGTTGTCTCGGAAATCGGCGAAGACTTCGGTGGCATGATCGAGGTCGAGAACCGGTATGACTTCACTGATCTCAAGACCTGCACCTTCGAGTGGGAACTGGTCCGTTTCTCGCGCGTTCAGAATCAGGAGCATGTGGTTGCGAGCGGGACGATCGGCGGAGTGCCCGCAAAGCCGGGCGCGCGTGCCCGCCTCGACCTCGGTTTCCGCGAGACCTCGCCGGACGCACACGCCCTGAGGCTCGAAGCGTTCGGTCCGGCCGGAGAATCGGTTTGCCTGTGGTCGTGGCCCATCCGGTCAATCCGGGACATCGCGGGCGATCTCCTTCCGTCCCCGACCCCGGGCCGGGCGAAGGCGAGCAGAACCGAGGACACGATCACACTTGCTGCAGGAAACCTGTCCGCTTCGTTTGACGCCGCCAACGGCCGTATCCGCGAGTTGAGACATATCGGGGAAGGCGAGGATCACGCCGTCCCTCTCCGGAACGGCCCGCGGCGAATCCCCGACGCCGCTCGCGCGATCGACATCGATCCGTCCAGCACGATCGAGCATCCCGATGGCAGCGTCACCCTTGCGTGGCAGAAAACCCGCGATGGGCTGGACACCATCCGATGGACGATGCAACCCAACGGCATGCTGATTCTCAAGTCGTCGTACACGCTCACCGGAAGCCATGATTTCTTCGGGGTCACATTCGACCTGCCCGAAAGTGGGATCCGTTCGAGAGACTGGATCGGTCGTGGCCCATATCGCGTGTGGAAAAACCGCATGCGCGGCCCGAGCTTCGGTTTCTGGAACAATGCGTACAACGACGCGACCCCCGGCGAATCGTGGACCTACCCGGAGTTCAAAGGCTACTTCGCGGACACGGTGTGGACAGCGCTGCGGACCACCGCGGGCACGCTCAACATCGCAACGATGTCGCCGGACTTGTTTCTCCGCATGTTCACGCCCAAGCCTGGTGAGTCTCCCCGGGAGACCGCCGTGCGGTGGCCCGAAGGCGACATCTCGTTCCTTCACGCCATCGCCCCCATCGGCACGAAGTTCAACCCGCCACACCGATTGGGACCGAGCGGGATGCCCACGCAGGCCGACGGCGCGTACTCGATGAATCTCGTCTTCTGGTTCGATTGAGCACCACCCCGAACCTGACCACGATCGGGCCCGCCAGTTCGTACGAGCGAGGGACCTCAGCGACCAGGCGAATCGAAGGTCTCCGTCACCGCCCACAGCCGCTCGAAGCGAACGATCCGCTCGCGCGACGCATCGCCCAGGTGCTCGACCACCTCGAGCACGAGCAGTTCGGCCGCGGTGACAGCGGGGAGTGACATCCCCCGCTCAACCTGCTCCACTTTCATGCTCGCCGCACGGGCTTCTAAGAACCGGGCACCGCCTCGCACTGCGTCGGGCAAGAACGCAAGAAAGCCAAACCAAAGCCCCACCGCCTCGAAAGCTGTACCCAGACCGGCCCCAGAACGCCGGCTGTTGGATCGGGAAGGCCTTTTCGAGCCACCCCGTATTAGCGAGTGCCCCACTAAGGGCAGTCTTCGGCGTCCGCAAGGAACTCGAGGATATCGGTGTTGTCGGCAACCCCGTCTCGGTTGTAATCCCCGGGACATGCCGGCAGCGCGGGCACGACGGATACGACGGCGGCTTGAGACACCGCGGAGCCGAGGGAATTGGTCACCACCACATCGTAAAGTCCGATGTCGCCCGCTGACGCCTGGCTCAGCGAGAGTTGCGGCGTGTTGACGCCCGTCGTGGTTGCGGAATCGTTGAGGGGAACCCCGTCGCGGCGCCACTGAAACATGAGCGGAAGCGAACCGAGCGCCATGTCGATCCGAAGCTCGATGGCGGAGCCCGCGTTCGCGGTCAAGGACTTCGGCTGCATTCCGATGACCGGGGCGATCTGGCAATTGCTCGTGTACAGCACGACATCCGACCCGACAAGAACCGCGGCGTCGAGCGTCCCCGTGGCATCGAAGTCGCCGAGCGTCACCGATGACGGTGTGCCCGGAAGGGTGTCCTCGACCGGCGGCTGGAAGGTGCCGTCCCCGTTGCCCTTGTAGAACTGGAGCACGCCGCTGTCCCGCACCACGGCGAGGTCCGGGTATCCGTCTCCGTCGAGGTCCGCCACATCCATCGCCGTCGCCTGCCCGCCGCTGCCGCCGGCCGGGGCGGCGACCGGTTCGAAGGTCGCGATCCCCGAAAGGGTGGAGACGAGCGGGTTCCCGCCGATGCTCAGGCCCACGATGTCCGCCCCGCCGTCGCGGTTCAGGTCCGCGGCACGCATCCTTCGCTGGGTGCTGAAATCGCTGGGGCTTGCCGTCCCGAAGTTCAGCGAGCCCTGCCCGGTCGCGGAGAACGCGACAACGACCGTGCCTCTCTGTGTCGCAACATCGAGCCGACCATCGTTTGTGAAGTCCGCGACGACGATGTCGTTGAAGCCGATATCGACGGGACTGGTTTGCTCGGGCTGGAAGGTGCCATCGCCGTTCGATAGAACGACCGAGAGCCCGTTCTGCAGATCGAGCGAACCGCTCACGATGTCGTTTACACCGTCCTTGTTCCAGTCCCTGATCTCCACGGCGCGCGAGCGACTCGCCGGAGCGATCACCGGCGGCTGGAGGGTGCCGTCCGCGTTGGCGAAATACACGAGCACATGCTCATCGACAAACGAGGTCTGCGCAACGGCGACATCGTCGAGGCCGTCCGCGTTGAGGTCGCCCGTTTCGAAATCGATGAAGAGCCCCCCGGCGAAATCCAACGCGCTGGAGGTCAGCAGCGGCCCGAGCGTGCCATCACCCGCGCCGAGCAGGACCCCGACCGAGTAGGTCCCCGAGTTGTTGCTGAGGACGACGATGTCATCGTTGCCGTCGCCGTTGGTGTCCGCGGTGAGCAGCCGCTGGGCGGAACTTCCCGCGGGATAGGAACCGGCGTTTCCGACAAAGACATCGCCGGGCGGGCACGCGGTCTGGGCGACCGCGACCCCGGTCGAGAGCAGGCCGACGCAGATCGCCGCGACGCCGATCGGCGACGCATCTCGGTTCCGGGGATCCGTCGCGCCAAAGCGATCTGTTCGTGTGCGCGTCTTCATTGGCAGCCCCCGTCAAGGTCTCGGAGCAGGTCGAGCAGGTCAAAGGTGTTCGCGTCGCCGTCGCCGTTGAGGTCCGCCGGGCACTCGTCGGTTGTCGGCGCGACGGCGACAACCGCTTTCAGGCTCGTCGCCATCCCCGACGCGTTGGTGATCACAATGTCGTACTCGCCCGCCTGCTCGCGTGTGATCTGGTCCAGCGTGAGCACGGGCGAGCGCGACCCCGAGATCGTGGCGGTGTCGTTGATCGCGACGCCGTTCCGCCTCCACTGATAGGTGAACGGCGCGGCCCCGCCGGCCTCGACGGACAGCACCGCCCGGGAGCCCGGGCTCACCAGCGCGTTGGAGGGCTGCTGTGTGACGACCGGGAAGAAATAACAGGTGTTCAGGAATGTCTCCACGGTGCCGAACCCGAACGGATTCGATGTCACAATCAGATCGGGTTGGCCTCGGGAATCGACATCCGCGAGGAGAACATCCGTGCTCCCGTCTTCGGAGATCGGATCGCTCACGGCGGGGGCGAATGTCCCGTCCCCGTTGTTGATGTGGTACTGAACACGATCCGGACCGAACGCGGTATTGACGATGTCGACATCGCCGTCGCCGTCGAGATCCCCCAGGTCGAAGACCTGATAGGTCATCGCCGCCCGCGAGTCCGGGAGCGCGCCCCCGCTGACGAATCCGCCCTGTCCATCCCCGAGCCAGTATTCCAAATTGGCATTCGTGGCATGCCCGACGATGTCGAGAAACCCGTCGTTGTCGAGATCCGCGACCTCGACGAATCTTTCATTGTTCCCGCCCGCGACAGAGTTCAGCGACATTTCCTGCACGAAGGTGTTCTCGCCGGTCTGCCGATAGATCTGCACGACATTCGGGCTTCGCGGCCTGACAAACAGATCGGCCAGCCCATCGTTGTCGTAGTCCCCGACAGCGACGTCGTAGACTTCCTGATCAGGAATGATCACCGTGGGCTGGGTGAATGTCCCGTCCCCGTTGCCGTACACAATCTGCAATCCGGGGGAGGTGCCGCGGTTCATCGGCAGAATGTCGAGGTTCCCGTCGCCGTTCACATCGGCGATGGTGGTGTCGAACGCGAAGTTCTCGATCTCGACGGGGACCCGCGCCTGGAGCGAGCCGTCGGGGTTGCTGAAGTACACGAAGAGCCCGACATCGAAGGTGAATGTCGGGACGATCACATCCGAACGCCCGTCGTTGTTCAGATCCGCGACACTCAGGCCGAGCAGTTCGCCGCGATTCAACGGGTAGAAAACAGGTTCCCCGAAAGTCCCGTCGCCGTTGCCGAACTGCAGCGAAAACCCAAGCGTGGACTGCCGAAACCCCTCGGACAGCGTCACCGCGAGGTCAACCGCTCCATCACCGTTGAAGTCACCGCTCCTCGTTTCCGTCGCTTCGGGCGCGGCCACGATCGCGGCCGTCGATGTGCGGCTGCTCAGCGAGTTGAACCCCGAATAAAGGAACTCAGACGAGCAGCCGACCGGCGATTGTGCGACTGTGTGCGGAGCCGCACCGACTATGAGCAACGCCGCCATACGCGGCTTCGGAATATGTGCCATGGGTCTCTCCGTCCTGATCGGTCAGCAGGATATCAACTCGTGCGATGTGCGCAAGAGCGTGCACACCTTGATACCTCAGAGTCAGCCGAATCTGAACCGGTGGCCCGGAGGAAGAATTGTAAACAGCCGAACAAGTTTCGAAAGGACATCTCGCGAGAACGGGAACGGGCCGAGGTGGGGCTCGAACGCTGCGCCGAGACCCGCCCGTCACCACGCCTTATTGGAGGAACAGGCCGTTTCCAGCGGCTTCGGTCCGCTTATCTTTGAGGAGTCGGGGCGCAAAATCCCCCGGTGACCATCCGATCATCTGGGAACGCGAACGACCGGTGCCGGTCACCGATCGATCGGCACACGCGCCGCGCGGAGAGATCGGCTCGAGCCCCCCACGCCAATCGTCACGGCTTGCGGTTTAGAGCCCGCGGGCGTGGGCATGATCGCGTCGCGATCGAGCGCGAAGAGGACAGTCTTCGATTCTCCCGGCTCAAGCGAGACGCGCTCGAAGCCGCGCAGCATGCGGACCGGCATCCCTTCTGGAACCGGTTCATACCCGGCGTACAGCTGCACGACCTCGTCGCCCGCGCGGTCACCGGCATTGGTCACCGTGACCTCGACCTCGATCACCGGGCCTTCCGACTGGATGACGCGGGGGGGCGCATACTCGAAGGTCGTGTACGACAGGCCGTGACCAAAGGGAAAGAGCGGTTCGGTGCCGGTTGCGTCGAAGTGCCGGTAGCCCGACAGCGTGCCTTCTTCGTAGACGACATCGAAGACGGCGCGCTCCAGCCCCCAGATGGGCTGGTCGTTGAACGACGCGTCGGGGGGCAGGAAGCGTCCGTACGCGGGCGAGTCTTCCCAGGCCCGTTCGATGGTGAAGGGGAGGCGCCCGCTCGGGTTGACGGCGCCGAAGAGGATCTCGCCGACCGCGGTGTTCCCCGTGTTCCCCGCGAAGAAGGCGAAGAGGATCGCGCGGGTGTCGTCGATGAAGGGGGACAGGTCGACGCCGCTCCCTGAGGTCACGATCACCCCGACCCGGTCGCTGGCGTCGGTCGCGGCTCGGATCATCGCCAGGTCGTCGTCGGGCAACTCGAAATCGCGGTCGTTCGCCTCGCGCTCCCGTGTAGAGAAGGTGACGAACACCGCGTCGGCGGTTTCCATCGCCCGCACCGCCTCGGGCGTCGCGTCATCGAACTGCAGCACCTCGACCGCTTCCCCCGCGACGGCCCTTACGCTCTGCAGGATCGACACCGGATCCGTCGGCTCGACCCGCGCGGCGCCGTAGCCGCTGGTCTCCGTCTCGCGGGCGTTCGAGCCGAGGAGCACCACGCGCCGGGTCTCATCGGGGTCGAGCGGGAGGAACCCGCTCTCGTTGCGCAGCAGCACCATGCCCTTGCGCGCGGTCTCGAGGCTCACCTCGTCGTGCCAGCCCCCGAACCCGAGCGCATCGGGGTCGGTCTGGTCGCGGTCGTAGAACCCGAAGCGGAAGAACCGCCCAAGCGTGTGCTCGACCATCCGGTCGATCTCATCTTCGCCCACCAGCCCCGCGTCGATCAGGCGGCGGACGGCCGGTTCGTGCAGGTAGTCCGCGTGGGGCATCTCGAGATCGACACCAGCGCGGATCACGCGCATGGGGTCGTACACCGACCACCAGTCGGTCATCACGAGCCCGTCGAACCCCCACTCGTCGCGCAGCACGCCCTGCACGAGTTCGCGGTTCTGGGCGGCCCACTCCCCGTTGACGAGGTTGTACGCGGTCATCACCGCGCCGACCTCCGCCTCCTGCACCGCCGCCTTGAACGCGGGGAAGTACAGCGTCTCGAGAGTGAGATCGTCGACCACGGAGTTCGATGCCTTGCGGTGCCACTCGTGGTTGTTGGCGACGAAGTGCTTGACGGTCGCCATGACGCCCCGGTCCTGGACAGCCCGGATATAAGGCACGACCATCGCGCTCGCGAGATAGGGATCCTCGCCCAGGTACTCGAAGTTGCGACCGTTCTGCGGGACGCGGTACAGGTTCACGCCGGGCCCGAGCAAGACATGGACTCCCTTCGCGCGGCACTCCTCCGCGACGGCGTCGCCGTACCGCGCGGCGAGGTCACGATCGAAGGTCGCAGCGAGCGAGACGAAGGACGGGAACGCGGTCGACTCGGGCAGGCGCAGACCCATCGAGGCATCCGCGAAGAACAGACGCTCGAGGCCCAATCGCTCGTTCGCGGGGAAGTAGAACATCTCATCGCCCGAGAGCATGCGGATCTTCTCGCGCAGGCTCATCCGCGCGACCGCGTCCGCGGCGCGGGCCGCGGGATCCGCGCTCGGGTCGCGATAGAGCGCATCGGCGGGCGGCGCCGGAAGATCCTCGTGCGAGAGCGGCTTCCCGTTGACCAGGATCTCGTGGATCGAGAACCCCCACCCCGTCGTGCGCTCGCGGAGGTCGAGTTTCAAAAAGCGGGCACGGACCGTCCGCTCGAGCGCGACCTCGTGCAGACCCTCTCCGGCAGAGACATCCCCCTTCGTCGCGGGCTCGTAGCCGACGCCGTCGAGGCTCACGCTCACGCTGAATTTCGAGGCCGCCGCGGTGTTCCAGTGGATCGCGAGCGAGCGCACCACGCGGGGCTCGCCGAGATCGATGATGAGCCACTGATTGTCGCTGAATGAGCTCCCCCACCGCGTGTTGGGGTTCCCGTCGACCGCGAGCTGGGGGAGCAGCATCCCGTTCTCGTTGCTCGACGACCACACCCGCGGGAGGGGGGCCGACTCCGGACCGGCGCCGACGATCTCCGCATGGAGCGCGACCGCGGCGAGGACCGCGGCGGAACCCTTCACTGACAATGCACGATCGATCAAGGCTTCTTCTCCTGGATGGTGTGTCTCTTGCAGCGTCATGGCGCAGCGTGCCCGCGCGCCCCGCCTGGGGCGTTCGCTCGGTTCTGGTTTCAACGATCAGGAATCGACCGCCCGGCCCGAGTGGTGGCCGGGCGGCCGCACGAGTGAACTCGGGAACACCGGAGGGACGGTTCCGCCCGCCGCGGGGTTCCCGGTCGGTCAGGGACAACCGGCAACGAAGGCCGCGACGAACGCGTTGATGTCATTGAGATCCCAGATGCCGTTGCCGTCGAGGTCCGCGGCACTGCCCTGCGTGGTGAACGCCGAGACGAACGCGTTGATGTCGGACAGGTCGAGGATGCCGTTGCCGTCGAGGTCCGCGATGCAGTCATCGATCGGGGTGCCCGGCGCGACATCCGCGTAGGTCGCGCCGATGCGGATCTCGTCAACCGCGAACGCGCCGTTCTGCCCCCCGATGCGGATCTCGTCGATCCCGCGGTTATCGTTCGGGTCCTCGTTGAACGGATAGGACAGGTCGGGGCTCGCGGGGGGCATCATCCCGGGATCCGGGTTGACATAGAGCTCCACGAGGTCGTCGTTCGCGGCGGGCCCGATCGTCAGCTTCGCGACCAGGAAAGTTGGCTGGTTGCAGTCGCCGCCCGCGGCCTGCTGATCACCGCCCGGGTCGATGCCCCACGCGGTGCCGCCGTTCCCGCCGACCTTGCCGATGTAGAGCACCTCGGGCCCGAAGAACTTCACAAGGCTCAGGCCCCCGAAGTCAGCTTCCGTCGAGGTCTGGGCGATGAAGCTCACCCAGTGCACACCCGGCTGGAGGCGATCCTCGGGGTCGCCGTTGCCGGTGAAGGGGTTGGTGTTGAAGGTGTAATAGGCGAGGTTGAATCCGCTGGGCGTGGTCGCGGAGTTGCCGAGCGTGTCCACGCCGTTCGCGGCAAGACTGCCCTCAACGACCGAGGACCCCTCGCCCGCGGGGGCGCCGTCGAACCAGACATTGCCCCCGAATCCGAGGTCCTGCCCGCCCGCGCCGTTCAGGTCCGCGCCGGGCGTGTACCCCGCCTCGAACGGGACATAGTGCGTGAGCTGCGCGTTCGCGGTCGCGCCCAATTGGAGCGCCCCAGCAAGCAGCGCGCCACCGACGATCGTGAAGTCCTTCTTTCCCAGCATCTCGAGTCTCCTTGAGTTGAGGAGGGCGAGCCCTCCGGTTCTTATACAGGACGAATTAGGGTAGTTTTGGGCAGCCCAACGATCAAGGGCACCCCGAGAGGAAGGCGGTCACGAACGCGTTGATGTCCGCGAGATCGAAGATGCCGTTGCCGTCGAGGTCCGCGACCGGGTCCTGCCCCGTGAAGCCCGCGACGAAGGCGTTGATATCCGCGAGATCGAGCACGCCGAAGGGCTCGGCGAGGTCCGCGTCGTTGCAGCTGTTGGAGACGGTGCTGGTCAGCTGAACGACCGCGTTGTCGATCGTCCCCGCCGCCTGGTCGGCCGCGCCGACCGAGCCCTCAAACCGGACGATCGGGCGGACGAACCGCGCCGCACCGAGCGGCGCCACGCCCTCGACCTGGTAGGTGACATACCCGGCGCCCGGGATCTCGGTGATCTCTTCCTCGCTCACGCCGACGAGGAAGAAGTCCGCGTCGCCGTAGAACTCGAGGCCGATGAAGGTCTGCGCGTCGTAGTTCGCTTCGAACGAGAGATCGACCGTGAAGGTGTAGCTCTCGCCCGGGATCGCGGGGCAGCCCAACTGGAAGAGACCGCCCGAGTTGCCCGGGTTGTCCGCGAAGATGGTCGCGTGCCCCGGGTTGCCGTTGGGGAAGAACTCGAAGTCGATCGCCGCGGCACCGAAGGTGCCCCAGAAGTCCGCCGGGAAGAGCCCGTTGCCGATCGGATCCCCGAACGAGGGATTGAGGTTCACGACATCATCCGCCTCGCGGACGAGGACATTGTCCACCGTGCACGCGCGGGACGAGCCCGACGAGAGCACCTCGTCGAACAGCACGATGGGACGCACGAACGCCGTCCCGGCGGGCGCCATCGCGGCGATGTCGTAACGCCGGTATCCGGTCCCCGCGAAGCTCGAATCCTCCGTGATCTCGACGACCTCTTCACCCAGCTTCGTCGCGTCGTCGCTCGCGTAGAACTCGAGGCCGTAGCGGGTGCGTGCGTCCCAGTTCGTCTCCCACTGGATGCGGAAGGTCGCTTCGTACATCACCCCTTCGGACGCCGGGATACCCGCCTGAAAGACGCCCCCGGTGTTGTCGGTGTTGTCCCCGAACAGCGTCGCGTGCCCCGGGTTGTTGTCCCCGAAGAACTGGAAATCGACCGCGGCGGCGCCGAAGACGCCCCACCCGTCACCGAACGCGCCGTCGGTGTCAACATCCAGGAACCCCGGGTTGACCGTGAGCACGGGCGAAGGAGCCGCGGCCCCCATCGCGAGACCGCTCAGCCCGATGAGTGCCGCCGCTGTGATGATCCGTGTCATATCGAAGTCCTCTCCTGTTTCGAAGGGCGGTCAGGCCGCCCGGATCCGATGCTCTCAATCCTGCGCGAGGTGCAGCCCGTCGAACTTCACCGCGCCGTCTCTGTTCCCCGTGCCCGGCGTGCACACCAGCCGCACCCGGTGGGCGGGCTGCGTCGCGACGAACCGGACCTGAAGCCTGCTGAAGCGCGATCCGGTCGCGATCTCGGCAACACTGAATGTCTCCGACTCCAGCCAGCGGAGGGGGCCGCTCCCTGTTTCGACGCGGAGTTCCACGCTCTCGGCGAGCGCCCGCCCCGCGGCGACGCTGTCCCGGTTCGCGTACACCGTCAGCGTGTACGCCTCTCCCGGCACGAGCCCGCTGATCACCTGCGACGCGTCCGATGGCGCGTTCCCGCTCACCTGCCAGTGCCGGTAGGCAAGCAACGAGGAGCCCTCGCGGACGGGTGTCCACCCGGTTTCGCGCGTCAACTGGGCGCCCGAGATCGTCCAACCCGTTGCCGAGGCGCCGCTCCCGGATTCAAAGGATGGGTTGCTCAGCAGGTTCGCGCCGGTATCCAGCGACGGCCCGGGCGCGAGCCCGCCGCCCAGATCGACCCGCGCGTCCCGGATCGAGACGACCGACAGGGGGCCCTCCCGGTTCGCGGTCGCGAAGAACCCGCCCCGGGGCTGCGTGCCGACCGCGGGATTCTCTGACAGCGGGACCGCGTTCCAATCGCCGTCCTCGTCGGTCATCCACGCCTGGAACGCGCCGCCCAATCGCCCGAGCGCGAGCCCCACCGGGAATCCCGCGTTGCCGATGAATCGCTGGCCCGTCCCGGCACCGCTGATCCCGCGGGACTTCACGAGCACCCGACCGTCCTTGAAGACGACCAGCGAGAGATGGGGCGACGAGGCGTCCTCGCTGGCGCGGATCGTCACGCCCGCCTGCGCGAAGCGCCCGCCCTCGAAAGCATCGAACACGCCCGAGAGCACATACGAGCTCGGCATCGCCCGACTCACCAGGCGCAGCGAATCGCTCGTCCCGAAGAGATCCTGCCCCGAGGCGTAGAGCGTCAAGTTCTGCGTCGCGAGCGGCGTGGCGCCGGACGCGACCGACTGCCCGCCCGCTCGGGCGACGGAGCCGACATCCGTCGCGCCCCAGGCCGTCCAGTCATCCGCCGACGGCGCGACGAGAGGCAACGCCTCCACCGCGGGCAGGGGCGAGACGAACGACGCATCGGTCAGCGCCGCGAGATACCCGGAATCGGTCGCGAGCGGGATCGTGCCCAGCGACCCGAAGACCCCCTCGATCGTCGCCTTCGAAGCCGAGCGGATGTCCCCCAGCCCGAGCGGCGCCGCGTTCGTCGTGAGGTACCAGTTGTTGGGCCCGACGCCCCCGGCATTGGTGACGAGTTTCTGCGCCCAGACGCCCGTGTGAACGCCGAGCGCAGACGCCGCCTCGAGCGCGGCGCGGGCGGTCTCGTGCGAACCCGCACGATCGAAAACGGGGTTGTACTCGCCCCACAGGTAGGGCACGCCCATCGACTGCGCGACATCGGCGCGGTCCCGCAGGTCGTTCGCGAGGAACCGCGCGTGCGTCCCGAGCGTCGCGGGGTTGCCGTCGAACACGCCGGGGTAGAAGTGCTCGGTGAACCCGGTATTGGTCCAGCCCCGGTCCGCGGGGTCGCCGTAGAACCGCAGCCCGTCCAGCGTGCCCGGGACGAGGATCAGACGGTCCGGGTCGACCTCGCGGATCGCGCCGATCGCGCGATCCAGGATCGTGACCAGCTCGCCGCTGATGTCGGCGCCGAAGTCGCCGTACGGCTCATTCATCAGGTCGTAGGCGACAAAGTTCGGGGTGTTCTTGAATCGGCGCGCGATCCGCTGCCAGAGCCACGCGAAACGCTCCTGGGCCTCCGCGTCGGTCCAGATCTCGTTCTGCGTGATGTCGCCCGAGGGCTGGTCGGTGCTCTGCCCGCCCGGCACCTGGTGCATGTCGAGGATGACGAACAGGCCCGCCGCTCGCGCCATCTCCATCGCACGCTCAAGAATCGCCATCCCGTCCGGATCGATCGTGAATGGCGCCGATTCGAGCACCAGGTGGCTGAACGGGATCCGCACCGCGTTGAACCCCGCACCCGCGACGGCGTCGAAATCCCGCTGCGTCATCCAGTTCGCTCGATGCAAGCCGATCAGCCGCTCCGCCTCCGACGCGCCGAAGCGAGCCTCGAGCACCCCGATGAACGACCGCTGATCGGGGATGAACCCCGTCGGCTGGTTGTACATCCAAGGCTCGATCAGAAGCCAGTTACCCAAGTTCATCGCACGGAGCGTGATCACCTCTCCAGAGGCGTCGACCAAGTCCGCACCCTGCACCCGCAGATCAACTTCCGATGGAGGAAGACCCGGAGGCGAGCCGGCCGCGCACCCGACCATCCAGGCGGTGAGCAGTGACGGGATGAGGAGGCCGAGTCGGTACACGCCTCGTTCTTTCATTAATCCGGGGCCGCGTCCGGTGTTCGATCCACCAGCCGGGTTCCGTTTCCGTCTCACCGGGTGATCTGTTTCAGGGCGCTTCAGGCTCTCGGAACCCACGGAGCCGCCCGTTGACCTCAAACACGCCATGTATCATACAGATTCCGGGAGCCCGGACAAGGCCGCCCCATGAAAACTCCGCCAAAACTGAAACAATTATTCTCAGTGAAACAAGGCGTGGATCTGATGGACAACGATCGGCACCCAGAAGAAACCCGATTTTCTCCGATATTTTATCGATGACAGATGAAATTCCACAGAGCAACTCTTGACTCCCAATCGCCAAGGTTTCATACTGAAACATATTGCAACAGATTGGCTTCTGCGGCCCGGCGAATCGGTCGCCCTCGTGGGGTGGCACAGATCGACGGAGCCCGAGCAAGACTGTCGAAGCCAGAGATCCGATTGCGAAGGAGAGACCCATGAAGAACCGGAATAGCGCGACGCTCGCATTGCTCGCATCGTCCACCATCGCGGCCGCGGGCGCACCGCTGGGCGTCGAACTGCTCAACGATCCCGGGTTCGATCAGTTCGGGACCTTCTGGGGCAAGTTCGGCGCCGCCGATTTCAACGACTTCTTCGGCGGCAACCCCCACGCCAGCCTTTTCGCGGACGGCAACGGCAACTTCGGGGGCGTCTTCCAACTGGGCATCGACAACACCGAGGGCGTCACCTACGAGTTCAGCCTCACCGATGTCCGCATCGAATCGAACTTCAACGCCAACTTCCGGTTCGGCCTGGAGTTCTACGCCGCCGACGACGCGACCAAGCTGGGCGAGACCCTCGCGGTGATCGACACGAACGATCCCAACGACGGTCTCGCGACCGGGGACGGGCTCTCGTTCACGATGTCCGCCGACGCGTTCGCGGGTGCCGCCTTCGTGCGCCCGATCGTGCTGTTCGATAACGCGGCGCCCCTCGGGTCAGGGCAGGCCAACGCGTTCGTGTTCAGCGCGAGCCTCGTCGCGGTGCCCGCGCCCGCCGGCCTCGCCGCGTTCGCCGCGGCGCTCCCGCTCGCGGCCCGACGCCGTCGATAAACTCGTCTCCCCCGTCGCTCGCGGGAAGCCGCGGGCACGGGTTTCACACGGGCCCGCGCAAACCGGCGCACGGCAGAGGCCCCTCGGAGCGGCACGGACGACGACATGGCACGCCACGGATCCACAGTCCGGGATATCGCGAGCGTCGCGGGAGTTTCCGCCGCGAGCGTCTCTCGCGCCCTCCGAGATCCCAACAGCGTCAGCGATCGCACGCGCAAGCTCGTCCGCGGGGCGCTCGTCAAACTCGAGAGCGGGCACGGCTCCGGAACCGATTCGGGCCTCGCGACCATCGGGTGCCTCTTCGCCGACGCGACGAGCGGTCCCCGGTTCGGCGGGTTCGACGCGACGATCTGGGGCGGTGTCGCGCGGGCCGCGATGAGTCATGGGACCGAGGTTCTTCTGCTCAACATCGACCGACGCGCGTCCGGGGAATCGGTCGGCGAGATGATCCGTCGGCGCGGCGTGGGGGCGCTCGCCGTCCGCGTGGACGATCGCGCGGGCTCGCTGCTCGATGAGATCGCCGACGCCGGGATCCCGACGCTCGTCGTTGCGCACAAGCACGACCACCCGAAGATCGGCTACATCCGCGTCGCGAGCCGGGACACCTCGCGCGACGCGGTCAACCACCTGATCCACCTCGGGCACCGTCGGATCGGCTTCTGCCGCAACATCATCGCGGATCAGGACCACACAAACCGTCGCGACGGGTACCGCGACGCGCTGCGCGCGCACGGGATCGAGCACGACCCGGATCTGGAACTCGCCGTCCCCGCGGATGCCGAGGGCGGGGTCACCGCGATCGATCGGCTCCTCGCCTTGCCCGCCCCCCCCACCGCGATCTACTTCGCCGACCCGCTCCCGACGATCGGCGCCCTGCGCCGCCTCCACGAGTTGGGCGTCCGCGTGCCGGAAGAACTGTCCGTTGTCGGGTTCGATGACGACAACACCCGCGTCCTCGGGACGCCCGTCTACACCGCGGTGTGCCAGGACGCCCCAGCGCTCGGGCTCATGACCGGACAACTGCTGTGCCGCGCCATGCGGGGCGCCCCGGATGCGCCGCCGCCCCGGATCGATCTGGAGAGCTACTTCGAGGTCAACCGGTCCACGGGCCCCGCCCCGAGCGCTCTCAACGCCTGACCGCTTCGAGTCCGCCCCCTCCGATCCGCGAGAATTCCGCGTTAGTCCGATAGCGCCGTCGTTCATGCCCCACGGTCCCACGATCCGACCGATCCGCCCCCCAATCGACGCGATGCCCGAGAATTCGGGCGAGCCGCCTTGTCCCGGATCCCCTTGGTTTGCACCGTTCCCCGTCGGATCCTCATCCAGGTGCGCCCAACCGAGCGACGCGCAAGGAAGACACGATCCGCTGGGGGGCTGCCCATGAGCCGATTCGCTTCGCTGGCCCGTGCATTCGCCCGTGATGAACGCGGGCTGGAAACCGTGGAGTACGCGGTCATGACCGCGCTCGTCGTCGCGGGCATCGTCATGGCGCTCGTCTCGCTCGGGGGGTCGCTCAACACCCGCTACGGCGAGACCGAGTCTGTGATCGGTGTCAACTGAGCATCAGCAGCGCGAGGCCCAGTCCGATTCGGTTGCCCGCACACCGGCTGGTGATCTCTCATCGAACCGGGTCTTCGAGGAGCGACCCGAGAGTCAGGATTTGATGATGCGGGCCCCGTCGCCGGGTCGAACCACGCGATGCGTGGTCTCGAGCTTCGTCGCTCGCCGATAGGCCCGCACGACCGCGTCCTCGACCTCGTCGATCTTGGGCGTGTCGATGAGCGCCACGACCCAGCCCCCGAAACCGCCCCCAGTCATCCGCGCGCCGTGGACGCCTTCCTGGGTCCGCACGATCTCCGCGAGCGTATCGAGCTCGGGGCAGGAGACGCGGAATACTTCTGCAAGCGAGCGGTGGCTCTCGTCCATCAACGCGCCCGCCTCCGCGAGCTTGCCCGCCGCGAGCAGCGCCTGGAAGCGGCGCACCCGGTCGATCTCCGTGACGACATGGTTGGTTGCGTCGCGCTCCGCGTCGGTGAGATCCGCTGGCAACGCCGCGAGCCCTTCGACCGGGAAATCCCGGAGCGACGCGACCCCCAGCTTGGGCAACGCCGATTCGCACGCGGCGCGACGCTCGGCGTACCCGCCGTCACCGTTCGCGTGCGACACCACGCTGTCGAAGATCACGAACGACGCACGCGACGCGGGTGGCAGCGGGACAGGTGTCGCCGACCGGTCCCGGCAGTCGATGCTGACGGCGCACCCCGCACGGCCCGTGATCGACACCAACTGGTCCATCAAGCCGCAGGGCGTATCCGCGAATTCGTGCTCCGCCTTCTGACACGCGAGCGCCTTCTCCACCGGATCGACACGGATGCCCCAGAGCGCCTCGAGGGCCGTCGCGACGGAGACCTCCAGCGAGGCGGAGCTCGAGAGCCCGCTGCCCGGGGGGACCTCGCTCGCGACCGCGATATTCACACCGCCCGCGCCGGGCATGAACCTCGAGCGCATGACCTCGTAGGTCCCCGCGACATACCCGAACCATCCGGGCAGATCCGCGAGATCCGAGGGGGTGAGCGGGCTGAGAACATCAACGACCGGCTCCCCGTCGATCTCGGCTGACACGGCGCAGATTTCTCCGCTGCGCGGGCCGACGGCGCAGACGCAGCCGTCGCTCAGGGCAGCCGGGAAGACCAGCCCGTCGCAGTAATCCACATGATCGCCGATGAGGTTGACGCGTCCCGGCGCGAACGCCATCGCCGCGGGCTCGGTCCCGAACGCCTGCACGAACAGAGCCCTCGCGCGGGCCTCGGGCGAGGGCGTGGACAGGTCGATCCGTGACGCGGCGCCGATTGACATAGCAGGTGCTCCAACGACCGCCGCCGAAAGCCGCGGCAGCCGACTCAAAAGGTACACGATTGGCCGATTCGGGTCAATCGTTTAACTAAATCTGTCGGGTCACAGATACAATTTGTCACCGTCATTTCGCCCTTTTCTCGTGTTATCGCGGGTCAAACGCCCAGAAGCGTCGGTTCTTGCGGCTTTCACCCACCGAGGCGTGAGGAACCGCGGACAACGAGCTCCGCTTCGTGCCGGGTTCCGTCGGAAGTGGTCTTGCCATCGATCCGGTCGAGCACCGTGCGCACGAGGCTGTCCGCGACGACCTGGATAGGCTCTCGGACCACCGTCAGACCCTCCCCGAGCCAGCGGGCCGAGATCGGGTCGTCGTAGGTCGCGACCGCGATATCCCCACCAACCCGACGCCCCAGCTTGGACAGCTGGTAGAGCACCGCCGGGGTGACGGTCGCGTTGTGGATGAGCAGACAGTCGATGCTCGGCTCGCGGCTGAACAGCCGCTCCGCTGCGTGGGCCCACTCGCTGAGATCGGATTCCTGGGAGAGCGAGACGCACTGGCTCGGCGCGTCGTAGAGCCCGAGCTCGGTCAGCATCGCGTGCTGTGAGCTGGCGCGCGCCGAGCGCTCCGCTTCGGGGAGCGAGAGATCGTGGCGCGTGTCGGTCAGCAGGCCGATCCGCGTGGCGCCGATATTCCGGAAGGTCTCGAAGAGGTTCCGCGTCGCGGGCTCGTAATCCACGAACACCGACCCCGCGCCCGCGGAGGGCTCGACGCGGTGCCCGAACTCCTCGACCCGCACCACGAGCGGGAACACCGCGCTGCGGTCGCGCCGCTTCTCCGGGTCGCCCGTGTATTCCAGCGCCACGATCCCGTCGCAGAGACGCTGATCGATCATCCCGAGCAGGTCCTCTGCGCGCTCCGGGCGGCTCATCGTCTCGAACGGCACCGCGTGGAACCCTCGCTCGGACAGCTTGGATTCGACCGCGCTGAGGTACTCCGCGAAGAACTGATTGAGCAAACGGTTGACCAGCAGCGCGATCGTTTTGGTCTTGCCCCCCGCGAGAAGCTGCGCCTGCCGGTTCGGACGGTAGTTGAGCTCGCGGGCCACCCGCTCGATGCGCTCACGCATCGCCGCCGAAACCCGGTGGTACTGCCGACCATTCAGGACCAGCGAGACCGTCGCCTCGGAGGTGCCGACGCGGGCGGCAATGTCGCGGAGTGTCGTTGCCATGCGTGCTCCATCTCGCGCGGCCCGCGAGCAGGCCCTCAGTCAAAGCCTAACCACCGGAATTCGACGCCGGACAGGACCGCCCGTCCATCAATCGCTTAACTGTCCCCTCGGGTGAATAATGCGGGTATGCTCCCCCCCACTCGCCCGGGGTACAGGGGCGGCTTCGGAAGGACGCGCCGTGGATCTGCAGACCATCGACATCATCGTCATCGTCATCTTTGCGCTTGCCGTCGTCGGCATCGGCCTCTGGAAATCCCGGGGCGAGAAAGACACCAGCAGCGATTACTTCCTCGCCGGGCGCGGCCTGACCTGGCCCCTGATCGGCTTCAGCCTCATCGCCGCGAACATCTCCGCCGAGCAGATGGTGGGCATGTCCGGCGCCGCGGCGAACGGGGAGATCGGGCTCGCGATCGCGTCCTACGAGTGGATGGCCGCGATCACGCTCGTCTTCGTGGGCTTCTTCTTCCTGCCCATGTTCCTCAAAAGCGGGATCTACACGATCCCGCAGTTCCTCGAATTCCGATTCAACGCCTTCGCGCGCACCGTGATGAGCGTGCTCATGGTCATCATGCTCGTGTCGGTGAACATCTCGTTGGTCACCTATCTGGGCGCGAAGTTCCTCGATCCCTACATCAGCGTCGTCTCGACGGATATCGGGTTCATCTACCCCCTCGACGACATCGCGGTGCTCTGCTGGATCATCGGCATCACCGCGGGCGTCTATGTCGCCGCGGGCGGGCTGAAGGCCTGCGCCTGGGCGGACCTGATCCAGGGCGCCGCGCTGATCGTGGGCGGTGCGGTCATCACCTGGCTCGCGCTCGGCGCGCTGGGCGAGCCCAAGCCCGAGATGGGCATGAACGACCCGGTCCAGGTCGCCTCGTCGCTGGGCCTCGAGCCCTCCGCGGGCGTGGGCGAGCGTCTGGGCGTGCTCAAAGAAGAGAAGATGCACATGTTCCTGCCCTGGACGAGCTCGGTCATCCCGTGGACCGCGCTGGTCATCGGGCTCTGGATCCCGAACTTCTATTACTGGGGGCTCAACCAGTACATCATGCAGCGGGCCCTGGGCTCCAAGTCCCTCGCGGAGGGACAAAAGGGCATCGTCTTCGCCGCCGGCATGAAGCTCATCATCCCGTTCGTCGTCTGCGTGCCCGGCATCATCGCCTTCACGCTCTACTCGGGGGAGATGGCCGACCGCATCGACGGGGACGCGAAGACCAACCGACCCGTCCTGCTCGCCTACGCCGCCGCGTCGGGAGAGGGCCTCCCCGAGGACATCGCCCTGGCGATCGCGGACGGGAGCGGGCTGACCCGCAACGGGATGACCGAGGAGGAGCGTCTCGCGATCACCGCGGACCTGCTCGAGAACGCGGAAGCCCCCGAGGCGGGCACCGTCTTCCCCTTCAACGGTGACTTCGCGGAGCGCGAGCCCGTCTTCGCCCGCTCGATCCTCGACTTCAACGCCCAGATCACCGGCGCCGATATCGAGGCCGCGATCGCCGAAGCGCCGTCCGTCAACGACGGGATCGACCCGGAGGACGGGAAGCCCTGGTCGCCGGGCGAGCAGCTCGCCCGCGCCAACGACCTGGTCATCGGGGACACCGAGACCAAAGCGACCGCTCTCGTGGGCTACGACTACGACGACGCGTTCCCGATCCTCGTCTCGCTGCTCGCGGGGCCCGGGTTCAAGGGCTTCGTGATCGCCGCGGTCATGGGCGCCGTGGTCTCCTCGCTCGCCTCGATGCTCAACGCCGCCTCGACCATCTTCACGATGGACATCTTCAAGCGGTTCCTTAAGAAGGACGCCACCGAGCACCAGCAGGTCCTCGTCGGGCGGATCTGCGTCCCCGTCGCGGTCGTGCTGGGCTGCCTGATCGCTCCGATCTTCGCCGACCCGAACTTCGGCGGCGCGTTCAACGCGATCCAGATGCTCCAGACCTTCCTCAGCCCGGGCATCCTCACCATCTTCCTCTTCGGCCTCTTCGTCCCCCGCGCCCCGCGCATCGCGGGCGTGGTCGGGCTCATCCTGAGCCCCGTCCTCGCCTACCTCTTCATGAAGATCGGCGAGATCGACGCGGTCAACGCCAACACCGTGGGCAACCTGCTGTTCGCCAACTTCCTGAACCGCGCCGCCCTGATCGTCATCACGATCTCCGCGATCCTCGCGGTGCTCACCGTCCTCAAGCCCCTGCCCGAGGCGGTCACCCTCCCCCAGGAGGGCGCGATCGAACTCCGCACCTCACGCTCCGCGAAGGCGGGCGGGGTCGCGGTCGTCATCCTCACGATCGTCCTCTACATCGTCTTCGCGTAAAGCGACCCGTCAGTCACGGAACCAAGGGCGCGGCCCGAGCCGCGCCCTTTTTCGTGCGCTCCACCAGCCGCGCCACCTCGCCCAATTCGTACCGCCCCCACCTATCCGCCGCGGCCCGCAACGCACCGACGAACGCGTCGTCGAGAACCCCGAGCAACTGCCCCTCGCGCCCCGCAAGCAGCGCGTCCCAGTACGAGCCCGAACCGAGCGACTCGGTCAGCACGCCCGTCGCGAGCTCTGTTTCGTGCCCGTGCTTCAGGCACGCCGCCGCAGCGGCGATCCGGACCGTGGGCGACTCATCAGTGAGCCCCCGCCCCAGTTGCTCGAGCAACTCAGGCGGGGTGTGATCGCGAGATCGATACCCGACCATCGCCCAGTAGCGCCCCCCTTCGGCGCCCGCGAGCAAACGAGGCAAGGCGCCCGGCACCTCGCCCATCCCGACCATCTCGGCGTGGCTCCTCACCAGATCGAGGGCGGGCGCTCGCGTCCCGAACACGGACTCCGCGATCGGCTGTTCCCCGACCACGCGCTCGAGGATCCCCTCCGGGATCAGCCCCACATCACCGGTTGCCCGCATGTGAATCCTGAGCGCGTTGCGGAGTTCTGAAAGTCGATCCGCGTGCGCCGGATCCCCCGAGAGATCGCGAAGCTCCAGCGGGTCCGTCTCCAGATCGAACAGCAACTCCGCCCCGCGGGGCTCGGTCATGAACCGGAGCGCCTCGAGGGGCAGCGTCCCAGCCGCGAGCCCCGACTCCAGCGCCCGGTAGATCGCCGAGGTCGACGCGTACCCGTTCGGCGCCCAGAAGGGACGATCCGGAAAGTAGGACCGCATGTATACGAACCGCCCGTCGGTCACCATCCGCGCGTGATCGATGTCCTCGTCGATCCGGTCCCGCGCCGCGAACGCGTGCTCGCGCGCAGGCTCACCCCCGAGGAACGGCACGCCGTGCATCCCCTCAGGAATCTCGAGCCCCGCGGCGTGCAGAATCGTGGGCCCGATGTCGATGAACGACACGAGGCGGTCATCCGTCGCGCCGACCGAGGCCGTTGCGAGGTGCGACCATTTCTGCGGGATGCGCACGATCATCGGGACGAGCGTTCCGCGCGCGAGCGCGACCTTTTTGTGACCCGTCAGCCCCGCCCCGTGATCCGAGAAGAAGATCACGATCGTGTCGTCCCGAAGCCCGTCGCGGTCGAGGCGCGCGAGCAGACGCCCCACCTGCTTGTCCATCAGCGTCACGCAATCCGCGTACCGAGCCAGCTGCGCGCGCACCGCGGGGGTGTCGGGGTAGTACGGCGGGACGATCACCTCCTCCGGATCGTGGATCTCGTCCGGTTCGAGCTTCGCGCGGATGTCCCGCTCGTACCGCTCTCGCGGCCAGACGCTCGTCCGGGACTGGTGCGTCGTGTCGAAGTTCCGGATGACCATGAAGGGCCGATCGCCACGCGCGGGGTCCCACCATCCCCCGCTCCCCTCGTAGGCACGGACCGCGATCTGCCGCGCCCCCTCCGCGTTCACATCGAGCTTGGGCCCGTTCGCGGTGAAGTACCCCGCCTCCCGGATGGCCGCGCCGAAGCCGTCGAGATCCTCACCCACCGTCGGGCGGGAGCGGTGGTTGCTCGCGCCAAGCGAAGCCTGGTACCTCGAGAAGAACAGCGCCGTGCGCGCCGGAGAGCACACCGGCGCGTTCGCGAACACGCGTGTGTAGCGCACGCCTTCCGCCGCGAGCGCGTCGAGATTCGGGGTGATCGCTTGGTCATCTCCGAAACACCCGAGATCGGGCCCCATGTCCTCGCAAGTGATGACCAGGAAGTTGGGACGATCGGGCGCCCCGCCCGCCCGCGCTTCGCCGAGCAAGCCGAGCCCAAGAAGAACGAGAATCACCGGGACGCGTCGCAAGATGTGAAGCACTTGACCCTCCTTGGGCCGCAGAGTACCGTGGCGCGCGCGGCGTTGGCCCCGGTTCCACGCGGTGCGCAAACGAGAGCGGCGCGCTGACAAAGCCCGTTCTCGTGCGCCGAACCGTGGGCGCCGCGACAGGAGAATCTCCGTGCCTTTCGGCTCTCATCCCCGCCTCGTCGCGCTCGTGGGCGGTGCTGTTCTCGCGTTTTCGGGTCCGGTTCACGCCCAGGAATCGCCCACGCCCGTCCCGCCCGACGGGATGGTGTGGGTGCCGCCGGGTGAGTTCTCGATGGGCTCGGATCATCCGCTCGCCCGCCGTGACGAGCAGCCCGTGCACCGCGTGCGCGCAGGCGGGTTCTTCGCGGACATCACCGAGGTGACGAACGCGCAGTTCCGCGCCTTCGTTGAGGCGACGGGGTATGTCACCGTCGCGGAGCGCGCCCCCGATTGGGAGGAGATGAAAAAGCAACTCCCCCCCGGCACGCCCAAACCCCCCGACGAGGTCTTCGTGCCGGGCTCGCTGGTTTTCTGGCCCCCCGAGGCGGGCACGCCGCTCAACCCCGGGACCTGGTGGCACTGGGTCCCGGGCGCGGACTGGCGGCACCCCGAGGGTCCGGGCTCGTCGATCGAGGGCAAGGACGACTACCCCGTCGTGCATGTCTCGTGGGAAGACGCGCACGCGTACGCCCAGTGGGCAGGCAAGCGCCTGCCCACCGAGGCTGAGTGGGAGCGCCTCGCGCGCGCGGACGCGACCGACGCGCCCTACATCTGGGGCGATCGCGATCCCGAGCCCACCGACGCGAACATCTGGCAAGGGCGTTTCCCCGTGGAGAACACGGAGGCGGACGGGTATCTCAAGGCCGCGCCCGTGCGCGCATTCCCATCCAACAGCCTGGGGCTCTACGGCGTTGCGGGCAATGTGTGGGAGTGGACGAGCGACTGGTTCCGCAGCGACCTGTACGCCCGTCGCGTGCGCGCGCACCCGGAGACCACGGTCTTCGATTCGCCGCCCGGCCCCGCCGGCATGGACGACGCGTGGGACGCGAACGACCCGCTCGCGCCCAAGCGGACGATCCGGGGGGGGTCGTTCCTGTGCCATGTGAGTTACTGCTCGTCCTACCGCCCGAGCGCACGGATGGCGACGACGCCCGATACCGCGGCGGAGCACATCGGCTTCCGCTGCGTGATGGATCCGCCGGACAAGACCCAGCAAGGCGACGCAGCCTGGGCGGGCGATCCGACCGACAACCGAGATTGAAACGGAGCATCCGATGACCCGACTGCCGATCGCGTGCGCGCTGGCGCTGACCGCTTCCGCGGGCTGGGCCCAGCCCGGCGTCTCGTCCAGCGAGAACGCCTGGTGGCCCGAGGACTGGCTCAACACCCGGGCCCCTGTCGACCATTGCATCGCCTTTGCCCTCTACACGGTGCACGAGGGCACGCTGAAGATGACCGCCCAGCTCTACCCGCTCGCGGACGAAGTTGAGCGCACGGTCGAGTTGCAGACCCGCCCCGCGGGGTCGAAAGGTGCCTGGCGCACCATCGCGGCAACGGTCGTGGACGAGACGCCGTATGGCTGGCCCGACGAGAACGACAAGCGATGGCTCGCGCACTTCCGGGTGGAAGGCTGGGATTCGGCGCGCGATCACGACTACCGCGTGGTCGCGGCGGGCGGTCGGGCGACCTTCGAGGGCGTGATCCGCCGCGACCCCGAGGGCCCGGAGATCGTCGTCGCGTCGCTGTCTTGCAACTCGAACCAGGACCGGGGGCCCCGCGCCGACATCATCCGCAACCTCAAGCACCAAGACCCCGACCTGCTGTTCTTCGCGGGCGACCAGTCGTACGACCACCGCCAGCACCTCGAGGCGTGGCTGCTGTTCGGGCGGCAGTTCCGCGATATCATGCGCGACCGCCCCACCATCACCATCCCCGACGACCACGACATCGGGCAGGGGAACCTCTGGGGCGAGGGGGGCGTGAAGGCGGACAACGCGAGCGGGGACAGCGGCGGGTACTTCTTCTCGCCCGATTATGTTCGCGGCGTCGAGGCAGCCCAGACCTGGCATCTCCCCGATCCGTACGACCCGACGCCGATCGCGCAGGGCATCGGCGTGTACTACACCGATCTCACGGTCGGGGGGGTGAGCTTCGCGATCATCGAGGACCGGAAGTTCAAGACCGGGCCCCGCGGGCTGCTGCCCCCGAAGGAGGGGCGGTCGGACCACTACAACGATCCGGATTTCGACCCCGCGAGCGTTGATATTCCCGAGGCCCGTCTGCTGGGCGAGCGGCAGCTCGCCTTCCTACGCGACTGGGCTCAGGACTGGACGGGTGCGTCGATGAAGGCCGTACTCTCGCAGACGGTGTTCGCGAACGCGCAGCACCGATCCGGGCCCGGCGTGTGGGGCGGGGGCACCGCCGTAGACCTGCGCACGAAACGGGGCGAGCGGCTGAGCGCGGATCTGGATTCCAACGGCTGGCCCCAGTCCGGTCGCAATCGCGCGCTGATCGAGATCCGCAAGGGATTCGCGACGATGCTGGGGGGCGACCAGCACCTGGCGACGCTGGTGCACCACGGGGTGAACGAGTTCCGCGACAGCGGGGTGTCGTTCGTGAGCCCGTCGATCGTGAATTACTATGTGCGCTGGTGGGACCCGCTCGAGGACTCGCCCAACCCGATCGAGGGCGCATTGCCCGACTTGGGCGATTACCGCGACGGGTTCGGGAACAAGATCACCATGCTCGGCTATGTGAACCCGGATCCCGACCGGATCGTGATGACCAGTCCAGACGGGAATCACTGGGGCCCGCGTGCCGAGGGATACGGACTGGTGCGGTTCGACACCGATGCCCGGACGATCACCTACGAGGTCTGGCCGCGCATGGTGGATGTGACGCGCGCGGGCGCGGAGCCCTACGCGGGGTTCCCGGTGACGATGACGCAGATGGACCAGTACGCGCGTCAGCCGCGGGCGTTTCTGCCCGAGATCGTCGTGGAGGGGATGACGGACCCGGTGATCTCGGTGGTCAACGAGCGCACGGGCGAGATCGTGTACACGCTGCGGATCGAGGGCGATCGGTTCCGGCCCCATGTGTTCGCGGAGGGCGTGTACCGGGTGACGGTGTCGGGGCAGCCCGGTCCGGAGCGGGTGCTCGGGGGGCTGGAGGCCTCGGGCGATCCGGGCGACGCGGGGTCGGTTCGGGTCGCGTTCTGACCCCCGCGCGGGGGATCGCGTGGCATCCGGCGAGAGCGGAATCGCGGATTTCATTGCGGAGTTCCCGTCGGCGAGTTGACCACTTGTCAAGCGTTTGACATACTGTACTGGCCCACTCACGAGGCGGAGGTTTTCGGCATCGCTGCCGGCGCTCCGTCCCCGAGAGCAGACCCCGGAACGGCGGGGCGGGCGTCTCGCACTGGGATGCCCGCCCCGTCTCCTTTTCAGAAGCCCTTCGCGTCGGCCCGCCGGCGCGGCATACGAGACACCGCGATCCATGAACGCTCCCACCACCGTGCTCGCCCGTGTTCTTGCGACGGCGCTGTCCGTCGCGGCCCCGATGTTCGCCTCCGCCCTTGCGGGGGCGCAATCGGATGAGAAGCCCGTCTGGAACGACCTCTCGGTGATCCAGCAGGGGCGCGAAGCGCCGCGCGCGTTCGCGTTCCCGTTCGATGACCGGGCGGGCGCGATCCGCGGCGCGGGCGCCGGGGGGCACTACGAGTCGCCCAATGTGCGCCTGCTGAACGGCGATTGGGATTTCTACTTCGCGGAGACGCCCAACCGCGTGCCGCGCGGGTTCACCGACGCGCGGTTCGAGCCCTCGCGGGGCGGGTGGACGACGATCCCGGTGCCCGGCAACATCGAGTTGCACGGGTTCGGGTATCCGAATTACACGAACATCAAGTATCACTTCACGCCCGCGACGCCTCCCGAGGTCCCGGCGGACCAGAACTGGGTGGGCTGCTACCGGCGCTCGTTCGAGATCCCCGCGGACTGGCGGGGGCGGGAGATCTTCCTGCGTTTCGAGGGCGCGGGCAGCGCGATCGAGGTCTGGGTGAACGGGCAGCGCGCCGGGTACAACGAGGGGGGTCGCGCTTCTGCTGAGTTCGACATCACCGATCTCGTCCGGCGCGGGTCCAATGTCGTCGCGGTGAAGACCTATCGGCTGAGCAACGGCGCGTACCTCGAGGACCAGGACTTCTGGCGCCTCAGCGGGCTCTACCGCGATGTGCTCGTGTGGAGCACGCCGCGGGTGCACATCCGGGACTTCGGCGTGCGCACGGACCTGAGCGCGGACGGCTCGTCGGCGGATCTCTGGGTCGAGATGACGGGGACGCAGTACGGGGATCACCAGGCGGCGGACGGGGGGAACCGCCCCGATGTGACGCTGGAGTTGCTGGATCCGTCGGGCGCGAGCGTCGCGAAGAAGACGCTGGAGCGGGTCCCGTTCACGGTCGGGCAGCCGAGCCGGGTGCACACGGAGATGCGGATCGAGGACCCGCTCGCGTGGACGGCGGAGACCCCGAATCTGTACACGCTGCTGATCTCGATCACCTCGGGCGCCGAGACGATCGAGGTGATCCCGCAGAGGGTCGGGTTCCGTGAGATCGAGATCGACGATCGGGGGCGGTTCCTGGTGAACGGCAACCCGGTGCTGATGCGGGGCGTGAACCGGCACGAGCACGAGCCCGACACGGGGCACGCGGTGACGATGGAGGGGATGCTCGCGGATATCCGCCTGATGAAGCGGAACAACTTTAACGCGGTGCGGACCTGCCACTACCCCAACCACCCGGTGTGGTATCAGTTGTGCGCCGAGCACGGGCTGTATGTGGTGGACGAGGCGAACATCGAGAGCCACGGGATCGGGTACGACCGCGACGAGACGCTGGCGAACAAGCCCGAGTGGACGGAGGCGCACCTCGACCGGTTCCGGCGGATGGTGATCCGCGACCGCAACTTCCCGTGCATCGTGTCCTGGTCGCTGGGCAACGAGATGGGCGACGGGGTCGCGACGACGGCGGAGTATCTGTGGGGCAAGTCGTTCGACCCGACGCGTCCGATCCAGAGCGAGCGGGCGCCGTGGGACGGGGGCAACACGGATATCGCGGCGCCGATGTACGCGTCTCCCGAGCGAATCCGTCGGTACGCGGTGAACCGTGAGCTCGCGAAGCCCCTGATCCTGTGTGAATATTCGCACGCGATGGGGAACTCGAACGGGAACTTCGACTGGTACTGGGACCTGTTCCGCGAGCACGATGTGCTGGGGGGTGGGTTTATCTGGGACTGGGTGGACCAGGGCCTGTGGGCGGAGGTCCCCCCGAAGACGGAGATCGTCGCGGACCTGCCGGCGCGCGCGATGGCGTTCGCGGGCAAGGTCGGGCAGGCGGGCGCACGGGGGCGCCTGACGATCGGCGACGACGACGCGTTCGACCTGACGGGCCCGCTGACGCTCGAGGCGTGGATCAAGACCGACCGCGTCGAGGGCGGGGGGAGCGGGCGGAGCGCGCACCAGCAGATCATCGGGAAGGGCGACGAGCAGTACGCGCTGAAGATCAACCCGAGCGGCGCGGTCGAGTTCTTCGTCTTCGACCAGAACGGTGGGCAATGGGGCTGGCGCACCGTGAGTGCGCCGATGGGCGAGACCTTCAGCGTCCGCGAGCGGCATGTCGCGGGCGTCTATGACGGCTCAACGCTGCGGCTGTACATCGACGGCCAGGAAGCCGCGAGCTCGCCCGCCCGGGGCGTGCGGCTGGGGTCGAGCCCCTTCCCGCTGACGATCGGGAGCAACGCGCAGGTGCCGGGGCGGGACTTCGACGGTCTGATCCGCGAGGCGCGGGTGTACGGGCGCGCGCTGTCGCCCGACGAGATCGCCTCGGCGGCTGCCGAGCCTGAGGGGCTGGTCGCGCGGGTTCGGTTCAGCCCAGAGGCGCTGCGGACGACGCAGCGCGAGGGGAGCGGTCGGTTCTTCGCCTACGGCGGGTTCCTCGAGCCCGCGGGAGTGTACAACGACGACAACTTCTGCATGAACGGGATCGTGAACCCCGACCGGACGCCCAAGCCCGCGATGGCGGCGATCAAGCAAGCGCAGCGCCCGGTGCTGACGGAGGGCTTCGACGCGGCGTCCGGGACGGTGCGGGTGACCTCGTTCTTCGACCATGTGATGCTCGACGAGGCGGTCGCGGGGTCGTGGACGATCATCGCCGACGGACGGCGGCTCGCGCAGGGCGCGTTCGACACGCCGGCGCTGGCGCCGCGTGAATCGGGCATGGTGTCGCTGGGCCTGCCGAGCGGGTCGCCCTCGTCGTGGGGCGCGGAGGCGGGCGAGGAGGTGCTGTTGACGGTCCGGTGGATGACCGCGGCCGCGACGGACATGGTCCCCGCGGGGCACGAGGTCGCGTGGGCGCAGTTCGCGGTGCCGGAACAGCCGGAGGCGGGACCGGCTCCCGTCGGCGGGGGCGGGCTCGCGGTGGAGCGCGAAGGCTCGGCGTTCGTCGTGTCGAACGGCGCGGGGTTCGCGGTGTCCATCGACGGTGAGACGGGGATGCTGACCTCGCTGCGGGAGGGTTCGAATGAACTGCTCGCGCACCCGATGGAGCCCCACTTCTGGCGCGCGCCGGTCGACAACGACCGCGGGAACCGGATGCCGAACCGGCAGGGCGCGTGGCGCGAGGCGGGGTCGTCGTGGTCGTGCTCCGGGGTCGAAGTCGAAACGGGCGGGGGCGGCGAAGCCGTGATCGTTGCGTCGGGCACCCTCGGCGCCGTCGAGGCGGGGTACCGCGTGACCTACACGGTTCGGCCTTCGGGCGAGGTGCTCGTCGAGGCGGCGATGGACGCTCCGGCGCGGGACGGTGTCGGCGAGTTGCCCCGCTTCGGTGTGCGGATGGGCGTGAACCCGGCGCTCGCGGGGCTGACCTGGTACGGGCCCGGCCCGGAGGAGACGACCTGGGATCGCGACGAACTGCCGGTGGGCGCGTGGACGAGCCGGGTGGACGAGCAGTATTTCCAGTACTCGGAGCCGCAGGAGACGGGGACGCATGTCTCGACTCGTTGGCTCGCGTTGACGGGTGCGGATGGAGCGGGCCTCGCGGTCTTCGCGGATCCGGAGGGCTGCAGCGTCCCCGAGCAGGCGTTGACCTTCAGCGCGCTGCCCTATTCGACCGAGGATCTCGAGCAGGCGAAGTACGCGTGGGAGATGGCGCCCGCGGGCTTCACCTGGCTGACGCTCGACACCGCGATGATGGGCGTGGGCGGGGACAACTCGTGGGGCGCCCGGGAAAAGGGCGTCTATCGTCTGCGTCCGCAGCCGCACCGCGTGTCGTTCCTGCTGAAACCCATTGGCTCGGCGTCTGAGATCCGCGACAGGCGGGGGCGCGCGGTTCGGTAAAGCCCGCGCGGGGCGGCGATCGCGACATGGAGCACTCGGGATGAAAATCGTGGTGACCGGCGGGGCCGGGTATATCGGTTCGCACGCCGTCCAGCTGCTTCTCGAGCAGGGGCACAGCGTCTCCGTGGTCGACAACCTCTACCGCGGTCACGCGGCGGCGCTTGATCGCTTGCGGGCCGAGATGGATCCGGGCGATCGCCTGCGCCTGCACGAGGCGAATTGCACGGACTTCGACGCGGTGCGCCCGGCGCTCGAGGGCGCGGACGCGGTGATGCACTTCGCGGCCCTGACCTATGTGGGCGAGTCGGTCGAGCAGCCGCTCGAGTATCACCGGGTCAACACGGGCGGCATGGTGACGCTGCTGCGGGCGTGCGCCGAGCAGGGGGTCGAGCGGTTCATCTTCAGCTCGACTGCGGCGACCTACGGCGAGCCCGCGGAGCAGCCCATCCGGGAGACGACGCCGCAGAATCCGATCAACCCGTACGGCGCGTCGAAGCTCGCGGCTGAACGGGTGCTTCGCGATCACGGGGAGGCGTGCCGGCGGGCGGGGGTGCCCTTCGCGTCGGCGGCGCTGCGATATTTCAATGTCGCGGGGGCTGATCCGACGGGTGTGCTGGGCGAATGGCACAAGCCCGAGACGCATCTTGTTCCGCTTGTGATCGACGCAGCGCGGGGCGTTCGGGAGTCGATCACGGTGTTCGGTCGTGACTATCCCACGCCCGACGGGACCTGCATCCGCGATTATGTGCATGTCCGAGACCTCGTCGAGGCGCACGCGGCGGTGCTCGGTGCGCTGGAGCCCGGAGATGCGCGGCACTACAACATCGGGACGGGGCGTGGGCTGTCGGTCGACGCGATCATCGAGTCGGTCCGGCGAGTGAGCGGGCGGGACTTCAGGGTCGCGGACGGTGCGCGGCGGGCGGGTGATCCTCCCGAGCTCGTCGCGGATCCGTCGCGCATCGCGGAGGAGATCGGGTGGAGAGCCCGATTCACGGAGATCGACGAGACGGTCCGCGCCGCGTGGGATTGGTTCGAGACGAACCCCAAGGGCTACGACGAGGGCTAAGCGGACGGCTCATCGGGAGGGCGGTCGGACCTCGGCGCGGGACGGGTGATAAGAAGGCGAGGCCGCGAGACAAGGTCGGTGATGGACCAGGGTGTGCGCCGGGATCCGAGTCCCTACGCTCGCGGGTCGGCGCACCGGAGCGCTGGGCCCCGGGCGGGCCCGCGCGACCTTCTGCTTCAGGGACAGACGATGCACACGATCCGCAACGCGAACGGCATGATCCTCCGGGCGATCGACCTCGGCGCGCGGATCGTTGAACTGCACGCGCCCGACCGCGACGGCGTCGTGGGCGATGTCGCGCTGGGGCTCGCGGACGCGGACGCGTACCGGGACGACCCGTTCTACCTGGGCGCCATCGCGGGACGCTGCGCCAACCGCATCGCGAGCGGCGCGTTCGAGATCGACGGGAAGGCGTATGCGCTCGCGACGAACAACGGGCCCAACCACCTGCACGGCGGCGAGGTCGGCTTCGACAAGCGGGACTGGAACGCGGAGCCCGTGAGCGACCCGCGGGGCCAGTCGCTCCGGTTCACCCGCACCAGCGACGAGGGTGAGGAGGGGTACCCCGGCACGCTCGAGGCGATCGTGGTCTACACGCTGACGGACCGGAACGAGTTGATCTGCGAGATGGAGGCGACCACCGACGCGCCCACACTCTGCAACCTCGCGCAGCACAGCTACTGGAACCTCGCGGGCCACGACTCGGGCACGATCGGGGC
>DLBY01000037.1:9235-9759 GCA_002480345.1 Phycisphaerales bacterium UBA7812 | reverse complement strand
GCATGAGCTTGATGTAGGGGAGGCAGAGGCCGCAGCGGCCGCCGCAACCGGTTTTGCGGTGCGCTTCGAGCAGCCCGCGTTCGCTGTTGCCCGCGGCCTTCTGGATGCGCTCGAACGAGACATCGAAGCAGATGCAGGAACGGACCGCGCCGCCGATCGGGATGTTGTCTCCCGGGTCCTGCGTGTTGGACAGGGTTGATTGTGTGTCGGCAGTGGTCACTTCGCTCGGTCTTCCCAGATTCACTCGGGCGGTTGGGCCTGTAGGCATTCCGCCCTAGACCGCAGCATAGAGATTCGCGTCACAAAGTCACGCATCGACCATCGGAAGACGCAAGAAACGCAAAATATCTTGATTTGGGGCCAAGAAACAATGATCCATCAATACTTATATTTGAGGATGTGAATATCCAGATTTTGGCGAGCGCCGGGGAGTGAATTTTGCGCTTCTTCGGCGCCGTTTCGGGTCAGCCCGGCTCGTTGCCCGGCTTCCACTTGATGCCGCAGCCGATGCTGGGCTGGTGGGG
>DLBY01000037.1:8540-8911 GCA_002480345.1 Phycisphaerales bacterium UBA7812 | reverse complement strand
TCGGGGACGGGCGAGCCCGCGAGGACGGCGTCGAGGGCGGTGCGGAGGTCCGACCCCGTTACCGGGGTGGGGTTGCTGGGGCGGCTCTCGTCGAGTTGTCCCCGGTAGGCGAGTTTCCGGTCCGCGTCGAAGAGGAAGAAATCGGGTGTGCAGCGCGCGTGGAACGCGTGGGCGACGGCCTGCGATTCGTCGAACAGGTAGGGGAAGGGGTATCCCGCTTCGCGGGCTTTCTCGGTCATCTTCGCGGGCGCGTCGTCGGGGTGCGTCTCGGGGTTGTTCGCGTTGATTGCGATCATCGGGACACGGTCCTGGTAGTCGCGGGCGAGGGCGGCGAGTTGGTCCTGGATGTGGATGACGAAGGGGCAGTGGTT
>DLBY01000037.1:0-8232 GCA_002480345.1 Phycisphaerales bacterium UBA7812 | reverse complement strand
TGACGAAGGGGCAGTGGTTGCAGATGAAGGCAACGAGGACGGGGCGATCGGCGGGGAGGTCCTCGCTCGAGACGGTGCGGGCGCCGTTGTTGCCTTCGGGGCCGAAGTCGGGGAGATCGAACGCGGGCATGGGCGTGCCTAGTTCGAGCATCGCGGAGTGTGCGGGTGGCATGGCGGCCTTTCGTCGCTGGGTTTGCGTGCGGGGCTCGCTGAGCGCGGGCCCCGAGGGCGTCGGAACGCGAGTGTAGGGGCACGAAAAAACCCGCCGATCGGGCGGGCTTTCTGCGAGGGAAACCTCGAATGGGCGCGGGCGGACTTGAACCGCCGACACCGGCATTTTCAATGCCGTGCTCTACCAACTGAGCTACACGCCCGTTGCCCACGGAACGGGCGGGCCCGTCCTCGCAGGGAGAGAAGCGTACCCCGGATTCCGCCCAAATCAACCGGGAGGGGACGATCGAGGTTCCGCTTTGGTCGGCTCGGCGGGCCCCCCGGCGTGAGCGGGGGGCTGGATCAGCCTCCCCGGTCGGCCCTGGCGGGGTCGTTCTGGTCGGCCAAAAGGTCCGAATATCCGACGGAGATGGCCTCGCCCATCACGGGCCCGAAGGCGGCGCGGAGTTCCTCGACGGTCTCGTGGGCGCGCGCGACATTGTTCTTGGGGTTGACGAGGACCTCGAACTCGATGAACGACCCGAGCCCGTCGACCTGGTCGAAGTGGATGCGGGCATGCTCGAGGATGTAGACATTGCGGGTCTTGCGGACGACGAGCCACGCGGGGAGGGGCTGGGCGCCGAACCGCTCGCGGAATTCGTCCTCGCTCATGATCTGGAAGGTGCTGATCTTGGGGCGGGTCCTGTTGTCGCGCTCGTAGTGGATGTACTCGACGGGCTCGGCGTCGCCTGTCGCTGTGTGCGTGGTTTCGCGTTTCTTGAGGCGCCCGTTGAAGGTGCGGTAGTAGGTGTCGGTCTGCTGGATCGTCGCGACGAGGTGGGCGTGGATGGACCGCGCGATGGCGCGGGCGATCTGTGGGTCGCGGAGTTCGGCCTTGAACTCGACATTGCGCATGGTGGGCTCCGTCCTTGCCTTGGAGTGTACCCGGGGCGGCGCGCATGAAAAAACGCGGCCGGGAGGGGCCGCGTCGGTTGTCGCGTGCGTCATGCGGTGGTCTTCAGACCCAGACATTGACGATGAGGGCGGGCTCGCGGGTCTTGCCCGACCAGTCGCCCACGGATGTGGTGACCTGCTTGACCTCGTACTGGGGGTGGGCGTCGAGCCACTCGTTGATCTGCATGTCGAGAAACTCGAGGCTGTCGCCCGTGAGTTTGCAGTGGAAGCTCTTGACATGGATCGCGCCGGTTCCCGTGACATTGGGGGTGCGTTTCCAGTTGTCCTCGTGGGCGCCGCCTCCCAGTTTCTGCTCGAACGCGCGGATCTTCTTCTTGGGCCCGGCGGGCGCGACGGCCTCGGCGGGCGGTGGAGCTGCGCTCTCTTCGGGCGGTTCTGGGTTGGGACCTGACCGTTCGGCGAGGGGGCCCAGCGGCGCGATGTGCTCGATGCGGGGTTTCTCGGCGGGCTGGTCGGCGGCCCGCGCGGGGCGGATCATGGGCGGCGGCATGTCGCGGCCTGCCCTGGAGTCGGAATCCGGTCCGACCTCGATCTCGGGGGGGCTGAACCGGGCGATGTGCGCGAGTTCGGGGTCGTCATCGAGCGAGGGCGGGGTGCCGTCTGCGCTCGGCGCGGTCGGGTGGTGCTCGTGTTCCTGGTTGTGCTTGGGCTTCCGATACACACCTGCTCCCTTCGGCGCGTCTGTGCGCGAGAGCGTTGACCACTTCCGGGGCCCGCGGACCCGCGGGTCGGAACCGCGCGACCAGAACGGCCGCGGGGCGTGAGCCGGGGCGGAGAAGACGACCCCGACGGGCGTGATCCGACGGGACCACGCGTCCACTCCGGAATCGTCGGTCGAATCCGGGGTTGGCCGCCATGAAAGTACCAGATCGAGGCGTCCGATTCAATCAGAATCGGGGTCGGTGCGGTGCCAGCGGGCGGGGTCGTCGGGGGCTGCGCGGAGGTGAAGCGATCGGTCTTCGGCGATGTGGATGGTCAGGTGGAGGCGGTGCGCCTCGGCGGCGTGGAGCGTGCAGGGGTGGGACCAGAGACGGCGGACGCGGCCTCGGTTCCCCGAAACAGGGCCTTCGTAACGGATGTAGTGGGCGCGATGGTCGGGGAGGCGTTCGCCCGCCCAGGGCGCGTGGTCCATCGGGTCGGAGTCGCAGCGGAAGGTGATCATCCGGTGCTCGGCGGGGTCGGCGGGTCGTTCGATGAGCCAGTCGAGGTGGGCGGACCCGTCGGGGAGGGTGTGCTCGAGGAGGACGGTCGCGGTGCGCACGGGCGTGGTCATTTCGGGTTCGGGGGTTTGGGCGCTCACGACGGATCGCGGCGCGGGCCGATCGGGTAGCATCGGGTGTTCACGATCGGAGAATAGGACGCGATGAAAACGACGCTTGTGCTGCTGGGAACGATGACGCTGCTGCTCTCGACGGGGTGCGTGCAGCGGGAACGGACGCTCGTGGGCTCGCGGGCGGCGGGCGACGCGGCGCTGCGCGACGGCGAGTACGCGCTCGCGGCGGAGGCGTACGAGCGGTATCTGGAGGAGCGGCCCGCACGCCGGGAGGTGATGTACGACCTCGGGCGGGCGTACGAGGGCATGGGCGAGATGTCGGCGGCGCGCGAGGCGTACACGCTCGCGTACGAGCTGGATCCGTTCAACCCCGACTACATCGACGCGATGGCCCGCTCGACGGCGGCGAACGGTGAGGTCGGCGCGGCGTTCGACATCCTCGAGCAGATCGCGCGGGAGACGGACCGGAGCGACGCGTACGAGCGGCTGGGTCGGTTCCTGCTCGAGTTCGGGTTCCCGGATGAGGGCGTGCTCGCGTACCGGACCGCGGCGGAGATCGACCCGTCGGCGTCGGGGTACCTGGCGCTGGCGGAGGTGCTCGCGGGGTTCGAGGATCGGGAGGGGGCGCTCGAGGCGCTCTCGCACGCGCTGTGGTTCGATCGGGACTCGGCTGAGGCGAAGGCGATGGTGCGGGAATTGGGTCAGGTGCCCGGGCCGACCTTCGCGACGCCTCCGACGCCCTGATCGGGCGTGGCTTCGGGGATCCCTTCGCCCGATAACCGAGCGTTGGTCGGATCGGTGGGTGATTGCTGTGGTTTGACCCGGCGTTTCTCCGTTCTACCATTCATCCGGAAATACGGATAAAGCAATTTGGGCTTTGTTCGTCGTGGCCCTGCAGGGCTCCGGATTTGGTCTGGTCTGGTCGAGCCCTTGTCGGGCCTCGCCGATCGGGCGGATGGGTGGCGATGGCGCGTCAGGTGAACGGCAACGCGTTGACGGATCGGCTGGGCGCGCTGAGCGACCCGACGCGGCTGCGCATGCTCCGTCTGCTGGAGATGCAGGAGTTGTCGGTCGGCGAGGTCGCGAGCGTCTTCCAGTTGCCGCAGAGCACGGTGAGCCGGCACCTGAGCACGCTGGGCAAGGCGGGCTGGCTGGTGAAGCGTCAGTTCGGGACGGCGACCTATCACAGCCTGACGCTCGACGACCTGGACGACGAGGCGCGGGCGGTGTGGATCGTGGTGCGGGCGCAGATCGAGCGGAGCGACGAGACGGACGAGGACGACCGTCGGCTCGCGGGCGTGCTGGCGGAGCGGAAGACGGACAGCCTGTCGTTCTTCGGGCGTGTCGGGGGTGAGTGGGACGCGATCCGGAACGAGCTGTTCGGGGAGCGGATCACGGCGCTCGGTCTGCTGAGCCTTGTCGATCCCGGGTGGACGGTCGCGGACATCGGGTGCGGCACGGGCAACGCGGCGGAGCTGCTGGCGGGTTGTGTCGAGCGGGTCATCGCGATCGACCAGAGTGAAACGATGCTGGAAGCGGCGTCGAAGCGGATCGGTGCACGGGCGGCGGGGGGCGTCGAGTTCAAGCGAGGCTCGCTCGAATCGCTGCCGCTCGATGACGGCTCGGTGGACGCGGCGTGCTGCTTCCTGGTGCTGCACCATGTCGAGGAGCCAGCGGTCGCGCTGCGGGAGATCTCGCGGACGCTTCGCGGCGACCGGGGCGGCGGGGTGGCGCTGGTGATCGACATGAACCGGCACGACCGGCACGAGTATCGGCGGGAGATGGGTCACAAGCACTTGGGCTTCTCGCACGAGCAGATCGAGACGATGTTCGAGGAGGCGGGGTACGGGCGGCCCCTGATCCGGGATTTGCCCGGCGAGCCCGACGCGAAGGGTCCCGGGTTGTTTGCGGCGGCGGCGCGGTTCCCGGGCGTCCGGGATTGAAACGGATCGAAACCGGGCGGGCCTCGGCGTCCGCCCCGGACCGGAACACTGATTTTTTTACACCAACGGAGTGATTGACCATGACCACGATGGCGACGAAGACAACGGGCCTCGAGATCGAGAAGATCGGCAACCTTGAGTTCAAGGTGCGCGATCTGACGCTGGCGGAGATGGGGCGCAAGGAGATCCGCCTGGCGGAGCACGAGATGCCCGGGCTGATGGAGCTGCGTCGTCGGTACGCGGACAAGAAGCCCCTGAAGGGCGCGAAGATCGCGGGCTCGCTGCACATGACGGTGCAGACGGCGGTGCTGATCGAGACGCTGACGGAGCTTGGCGCCGAGGTGCGCTGGGTGTCGTGCAACATCTTCAGCACGCAGGACTCGGCGGCGGCGGCGGTCGTGGTCGGCAAGGACGGGACGCCCGAGGCGCCGAAGGGCACCCCGGTGTTCGCCTGGAAGGGCGAGACGCTGGAGGAGTACTGGTGGTGCACGCGTCAGCTGTTCAACGGATGGTCTGACGGGGAGGGCCCGAACCTGATCCTCGACGACGGCGGCGACGCGACGATGATGGTGCTGAAGGGCGCCGAGTTCGAGCGGAGCGGCGAGATCCCGCCCTTCGAGGACGGGGTGCACCCCGACGAGTTCGGCGCGTTCCTGAACCAGCTGCGCGAGGAGGAGAAGGAGAACCCCGGGCGCTGGGGCAAGATCGAGAAGTCGATCAAGGGCGTGAGCGAGGAGACGACGACGGGCGTGCATCGCCTGTACCAGTTCGCGGAGAGCGGCAAGCTGCCCTTCCCGGCGATCAATGTCAACGACTCGGTGACCAAGAGCAAGTTCGACAATGTGTACGGCTGCCGTCACTCGCTGATCGACGGTCTGAACCGCGCGTCGGATGTGATGCTGAGCGGCAAGGTCGCGGTGATCTGCGGGTACGGCGATGTCGGGAAGGGTTCGTGCCAGAGCCTGAAGGGGCAGGGCTGCCGGATCATGGTGACGGAGATCGACCCGATCTGCGCGCTGCAGGCGGCGATGGAGGGCTACGAGGTCGTGACGATGGATGATGTGGTCGACAAGGCGGACATCTTCATCACGACGACGGGGAACAAGGACATCATCACGCTCGAGCACATGAAGCGGATGAAGGACAAGGCGATCGTCGGCAACATCGGGCACTTCGATAACGAGATCCAGTTCGAGAAGCTCAGCAAGGACCCGAATGTCGAGCGGATCAACATCAAGCCGCAGTTCGACGAGTTCCGGTTCAAGGACACGGGCCGGTCGATCCTGATGCTTGCTGAGGGCCGCCTGCTGAACCTGGGCTGCGCGACGGGTCACCCGTCGTTCGTGATGAGCGCGTCGTTCACCAACCAGGTGATCGCGCAGATCGAGCTGCACCAGAACACGGACACCTACAAGAACGAGGTGTACATGCTGCCCAAGCACCTCGACGAGGAGGTGGCGCGCCTGCACCTTCCGCACCTGAACGCGAAGCTGACGAAGCTCACGCCCGAGCAGGCGGAGTACATCGGCGTGCCCCAGAACGGGCCGTTCAAGTCGGCGCACTACCGGTATTGAGTCCGAGGGCGGCGGTGCCGCCCTGAGACGAAGACACCGAGTGACAGCGAGACGGAGTGAACCGAGCCCCCGGCGCGAGCCGGGGGTTTCTCATTGGGTAGAGGGGGCGTGTCGGGGGTTCAGAATTTCTTGTGGCTCGCCCGTTCCGCGGGGGGCTTGAAACCCGCGAGGGCGCGGGCGACGGGGAGGTCGGCGGGGCGGGTGATCTTGATGTTGGCGGGGTCGCCCGGGGTGACGATGACGGGCTCGCCCAGGCGTTCGACGAGGCCCGCGTCGTCGGTGCTGGCGAGGTCGTCCTGGGCGTAGGCGCGGATGAGCAGGTCGCGCTGGAAGACCTGGGGGGTCTGCACGAGGACGAGGTTGGCACGGTCGAGCGTCTGCTCGACGCGCCGGAGGTCCGAATCGCCGGCGTCCGCGCCGAGGCCCAGGATCGCGGCGGCGGGGTCGGTGGGGGTGTCGGGCACGGGCTCGGGGTCGACCCGCTTGACGGTGTCGGGGCAGTCGATCGCGGGGATGACCGCGGGGTGGTTCTTCGCGAGGTCGAAGACGCGGTCGATGAGCCCGGCGGGGGTGACGGGGCGTGCCGCGTCGTGGACGGCGATGTGGGTCGCGTCGTCGGGGACTTGGGCGAGGGCGTTCTTGACCGACTCCCAGCGGTCGGTGCGCCCGCCCCGGCAGAGGAGGGCGCCGAGCAGGGCGAGCTTGTCGGCGTGCCGGAACTCGAACTGGGCGTAGGCCTCGTCGTCGGCTGGCCCCGCGACGATCACGGCGCAGACATCGGGGCGGGTGTGGAAGAGCTCGACGGTGCGCTGGAGGACAGGCCGTCCGCCCAGGTCCTCGTCGAGCTTGTTGCGGGGGGCGAGGAGGGCGGTGTCGTTGCCGGCGTTGAACCGGGACGAGGCCCCGGCAGCGGGGATGATGACGGCGATGCGCGGGTCGGTGGTCATGCGGAAGCGTAGCGGCACCCCGTGTGGTGGCGCCCGGGCATCGGGGCGTCGTGCGAACCGGGATGGGGTGGTGTGCGTAGAGTCTTGTGCCCCGCGGGTGTTTTCTGTGGGGATTGACAAGTTGGGGCCGATCGGTATCGACCGGGCAGGGAAGGTTTTCGGTGGCGCGTCGTGGGGCGTGCTGGCCACGCAAAAAGCACGCATCTTTTTATAACTGCCGAACCGCAGTACGCTCTGGCGGCTTAATAGCCGTCTGTCCTCCGCCTGACGCCCGATGGGGCGGGGGACAACGACATCGGGCTGGTCGTCTTGTGGTGCATCCAGGCAAGGCGGCGAGGAGGTTCACTGGAGGCTGGATCGACAGGAAGGGTGTCCGTTCCCGTCCTTGAGATCGAGATGAAACAACGGACTACACGCGTAGAGGCCGGATTCTGACTGTCACGGCACGGGGGTTCGATTCCCCCCGGCTCCATTCAATCTTGCACTTTGTCAGGGTGAGACAGCGGGTGACACAAGTTGCCCAAATGTGTCACTGAAAAGTGCTTACGGCGTGTCTGCCCAAATCCGGGTTGTGACAGCCAACGACACGAAAAGCCACGTTGAGCAGAAACGAGGAGAGCGCAGAGGGGAGAGTCCCCTCTCCCTCGAACTCGGATTGATCGCCGTGCTGCTCGCTCGACTCACCGCCGAGCAGCAGCGCACGGTCGGGCAGATGGCCCTTTCTCTGGCATCGCGGTCGGACCACAGACCTCCATCGATGACCCATGACAGCAACTTCCCGGACAAGGGGGTGGCGTCATGAGTCTGTCCCCGGAACTCCGTGATTCGTACCTCTCCATGTTTCGGGATATCCATCCCGATATCGCCGTGACGCTGAAGACACGGCCCGATAGCGGTCTCCGGCAGCAAGCGATGCTGAAGCTGCTGACACGATGCGATGCCCGGGTGGCGAGGGTGTCACTCGGTCGGAACTGGTGCAGGAAGCCACAATCTGAGCGATTTCAGGGTGTCTTCGTGCTGGAGTATGGCCGGATGGGCATCAGTCCGCACTGGCACGGACTGGTTCGGTCCCCTGATGGAGATACTGAGCGATTTCGCTGGTTGATCAAGAACGCCTGGGAAGGGCTCAGATGGCCAGCCTGGACGCAAACCGACCCAGTTGTGCTGGAGAAATATTCTGAGAAGGCGACATACATACTTAAGGAACTCCATGACGACAGTGTTGATCGAGTGGTGTTTACGAACATGCTTCGTGGAAACGAAGCCCAGGACTAGCTTGCGTCTCTCGCGGTGAAAATGGTGATCAGAAAGCGGCTGTGCGGGAATCAAATGGATGATCCGTATATGACCACTCTCCAAGAACTCTTCGA
>DLBY01000103.1:22505-34413 GCA_002480345.1 Phycisphaerales bacterium UBA7812 | reverse complement strand
GCGGGTGTGGTACCGCTCGTACATGAACCCGACGAGCAGGAAGAGCGCCCCGGTGCTCAGCCCGTGGTTGAGCATGTAGAGCACGCTGCCGGTGATGCCGGCGCTGTTGAGGGCGAAGAGGCCCAGCACGCAGAACCCGAGGTGGCTCACCGAGGAATAGGCGACCAGTTTCTTGATGTCCCGCTGCACCCAGCAGATGAGGCCCGCGTACACGATGCCGACGATCGCGAGCACGCCGATCAGCGGCGCGTACTCGTACACCGCGGTCGGCGTGAACGGGAGCACGAAGCGGTACATCGCGTAGGTGCCCAGCTTGAGCAGCACGCCCGCCAGCAGCACCGAGCCCGCGGTCGGCGCCTCGGTGTGCGCCAGGGGCAACCAGGTGTGGAACGGGAAGAGCGGCACCTTGACCGCGAAGCCCGCGAGCATCGCGAACATCACGAGCCCCTGCTCGTGCGGGGTGAGCACCTGAGACGCGTAGAGCGTCAGCGTCCCGATATCCAGGGTGAAGCCCTGCACATCGATGTCGAGCCCCGTGCCCCGCGTCGCGACCGCCCAGGCGGCGTACACGAGGCCCGCGAGGGCGATCAGCGAGCCCGTGAAGGTGTAGAGAAAGAACTTCGTCGCGGCGCGGTGCCGGTTGGTCGAGCCGAATTCGTTGATCAGCACGAACATCGGCAGCAGCGTGAACTCGAAGCAGGTGTAGAACAGCAGCAGGTCGCGGGCGGCGAACACCCCCACCATCGCGCCCTGGAGGACGAGCAGCCAGCCGAAGAACAGGCGGGCCCGGCTTTCCGGGATCGCGGTCCACGACGCGAGCACGCAGATCGGGCCCAGCAGCAGCGCCAGGGCGATGAGCAGGACCGCGATCGCGTCCACGCCCACCGAGAGACTCAGCCCCAACGCGGGGAGCCACTCGATCATCCCCATCGCCTGCATCGGTTCGGGATTGGAGAAAAACCGCCCCACCAGCATGGCGCCGAGGAGCAGGCACACGCTCGTGCCGCCCAGGGCCCAGAATTTCGCCGCCGCGGGTGGGCGCACCAGCACGATCACCGCGAACAGCAGCGGGATCAGGATGGTGAGCACGAGCATCGTTGTCACGGCCTGTTTCCTCTGCCCGCTCCGGCGGGCTCTCGCGGGTCACCGTCCCCCGTGGGACGGGTCGTTTCGATCAATACAGCACCAGCGCGACGACCACGAGCACGACCGCGACACCCGCGATCATGCGGAGCGCGTAGTCGTGCAGCACACCGGTCTGCGACGCGGGGGCGAGGGTGTCCGAGCCCACCTTGGGCGCGCCGCCGAACAGTTCGACGATCCCATCGATCACCAGCTTGTCGAACCAGTGGAACAGGTGGCTGATGACCTTCAGCGGGGTCACGATGATGAAGTTGTAAAACTCGTCGACGAACCACTTGCCCTCCGCCCAGCGGTGGACGGGTTCGATCGCCCTCGCGAGGGCGTCGGCCTTGCTCGTCGCGGCCTCAGTCCTGCCCGCGAAGTGCAGCACGAACGCGATGCCGATGCCGACGAAGCCCACGACACCCGAGATGTAGTACATCACCTTGTGGGGGTCCATCCCGAGGATCGTGCCGTGAGCGTGAGCCGCATGGTCATCGGCGGACTCGCCCGCTTCGCCGATCACCGCGGCCGCGTGGTCACCCACATGCGCGGGGTCGAAGTAGGTCGCCGACCCGTGGACCATGCCGCCCGCCCAGCCGTGGTGGTCGCCCACGAAGTAGAGCCCGGCTGCCAGGATCGAGGCCCCCGCGAGGACCACGAGCACGAGATTCATCGCCCAGCCCGGTGCGTGGGGGTGAAACCCGTGATGTCCGTGGGCGGCGTCGTCCTCGTGCGACTCGTCGATCGCCGCGGCGGCCTCCGCGTCGACTTCGTGATCCCCACCGTGATCTTCGTCACCCGCGTGATACTCCACGGGCCCCACGAAGACGCGGAAGAAGACGCGGAAGGTGTAGTACGCCGTCAGGCCCGCGGTGAGCAGCATCAGCCAGCCCGCCCAGCTCGACGCGCCGATCTGCGAGTCCGGCGTCGTGAACGCCTCCGCGAGGATCATGTCCTTGCTGAAGTAGCCCGCGGTGAGCGGGAAGCCCGCGAGGTTCAGACACCCGATCAGCATCGCGATCGTGACGATCTGGAAGCCGGGCACCTTCCACAGACCGCTGAGCTTGCGGAGATCGAGCTGGCCCGCGAAGCCGTGCATGACGGCGCCGCAAGAGAGGAAGAGCGTCGCCTTGAAGAACGCGTGGGTGAAGACATGGAAGACGCCGCCCGTGGTCGCCAGCACGCCCAGGCCCGCGAACATGTACCCGAGCTGGGAGATCGTGGAGTAACCCATGATCCGCTTGATGTCGTACTGCGCCATCGCGATCGTGGCGGCCCAGAACGCGGTGATCGCCCCGCCCCAGGTCACGACCGTCAGCGCGATCAGGTGCGAATCCGCGACATAGAGCGGCATCATCCGGGCGACGAGGTAGACGCCCGCGGTGACCATCGTCGCGGCGTGGATGAGCGCCGAGACGGGCGTCGGGCCCTCCATCGCGTCGGGGAGCCAGACATAGAAGAAGAGCTGGGCGGACTTGCCGAACGCGCCCGCCATCAGCAGGAGCGGGATCGCCCAGACCTGCCAAGTCGCGTCGAGCGGGGCGCCGGTCGCGGTCGTGTTCGCGTTGATCGACTCGAACAGCGACGCGTACTCGACCGACCCGAAGGTCGTGAAGGTCAGCAGGGTGCCGATCAGCAGGCCCAGGTCACCGATGCGGTTGACGACGAAGGCCTTCATGCCCGCGTCCACCGCGGCCTTCTTCTTGTAGTAGTAGCCGATCAGCAGGTAGGAGCAGAGGCCCACGCCCTCCCATCCCAGGAAGAGCATGAGCAGGTTGTCGCCCATCACCAGGCAGGACATGCTGAACACGAACAGGTTGAACGCGCCGAAGAAGCGGCAATAGCCCAACCCGACATCGTGCGACATGTACTCGCTGGCATAGAGCCCGATCAGGGTCGCGAGACCCGTCACGAACAGCATCCAGAGGAGGCTGAGCCCGTCGAAGTAGAACGCGAAGTTCGCCGTCAGGCTCTCGCCTACACCGTCGCCCCAGCTCAGGCTGATCCAGTCCCACAGGCCGACACGGATCACCGAGTGACCGTCCCACCCGAGGTAAGTGATCAGCGTGAGCAGGAACGAGACGCCCAGGATGCCCACGCTCGCGTACGCGGGCAGCTTGCTCTTCTCGTTGAAGCAGGCGAGCAGGCCCACGAGCGCCGCCGCGAAGAGCGGAAGCAGCGGGATCAGCGCCATGAGTGCGCCCCCACTCATGCCGCCGTGCCCGGCGCCGTGATCGCCCGCGTGCGTCGCCGCGCCGTGCGCCGCGTCAGCCGCGGGTTCCGCGAGCGCGAACGCCGCGGCGAAGGCTGTGTCAAGGATCGCGCCCGTCATGGCCGTCTATTCCCCTTTAGCCCTTCAGTTCCGCCCAGAGGTCCGCGTCCAGGCTCTCCCGCTTGCGGAACAGCAGGACGACCAGGGCGAGCGCCATCGCCGCCTCGGCCGCCGCGATCGTCAGCACGAAGATCACGAAGGTCTGCCCGTCGAAATTCATGTGGTACCGCCCGAAGGCGATCATCGCGAGCCCCGCGGCCTGGAACATCAGTTCGGTGCACAGGAACATGATGATCAGATTGCGTCGCGTCATGAACCCGATGAGCCCGAGCGCGAACATCGCGGCGCTGACGAACAGATAGTGGTTCAGCGTCGCGGCGCCCATCGCCTCGGGGAAGGGCGCCTGAGCGAGAAGAAGACCGGTTTCGAACCCTGCCTGGATCACCGCCGGCCCTCCACCGCCAGGCGACGCTGCTGACGCGCCTTGGCTTCTTCTTCGAGGTCCACCTGCTTGCGGGCAAGCACCGTCGCGCCCAGCATCGCCATCAGCAGCACGATGCCCGCGATCTCGATCGTCATGGGGTGCTCGCCCAGAAGGTTGAGACCCAACGCCTCGACATTGGTCCCCTCGAGTTCCTCGGGCCACATCTCCTCGGGAACCTCGACATACCGGTTCGTCTCGACGATCTCGTCGGCCGCCCCCTCGATGACGAGCGGGGCCGCGAGGATCGTGCGTGCCTCGGTGTCGATCACGAGCTTGCCGGTGTCCCCCATCCGTGCGAAGCCCTCGGACTCGTCCAGCAGTTCCGCCTCGCGCAGATCACGCAGCAGCGCGTCCTCGACCTTGCCGGGCAGGCTCGCGAGGATCGCGTCCGACGAATCCAGCCCGGGGCGGATCGGGAGCCCACCCGTCCCGCGGAAGAGCATCGTCGTGAGCAACGCGAGCAGGACGAATCCCGCGGTCGTCGCCGCGATGGGCTCCCGCGCGGTCGAGTCGTACACGCTCAGCGCCTCGTCCTGCGTCTCGTCGGGGGACTGGGTCGCGAGCATGATGACGAACAGGTAGGTGATCAGGATCGCGCCCGCGTAGATGATGATCAGGGCAAACGCCATAAACTCCGCACTCAAGAGCAGATAGAGCCCGCTCGAGGCGATGATCGTCAGGATGAAGTAGAGCGCCGCATAGACCGGCTTGGGATGCGTGATCATCCGCAACCCGCCGCCCAGCGCCAGGATCGCGAAGGCATGGAAGAACAGGTTGGGCATCCCCGCGCCCTCGGGACGGGTCAGCAGCAGGCCCATGATGACCATGCCCGCCGCCGCCGCCGCGAGAACGCCCCCGATCAGGGCGGGGCTCACGCCTTTGCGGGGCATCGCGATGATCACGCCGAGCGCGCCGACCGCACACGCGACATAGAGGAGAAGCGGGTGGATCGTCGATTCGAGCGTTGCAGCGTCCAAGTCTGAATCCTGGTTTCCCGCGTGGGTTCCCCGCCTGGGGCGCCCGTCGGGGTGGCCGTGCGAAGCCGCCCGGACCGCCAAGGGCCCGTAAGGAACCGGAGGATAGAACCCCCCCGCACAAGCGGCAACCGGGAGCGTCAGATCCCCGTCCGATTCCCGATCCCGCGGGGATCATCCGACCGCCCCGCGCCGCTCCGATACCATCCGTCGATGTCCGCTGCCCCCCCCGCAATGCCCCCAGCGACAGGCTGGCGCCGCCGCGTCCCCAACGCGCTCACGCTCGCCCGCCTCGCGCTCACCGTGGTCTTCATCGTGATCCTCGCGCTCGCGGACACGACCCCCGACCCGACCGGTGCGCCGCGCAGCTGGGCGTTCTGGTCGCTCGGGCTGTTCGTCATCGCCGCGATCACCGACGCCGCGGACGGCTACCTGGCCCGCAAGTGGAACGCGATCAGCAAGTTCGGGCGCATCATGGATCCGCTCGCGGACAAGGTCCTCATCCTCGGGGCCTTCGTCATGCTCGCGGGGCGCGACCTGGGCGATATCTCGGGCGTCGCCCCCTGGATGGCGGTCGTCATCCTCTTCCGCGAACTCCTTGTCACCACCGCCCGGTCCGTCTTCGAGTCATCGGGCGTCGACTTCTCCGCCGCGTGGTCGGGCAAGATCAAGATGATCCTGCAGTCCCTCGCGGTGCCGCTGATCCTGATCGACATCGCGATGTCCGCCAAAGCGGGCCCGCTGGCGGTTTGGTCCGCGTGGGCCGCGACGATCGCGACCGCGATCTCACTCGTCCCCTACCTCACCCGCATCGCGGGGCTGATCAGGGCACCCGCGAACCCGTAGACTCGCCGCCATGATCCCCGCTCCCCACGACCACCGCTGGCACGCCGTCACCGTCCTCGGGCTCGGCCACCTCCGCCCTGCACCCGGCACCTGGGGATCCCTCCCCCCCGTCGCCCTCGCCGGCGGGCTCATCCTCCTCGGGCTCGGCCCCCACGAACACCCGCTCCTCTACCACGCCGCCCTCGCCGCCGTCTGCCTCGCGTCGTCGGCCGCGTGCGTCGTCTTCGGCGAATGGGCCGAGGCGTACTACGGCAAGAAAGACCCGGGCTGGGTCGTCGCCGACGAGACCGCGGGCCAATGCATCGCGCTCATCGCCCTTCCGGTCGCCGCGCCGGTCTTCGGGGGCGATGCTTCGTTCATCGCAACCCTCTGGCCGCTCGCCTTCGCGCTGTCGGTCTCGTTCCTCGCCTTCCGGTTCTTCGACATCCTCAAGCCCCCCCCGGCGGGCGGGCTCCAGAAACTGCCGGGAGGCTGGGGTGTGCTGATCGACGACCTGTTCGCGGGTGGGTACGCGCTGATCGCGACGCAGGCGATCTGCCTTCTGATTCTCTAGCGGATCCGCGTTCCTCAACGAGCCCCTCGCGCGAGCGAGGGGTGGCGCCCAACGAAGAACCCCTCGCTTGCGCGAGGGGCTCGTTGATGTAATCGATCGTGCTCCGGACCGCTTCTCACCACTCCCACACATTGTTCCGCTTGTCATCCTCCGGAATCAGCAACCCCGGATCGATCTCCACCTTCCGGATCTCCCGGCCCCCGGCGTCCACGATCGCGACCCAGGTGTTCGTCTGCGCCCACGACTGCACCGGCAGTTCGTAATCCACCACCTCGCCGTCCTCGAAGGTCACCCGGTAGGGCACCGGCAGCACGACCTCGCCCAGGTTCTCGAAGGTGATCAGCCCGCTCTCGCCGTCCTCGGCCAGTTCGGCGTTCGTCACCGCGAAGTCCGCAGCGCCCGTGCCCAGGAACCAGCCCTTCCAGAACCAGCCCAGGTCCATGCCCGCGGAGTCCTCCATGCTGCGGAAGAAGTCATCGGGGCGGGGGCTCTTGAACGCCCAGCGGTCGATGTACTCGCGAAAAGCGGTATCGAACCGCTCGGGGCCCAAGATCAGTTCCCGGAGCAGCACGAGCCCCATGCCCGTCTTGCGGTAGCCGAGGTTGCCGACCCAGCGGCGCCACATGTAGTCCGGCGCGAGCACGACGGGCTGCGGGTTCGTCGCCCGCGCGACCTCGAGCGTCTGCCGCCGCGAACGGTTCAGATCCAGTCCGGACTGGCGCAGGTCCGCCCGCGCGTAGGTGTTGATGAAGGTGTTGAACCCCTCGTCCATCCACACATGCCGGCGTTCGTCGGTGTTGACGATCATCGGGAACCACGAGTGCCCCACCTCGTGATCGGTCACGCCCTGCATCCCGCGCACACTCGTGCGCGCGCCGCAGAACACAATCATCGGGTACTCCATCCCGTCCTCGGGCCCGTTCACATTCGTCATGTGGGGGTACGGATACGGGTAGAGAAAATCGCTGTAGAACTCGATCGAATGCTTCAGGATCCGAGTGCTGCCGCCGTCTTCGTGATCGGCGTACCAGACCTCGGCTTCCTTGGGGTACAGCGACTGCACCCGCACCGCGCGCACGGTCCCGTCCTTGTCCGTCACATCCGCCTTGCACGCGTCCCAGATGAACGCGTCGCTCGCGGCGAACGCGAAGGTGCGCACATCCTCCGCAAAGAACCGCCAGGTCTGCTCGCCTGTATCACGCAGCCGCATCGAGCGGTCGCCCACCTCGTCGGGCGCGATGATCCAGACGGGCTCGTCGCTCACCATCGCCTGCGCCAGGCGCTCGCGGACCTTCGGCGCGAGCACCTCCGACTCGTTCTGCAGCACGCCCGTCGCGGTCACGACATACGACGCCGGCACGGTGACATCGACCGTGTAATCGCCGAAGTTGGTGTAGAACTCGCCCGTCCCGAGATAGGGCAGCGTGTTCCAGCCGTGCACATCGTCGTAGTTGCACGCGTGGGGGAACCACTGGGCGAGCTCGAAGACCTTGCCCTGCTCGACCTCCTCGACGCCCATTCGCCGGAGGTAGGGAGGAACCTGGAACGACCATTCGAGTTCGTACGCCCACACCTCGCCCGGCTCGATCGGGTCGGGCAGTTCGACGCGCGCAAGCGTGTCGTAGACCTCGAACTCGAGGTCCCGCCCGCCGCTGCGGATCCACGGGATCGTGTACCCGCCCTCGAAGGTGGGCCGACCGCGGAGGATGCCGCGGGGCGTGTGCGAGCGCGCGCCGAGGGAGTTTGGGTTGAACAGGTTCTGCTCGAGCTGGATCCAGAAGAAATCGAGCGCGTGCGGGCTGTTGTTGTGATAGGTCACCCGCTGCGTGCCGTGGATGGTGTCCGTCTCCGCGTCGATGCGAACATCGATGTCGTAGTCAACGCGCTGCTGCCAGTAGTCGGGCCCCGGCGCGCCGGACCCCAGACGCCGCTCGTTGGGCGTCGCGTAGTCCATGGGCTCGAACAGGCTTTCGACGGTCAGGCCCGCGGGCCGGCGGGCCTCCTCGCGCGGGCCGTAGTCGATCTCGCGGGCGTACGGGGGCGCATCGTCGCGCCCGGCCTGCCTCGGGGCGCTCTCGCAGGCCAACAACGAAAGCCCCGCGAGGAACAAGGGGAACGACAGGAACAGCGATCGGGTGAGCATCCGCATGCGGGCGATCTCCGGGTGAAAGGGCGGAAGGGGTCCGCGGGAGCATAGCGGGGAACGACGCCCGCTCCATCGACGCGGATCGGGCGTGAAGGCGGGTCGGATGCAGCCATCGGACGGACACACCCGCACCCCCACCGCCGAGTTCCTTGTATTCCGCATCGACCGATCTAGAATTTTCGGTCCCGGTGTCCGCTGCGCTCCCGCACGGAGCGGGGCGATCGCGGGTGATGAGACCGGGAGGAAAGGGAACGCCATGATCGCGTCCCGCTTCGCCGGCGCGCCGACGCTGCTCGCAGGCCTGCTGGCCTGCGGCCCCGCCTCCGCACAATGGTCCCTGTTCGAGAACTTCGAGAACGACGCGCTCGGCCTGATCGACGGCCAGGACGGCTGGGACTCCGCGGGCGGCGACAACAGCGTCGCGGTCGACCCCCTCGACCCGCTGAACCGCGTCGCTCTCATCCCGTCGTCCTCGTCCACGCTCTACCGGTCACTCTCCGACGCCGGGCTCGCGGTCCCGGACGGCACGGCCCGCACGCTGTTCTTCCGCCTTCGCGTCGCGGAGAAGCAGACCTTCTCGGTCGGTCTCTCCCACCTGCTCCATCCCCGGGAGTACAGCGATTTCGCACCCGAGATCGGGATGGCGAACAGCACCCCGAATCTCGACCTGCGCGCCTGGGACGACGACGGGGGCAACTACGAGAACATCGCCCAACTCGACTCGGGCACCTGGTACAACCTCTGGGTCCGCGTGGAGACGGACACGAACACATTCGCCATTTGGATGCACAGCCGGGCGAGCGAAGACGCGACGACGGACGACCGCCTCGCAACCATCACGGGCAACGACCTCTTCGCCTTCCGGGCCGGGGATGCGAGTTCGCTCGTCTCGTTCTATGTTAAGACCTCGGGCGGCGCGAGCGGGACCAACTTCGGCCCCGTCTACCTCGACGACATCTTCCTCGAGCGGAGCGACGCGTTCACCCTCGCCAACCCGCTCGCCGAGGTCTGCCCCGGAGACCTGAACCACGACGGGCTCGTGGACCTCGCGGACATCACCGTCTTCGTCGACGCCTTCCTCTCCGCCGATCCGCTCGCGGACCGACGCCCCGACAATATCTACGACCTCGCCGATGTGACCGCGTTCATCTCCGCGTTCCTCGCAGGCTGCCCCTGAGGCGCACGGGCTGAGAATCGTAAATCGACGGCAAACAGCCCGATTCGCGTGCCGCTCCAACTGGGGTTGAAGCCCGCGTGCAGCGGGGCGTCACCGCCGCTTCTTGCGCTGCTTGACGCGCCGCTTGCTCGACTTCGTCGAGCCCTTGGTCTTCATCATGGGCAGGCCCATGCCGGGCATGCCGCCCGCGGCTGCCATCTGCTTCGCCGCCGCGATGCGCCCCGCCCCGCTCGCGCCGCTCATGTGCTTCGCCATCTGGTTGATCGCGTCGAACTGCTTGAGCAGCTGCCCCACCGCGGGCTGATCGCTCCCCGAGCCCTGCGCGATCCGCCTGCGACGGCTCGCGCTGATGATCTTGGGCGTCTTGCGTTCCTCGGCGGTCATCGACTGGATCATCGACTCGACCCGCTTGAGGTGCCCCTCGTCGATGTCCGCGTCCTTGAGCATCCCCCCCACGCCGGGAAGCATCCCGAGGAGCTGCTTCATCGAGCCCATCCGGCGCAGGGTCTTGAGCTGGCTCATGAAATCTTCCATGTCCATCTCGCCCCGCGCCATCTTCTCGCTGATCTTCTCCGCCTCGGCTTCGCTCACCTCCTGCTGGGCCCGCTCGACCAGAGACACGACATCCCCCATGCCCAGGATGCGACCCGCCATCCGCTCCGGATGGAACGCCTCGAGCGCGTCGACCTTCTCCCCCACCCCGATGTACTTGATCGGCGCGCCGGTGACCTGCTTGACCGAAAGCGCCGCGCCGCCGCGGGTGTCCGAATCGAACTTCGTCAGGATCACGCCGTCGACGGTGAGCCGCTCGTGGAACGCCTTGGCGCTGTTCACCGCGTCCTGACCGGTCATCGCGTCGACGACCAGAAAGATGTGGTGCGGCGTCATCGCCCGGTTGACCAGGTGCAGCTCCTGCATCAGCTCGTCGTTGACATGCAGTCGCCCCGCGGTGTCGAGGATCAGCACATCGACGCCCTGCTCGCGGGCGGACTTGAGCGCACGCTGGCAGACCTTCACCGCGACATTCACCGCCTCGCCGTACGCCTTCGCCTGATCGGGCTCGCCGTGGAACAGGACCTCGGGCCCCTTCGCGACCGCGTCGTTCACGCCCTTGGTGACGATCTCGAGCTGCTCGATCGCCGCGGGGCGCTGCAGGTCCGCGGCGCAGAGCATGACCTTCCGGCCCTCCTTCTTCAGCACCGCCGCGAGCTTGCCGCAGGTCGTCGTCTTGCCCGAGCCCTGGAGGCCCGACATCATCACGACCGTCGGCCCCGGGTCGACCTTCATAATCCCCGCGCCGGTCGGCTGCCCGAGGCTCTTCTCCATCGCCGCCTGCGGGTCCGCGTCGGGATCGCCCCCCAGCAGCCCCACCAGCCTCCGGTGGACGATGCCGATCATCTCCTGTCCGGGCTTGAGGCTCTTGGTCACCTCACGCCCCAGGGCGTCCGCCTTCACGCCCTCGACGAAGTCCTTGACCACATCGAAGTGCACATCCGCCTCGAGCAGCGCCGTGCGCACCTCGTCCATCGCGTCCGCGATGTTCTTTTCGGAGATGGTCCCCTGCCCGCTGAGCTTGCGGAACACGCCGTTGAAACCGTCGGAGAGTCGATCGAACATGCAGCATCCGGCCCCGGTCGCGGATTCCCCGCGCGACGCCGCTCCGTGTCTGGATTTCCGTCAGGGCCGTGACCGCAGCCGGGCAAGCGTAGCCCCCGACCGCCGCGCCCGGAGTGTCCGCCCTCAGGGCCGGATCAGTCCGCCCTCATCCTCCGCGAACGCGTCGAACCCGAGACCGTTCCACAGCGCGTTGTCCCCGAGGTCCTCGAGCACGCGCCCCACCACCGGGCGCCCGCCAGCGGACGGGTTCGGATCCGGGATGTACCCCAGCTCGATCTGCGTCATCCGGCTCGCGTGCCCGTCGAGGAACGCGACCGTCGCCTTGCCCCCGTGGCGCGGGTCGGCGGGGCTGGGCCCGTCGTCCTGCGCGAAGGTCGTCGCCCCGTTGTGCTCGGTGTCCAGACGGGGCGGGTCGAGCGTGTACGCGTGCTCCCGGTTGCCGGTCGTCGCGATCCGGTTCTGGTTGCCCATGCTGTCGGCGAAGGAAACCGTCCGCGAGTGGGCACGGACCATCGCGTCGCGGACCGGGAAGTTCGCCGCCGAGCCGCCGGGCCCCTGGTCGCGCGTGTTGCCGAGGTAGTGGTAGTTGTACCCGTACGAACCGTTCCGCAGCGCCTTGATCTCCCCGTTGTCGGCGGTGAAGTCCTCGACGTCGTGCGTCGGATCGCGGAAGACATCGTTGTCGATCCGGTCCATGTCGTCGGTGCGCGCGCC